>JAPXRJ010000350.1:0-2506 GCA_033813615.1 Microthrixaceae bacterium | reverse complement strand
ATGTCGACGAGCGACATTCCGGCGATGCCCTGGCTCAGCAGGTCCTCGGCGAAGCCGTACTCGCACTCGACGGCCTCGCCGATCATCTCGGCGACCCGGGCGTGGAGATCCGCGTCGAACAGGTCGGACTCCTCGCGGCGCACCTGCTCGATGACCTCGAACGCGAAGTTCATGTGGCACGACTCGTCTCGGAACACCCAGTTGGTGCCGGCCGCGAGCCCGTTGAGCAGCCCCTTGGAGCGGAGGAAGTACACGTAGGCGAACGCACCGAAGAAGAACAGGCCTTCGATGCACGCAGCGAAGCAGATCAGGTTCAACAGGAACTGCTTGCGATCCTCACGGGTGCGCAGCTGGTCGAGGCTGTTGATCGAGTCGATCCACTTGAAGCAGAACTCGCCCTTGCGACGGATCGACGGGATGTTCTCGATCGCCGCGAACGCCTGGGCCCGCTCGGCCTGGTCCGGGATGTAGGTGTCGAGCAGCGTCAGGTAGAACTGGACGTGCAGCGCCTCTTCGTACAGCTGACGGCTCAGGTACATGCGGGCTTCAGGCGTGTTGATGTGCTGGTAGAGGTTCAGCACCAGGTTGTTGGCCACGATGGAGTCGCCCGTCGCGAAGAACGCGACCAACCGGTTGATGAGGTGCCGCTCCGCCGGGAGCAGCTTGCGCTGCAGGTCGGTCAGGTCGTCGGAGAAGTCGATCTCCTCCACCGTCCAGGTGTTGCGGATGGCGTTGCGGTACATCTCGTAGAACTGCGGATAGCGCATCGGCCGCAACGTGAGGTGGAAGCCGGGATCGAGCAGGTTGCCGGCGACGGCGCCCTGCTCGGGCCCGGGTTGGCCGGGCCCGACGCCCGGCTCGGCCACGGTGGCGGGATCGGGAAGGTGGTAGGCGACTGCTTCGTTCAACGACATGTGGGCGCGATGCTCCTGGGGCGAGGGCGTGCAGAGGGCGTGCAGAGGGCGGACAGGTGGCGTTCGGGGGTGGACTCAGCGGCCGGCGAGACGGGATCGGACCGTCACTGGCAGGCGTCGCAGGCGTCGGGGTTCTCGAGGGAGCACGCGAGCGCCTCCTCGTCGGTGTAGGTCTTGGCCTCGGCAGCGGGCTTCGGCACCGGTGCCGGCTCACCGCCGCCGCTCGGACCCGCTCCGTCGGGTGTCGTCGAGGTCGTCGCCGAGGACGTCGTCTTGTTGATCCGCGTCGCCGGCCGGGAGCGCATGTAGTAGGTGGTCTTCAGACCCGACTTCCATGCGTGGACGTACATGGACGACAGCTTCCCGATCGTCGGCGACTCCATGAACAGGTTCAGCGACTGGGACTGGTCGATGTAGGCGCCGCGGGCGGCGCCCATGTCGATCAACGCCCGCATCGGCAGCTCCCACGCCGTGCGGTACACGGCCCGGACGTCGGCCGGGATGGCCTCGATGCCCTGGACCGAGCCCTCGTCGCGCTTGATGGCGGCGATGACCGAGTCGGTCCACAGCCCGCGGGCCTGCAGCTCGCGGACCAGGTAGTTGTTGATCTGCAGGAACTCGCCCGAGAGCGTCTCGCGCTTGAAAAGGTTCGACACCTGCGGCTCGATGCACTCGTAGCAGCCGGCGATCGACGCGATGGTGGCCGTCGGGGCGATGGCGATCATCAGCGAGTTGCGCAGGCCGACCTGGCCGATGCGGGCTTTGAGCGCCTCCCAACGGGCCGGATCGGTCGGCGTCACGCCCCACAGGTCGAACTGCAGCTCACCCTTGGCCGCTCGGGTCTCGGCGAAGCCGTCGTGCGCGCCGTCGCGCTCGGCCAGGTCCGACGACGCGGTCAGAGCGCTGAAGTAGATCTCCTCCGAGATACGGGTGGACAGGTCGCGCGCCGCGTCGGAGTCGAACGGCAGGCCCAGCTGGAAGAACACGTCCTGCAGGCCCATGAGCCCCAGGCCGACCGGACGCCACTTGGCGTTCGAGTTGCCCGCCGCGCCGGTCGGGTAGAAGTTGATGTCGACCACGCGGTCGAGGAACGGGACGGCCAGGCGCACGACCTCGGCCAGGCGGTCGAAGTCGAACGCCGGCGTGCCGTCGGGCCCGGGGTGGACCATGGCGCCGAGGTTCACCGAGCCCAGGTTGCACACGGCGGTCTCGGCCTGGTTGGTGACCTCGAGGATCTCGGTGCACAGGTTCGACAGGTGCACCACGTTCGGGGTGCCGTCGGCCGAGCTGGTGCCGGTCTGGTTGCACTTCAGGTTGGAGGCGTCCTTGAACGTCATCCAGCCGTTGCCGGTCTCCGCGAGCGTGCGCATCATGCGCTGGTAGAGCTGGCGGGCCGGGATCTGGCGCTCGAACAGACCGTCGTTCTCAGCCTTGATGTACGCGTCGCGGAACTCGTCGCCGTACAGGTCGACCAGGTGCGGGACCTTCTTGGGGTCGAACAGCGACCACTGCCAGTCCTGCTCCACCCGCTCCATGAACAGGTCGGGCACCCAGTTGGCGAGGTTGAGGTTGTGGGTGCGCCGGGCGTGGTC
>JAPXRJ010000349.1:0-2523 GCA_033813615.1 Microthrixaceae bacterium | reverse complement strand
GGATCCGCGGCCGCACGGCGTAGTCGATCTCGGTGAGGATCGTCTGGGTGAGCGACGAGGGCCCGGTGAAGGTGAAGCCGGCGTCGTCGAGCTCGTCGACGAGGCGCACCAGCCGACGATCCCGCAGCAGGTCCTCCCGTCGCAGCGGGACGGAACCGGGCTCGGGCTGATCGTTGCCGGGTGGCGCGGCGTTCACGCCCGGACGGTACCCCGGCGAGCGCTCACCGCCCGGCCGCGAAACCCCCTTGCGGTGACAGCGAACGCGTGTTCGTATGGGTCGGTTGGTGTTCGTTCGGGAGCTGGGAGGGTTCTGAGTGCATGTGCCGGGGTCAGGAGTGCCAGGGGCGGGGACAGGTCGGGAGGGAGCGCCAGGGGTGGGGGCAGGTCGGTCGGGGACAAGCCGATCGGCGCCGCCGGCGAAGGGGTCCGACCACGGGCACCACGTGAGGGCGGCGCTGGCGATCGCGGTCCAGATCGGCGAGCCGGTGCTGCTGTGGGGAGGTCCGGGCGAGGGCAAGACCCGCCTGGTCGAGTCCGTTGCCGACCAGCTCGGCCGCCCGTGCGAGGTCGTGGTCGGCAGCGTGCGGGAGGCATCGGACTTCGCGGGCCTTCCGCTGCGGGACGGCTCTTCGGTGACCTTCGCTCCCCCGCGTTGGGCGACCGACTGCGTCGAGCGGCCGGGCACGGTCGTGTTCCTCGACGAGCTGAGCACCGCGTCACCCTCGGTGCAGGCCGCCATGTTGCGTGTGGTGCTGGAACGCCACGTCGGCGACCTGCGTCTCCCCGACACCGTCTCGTTCGTCGCAGCAGCCAACCCGCCCGAGCTGTCCGCCGGCGGCGACGACCTGTCGGCACCGCTCGCCAACCGGTTCTGCCATCTGGAGTGGGAGGCGACCGTCGCCGGTTGGAGCACCGGCATGCTCCGTGGCTGGGCACCTCGGGACGTGCCGATCGTGGCCGAGCACCGGTCCGCGTTCGTGGACCGTTGGCGGGCGACCGTGGTCGCCTTCGTGAGCGCCCGCCCCTCGAACCTGCGGCAGGTCCCGGCCGACGCCGTCGGACAGGGCCGAGCCTGGCCGTCGCCACGCACCTGGGACGCAGCGCACCGGGTGGCGGCGGCCAGCGACGCGGCCGGCGCCCACCCCGAAGTCCGTCGACTGCTGGTGTCCGGCCTCGTCGGTCAGGGTCCGGCCATCGAGCTGCTCCGCTTCGCTGACTCCATGGACCTGCCCGACCCCGAGGCGCTGCTCATCGATCCGACGCTGCTCCCGACCGACGCCCGGATCGATCTGCTGCTCGCGGCACTCGCAGGCGTGGCCACCGCGGTGGCGGGCGACCCCAGCCAGGAGCGGTGGGAGGCTGCGTGGGACGTGCTCGAGGTGGCCTGCGGCGCAGGTCGGGCCGACGTGGCAGCGATGTCGGCCACATCGCTGGTGGAGCTCCGCCAGCGCGACTGGCCCGCACCCCGGACCGTCGCCGCGTTCGCACCGCTGCTGCGCGCCGCCGAGCTGGTCTGAGCGACAGCGCCGAACAGGTTGCAGCCCGCCATGGTCGCCAGCACCAGGATCGACCCGCCCACCGGCGCAGACGCTGAGCTGTTCGCAGCAGCGCGCCTCCGCGCCGCCCGCGACCAGCCGTACCTCGCCGCCGCGCTGTTCGCGATGGTCCCGGTGTCGAGCGCGGGGCACGGGACCTTCTCGGTCGACCGATGGTGGCGGCTGTACATCGACTTCGAGGTGGCTCGGGAGTGGGGAGTGGCGGCGACCGCGGCGGTGCTCGTGCACGAGGCGCACCACCTGGTCCGAGACCACCACGACCGCGGCCTGAGGATCGGGGCGACCGGACCGCGCCATCACGCGTGGAACCTGGCCGCCGATGCCGCCATCAACGACGACCTCGTGGCCGAGGGCCTCCCGATCCCCGATCCGTTGCTGCCGCACCACCTCCGGTGCCGCGTCGGCGGGTTCGAGGAGGAGTACTACCGCAGCCTGTCCGCACCCGACGGTGACGGACCCGATCGCTCCTGTGGGTCCGGAGCCGGCGGTCGCGCCCACCCGATCGAGATCGAGGAGGAACCCGACCAGCCCGACGAGGGGCTGGATCCCCTCGGAGCGGATGCCGTGCGACGGGCGGTGGCCCATGACGTGACCGCGGCCGCGGATCACGGCGACACCGTGTCGCCCGGGTTGGTGCGCTGGGCCGCGGCGCTGCTCCAACCGCAGGTGCCGTGGGTCCAGCTGCTGCGGGCGTCGGTTCGCCGCGACCTGCGCGCCGCAGCACGCTGGGCCGAGATCGACTGGACGCGCCCTGACCGCCGAGGCGACGCGGACGTGGGCGTCCTGCGACCGGGGACCCGGCGTCGCAGCCCGTCGGTCGCCGTCGTCATCGACACGTCTGCATCGATGGAGCGCTCGCTGCTCGACACCGCCGTCACGGAGATCGACGCCCTCCTGCGCCAGGCCGGGGTGTCACCGGTCCCCGTCGTCGTGTGCGATCAGGAGGCGGTCCGGGCCCAGCGCATCC
>JAPXRJ010000348.1:0-2525 GCA_033813615.1 Microthrixaceae bacterium | reverse complement strand
ACCAGCGGGCGGTCCAGGCGCTCGACCTCGGCCCTGGGGCGGAGGACCGATGGGACGGCGGATCGGCCATGCTCGCCTCCACCCAGTTCGCCCACGTCGGCATGGCGCTCAAGCTGCCGTGGTACCTGCGCACCGGGTCCACCCTGCACGTGCTCGACCCGTGGCGGGCTGAGCAGGCGCTCGCGCTCGTGGCCGAGCAGCGGATGCCGACGATCGGTGTCGTGGCGCCGCAGCTCGCACTCATGCTCCGCTCGGAGCTGATGGACTCGCTCGACCTCGGTGCGGTCACGGCGATCATCGCCGGCGGGGCACCGTCGCCGCCCGGGCTGGTGAGCGAGGCACGGGCGCGGTTCGGTGCCGACTACTCCATCCGCTACTCGTCGACCGAGTCCGGCGGCGTGGGCCTCGGCACCGCGTTCGACGCTCCCGACGACGAGGCGCTGCACACGATCGGTCGACCTCGCGACGGCGTCGAGGCCCGGGTGGCCGACGAAGCGGACCGAGCGCTTCCCGATGGCGAGACCGGCGAGCTGCAGATCCGATCACCCGCCGTCATGGCCGGCTACTGGCGGGACCCCGAGGCCACGGCCCGAGCGCTGACCGACGACGGCTGGCTGCGAACCGGCGACCTGGCGGTTCGCCGCGACGACGGCTGCTTCGTGCTGGCCGGCCGACGCACCGACATGTACGTCCGGGGCGGCTACAACGTCTTCCCCGAAGAGGTCGAGGCCGCGCTCTCGGACCATCCGGCGGTCGCCGCGCTGGCGATCAGCCCGCGGCCCGACGACGTCCTGGGCGAGGTGGGCGTGGCGGTGGTCGTCCCCCGTGACGCCGCGGCACCACCGACGCTCGACGAGCTGCGCGACCACGGCCGCGAGCGCATCGCCCGCCACAAGCTGCCGGAGGGCATCGTCGTGGTGGACCAGCTGCCGCTCAGCACCGCCGCCAAGCTCGACCGGACCGCACTCGCAGCGATGGTCGAGCACCGCCGAGCGCCCGACGACGGAGCCGACTCGTGACCGACGACGTGTTCCCCGACCGCAACATGGACCACCTCGACAAGCTGGCCTGGGTCATCGAGGACCAGGGCTGGGTTGCCGTTCCCGTCGAGGCACACGTGGGTCCGCCGGCCAGGGCCGGCTACACCTACACGATCGGCTTCAGCTCGGCGTTCGGACGACCCGAGGTGGCGATCTTCGGGCTCCGCGCCGTGGCCGCCCGCGGCCTGCTCGGCATGATCGCCGACCAGCACGCCGGCGGTGTCGAGCTGCCCGTCGACGCGGTCTTCGTGGGCCTGCTGGAGAACGACCTGCCCTGTGCACTGCTCCCGATCGACCTGTCCGAGCACGGCCGCCTCTTCCCCGACGGGGCCGCGCTGCTCGGCGGCGTCCCACCGTTCACGGAGTCCTCGGGCCCGGGGTGGTCGGCGTTGCAGTTCGTGTGGCCCGACCGCAACGGGCGGCTGCCGTGGGACCCCGGCTACGACGAGCGCCTCCGACTGGCGCAGCCCGTCATCGGCACGACCGCAGGTGGAGCGCGCTGACGTCGCTGGAACGAGGTGGCCTGACCCTTCAGGAACCGACCGCCGCCGCCGATGGGATCCGATGACCGTCGTGGCCATCCTCCTCACCGCGCTCATCGGCACCGTCGTGGGCTGGCAGCTGACCGTGCCGGTCCACCGGTACAAGGAGTTGCGGCCGATGACCCCCCGGGACATCGCTGCGGAGGTCGGGTCGGCCGACGCGCCGCCGCCGGTGATCCGCGCCGAGTTCCGACAGGCCCGCTGCCCGAACTGCCACCACGTGTACCGGCCCGCGGATGTCGTCCCGATCGTCAGCTGGTTCCGGGGCTGCCCCGAGTGCGGGACCTCTGTGGCGTCGACCGTGCCGATGCTGCAGCTCTTCGTTCCGATCGCCATGGTGCTCACGGTGGCCACGATCAACTCGGGCTGGATCGCGCTGCCCTACCTGTGGCTGGTCGTGGTGCTCGCTGCGGTCGCGTTCATCGACCTTCGCATCTGGCTGATCCCGTGGTGGATGCCATGGGTCGGCGCCGCGGTCGGGTTCGTCCTGATCTCCGCGATGTCGTTCGTGATCGGCGCACCCGACGCGATCCTGTCTGCGCTCATCGGCGGAGTCGGGTCTTTCGTGCTGTTCTTCCTCCTGTGGCTCGCGGCGCCGGGCAAGCTCGGCTTCGGCGACGTCCGTCTGATGTTCCTCCTCGGCCTCTTCCTGGGCTGGATCCATCCGCTGTTCCCGATCTACGGGCTGCTGTTCGGCAGCCTGATCGGCCTGGTGATGGGCCTGGCGTCGATCATCGCCGACAAGGGCACCCGCTTCCCGTTCGGTCCGGCCCTCGCGCTCGGCGGACTGCTGGCGGTGTGGCTCAACGGCCCGCTGCTGCACGGGCTCGGCATCGGCTGATCAGTCGGCCCCAGCTCGAGTTGGCGCTGTCGTGGTCGTGGTCGTGGTCGACGAGGCTGCGGCGCCCTCGGAGTAGAGCGCCCGGAGTGCGGGCACCAGCGC
>JAPXRJ010000347.1:0-2541 GCA_033813615.1 Microthrixaceae bacterium | reverse complement strand
CGAGCGGGTCGCGGACGTGGGCGCGTTCGTCTCACGGGACAAGCTCGAACGGGCGCTGGCCCGGTTGCTGGCCGACCACCTCGGCGCGGGTGGTTCCGTGGACGTGCGGGTGCTCGCGGACCTGATACCGGTGCTCGGCCAGTTCGAGATCACGCTTCCCGGCGACCTCGTGGTGCTCATGCGGGCGTTGGTCACGCTGGACGGGACGCTCGGGGTGCTCAGCCCCGGGTTCTCGGTGGTGGCCGCCGGCAAGGACCTCGCCCAGAAGGAGGCAGAGGAGCGATCGCAGGGCGACCCGCAGGAGCAGTTGACCGACGCGCTGGTCGGCGAGCTGCCGGTGCTGCGCAGGCTCCCGGCCGACGTCGGGCGCACCCTGGCGTTGGCCTCGCGGGGTTCGCTGCAGATCCGAACCGTGGCCAGCGAGGACGAAGCCCGCTTCATCCGAACCATGTGGAACCGGACGCTACTCTCGTTGATCGGCGTCGGCCTGGGCGTGGTGTCGGTTCTGCTGATGGGAACCGACGTCGGACCCACGGTGGGCGGCGACACGCAGCTCGTCGAGCTGCTGGGCGCCGGTGGCCTGGCCCTCGGCGCGGTGCTGCTGCTGCGGGTGATCGCAGCGATCGTCCGTGACGGCACGGTGTAGGCCTGCCGGTTCGGCGGGATGAGCTCAGGCGGCCGGTACGCTCCCGGCGGGCCGGTAGCTCAGTGGTCAGAGCAGGCGACTCATAATCGCTCGGTCCCGGGTTCGATCCCCGGCCGGCCCACCAACCCTGCAGTAGCAGCGATCGCCGTCGTACCCCTGACCGGTGCCGCGCCGGTCACCCGGCCCTCCTCGAAATCCGGTGACGGGTTTCACATGTCTCGATTCGGGGAAGGGCCCAGTGCATGGAGACGAAGCACTTCTATGCCACCACCCGAGGCCTCGACCACGGACACGTGGTCGGTGTCGAACACCGACTCGCCCCCTGGCGTATCGACCAGCAGGTCGTCGAGCACGGTGGGGTCGTCGAATGGCACCTGAGCAGCAGCGTGGAATCCGAACGGGAGATGGCGCAGCACCTCCGCCAGGCGGTGAAGCGCGAGATCGGACGGGATGTCGTCCGTCGCTCGTCGCCGCCCTGCTCCTAGCGCCGGAGCGCTCGCTACTCGCCGTCGAGCCAGGACGGCGCGCCGTCGAGCAGGTAGCGGCTGACCTCGAGGCACCGCTCGAGCGCGTCGCAGAGCATCTCGTCGCCCATGTAGACCTGGCTCAGGCTGACCGGCACGCGGGCGACGACGGTGAGGGTCCGCTCCGAGGGGTCGGTTACGCTCTGGAACGAGTCGACAGCGGAGACCTCGAGCGGCAGGTCGGGACCGCCGATGCCGGCGAGCTCTGTGGCGAGCAGCAGCAGGTCGGGACAGTGCGGCAGCGGTGGCAGCGACCACGTGAAGGTCATCGGGAGGTGGTGGACGTCGTCGGGCTCGTCGCCTTCGGGGAGTTCCAGGACCAGGTCCTCGAACGCGAGCACCACCCGTGGGTCGACCTCGACAGCGAGGTGGAACTCGACCGGTCCGCCGCACGCCTCTTCGGGGTGCAGGTCGACCTCCCATGCCTGGCGCATGGAGTAGGTCTCGACGAAGTGCCGCTCGTCGTGGATGTGGAAGCCGTGGTCGGCCGCATGGTTCTTGAGGTCCGCCACGAATCCGGCGACGTCGATGACTGCCATCACCCACCAGATTGCCAGCCGATCGTCCCGGTGAGAAACCACGTTGCGAGGGGACCGGTACCCTCGCAACTGTGAACCCCGCCGTTCCCGACGCCCGTGCCGTGCGCCGGGTGCAGGATCTGCTCGAACGCACCGTGGCCGCGGTCGACGAGGCGCTGCGCGCCGACCGCGGCGGGTCCGCTCCGTCGGCGAGATGGCGGGACCGTGGGGAGCGCCCCGGTCAGTACCGGATCGACCTGGTGGCGGATGCGGCAGCGCTGCGGGTGCTGCGCGCCGGGGGCGTGGGCGTCCTCAGCGAGGAGTCCGGCTTGGAGGATCGAGGAGCGGGCCTGACCGTCGTGGTCGACCCCGTCGACGGCTCCACCAACGCCAGCCGAGGACTGCCGTGGTACGCGACGAGCCTGTGCGCGGTCGATGAGAGCGGACCGTTGGCGGCGCTCGTGGTGAACCTGGCCACCGGGACGCGGTACTCCGCGACGCGTGGCGGCGGCGCCTGGCGCGACGGCGTCGCAGTCACCACGTCCGGCGTCGCGTCGGTCCACGAGGCGCTCGTCGTCCTCAACGGGTACGCGAACCGTCATCTGGGCTGGCGCCAGTACCGGGCGCTCGGTGCCACTGCGCTCGACCTGTGCTCGGTGGCCGACGGCTCGGTGGACGCCACGGTGGACTGCGCTCAGGACGCGCTCGGTCCGTGGGACTTCCTCGGCGCCGCGCTGCTGATCGACGAAGCCGGTGGCAAGGTCGCGGACCTGCACGGTCGGCCGCTCGACGAGCTGGATCACGCTGCACGCCGAACGCCGGTGTCGGCCGCGACCGAGCCGCTCTTCCAGAC
>JAPXRJ010000346.1:0-2545 GCA_033813615.1 Microthrixaceae bacterium | reverse complement strand
CTGCACATCCAACGACTCGGACTCGACCTCCCGCTGCGAGCGACGGGCGACGCGGACTTCGGCGTCCCACCGCACGTGCTCCGTCGACCCGACCTCGTTCAGGCGATCGAGCGCCTCGGCTACCACAAGGTCTTCGGCAACCGATGGGAACGGCAACTCGATGAGCGCCGAGTCGCGGCCGTCGACTTGCTCGTGCCTGCGTACCGCTCGCGTGCCCGCGACACGGTCACGGTAGGAGATGTCGTGACAACCGAGGTGCCGGGCCTCGCCGAAGCACTGCGCCGGCCGGCCATCAAGGTCGACGCTGAGCTTCGACTCACGGACGGCACCCGACTCGGGGCGACCGTGGTGCTACCCGACGCGATCGGGACCCTGGCCATGAAGGCACTCGTCCGGGGAGTGCGCACAGAGTGGCGAGACGCCGAGGACCTTTGGCGCTGTCTCGAGATCGCCGCCGCCGAGGGCGTCGAGCCGTCCGATTTCGATCACAGCGCAACGCTTCGCGATCTGCGCCTGGTGTTGTGGCGGGAGCTCGGACCTGGAGGCGCTGCTGTCGGAACCCTGGCCGAACGCCTGCAGGACGATGCTGCGGCGCGGCTCCGCACACGCCTTCGGGCCTTGCTGGCTGAGGTCGTCGGCGAAGGAGACAGCCGACACAACGTCTCCGGCGGCGACGGGGATTCGCCCGCGTGAGCTTGGCTGTGATGCAACCCAGCCCTGTCAGCTGCGGAGAAAGCGCCGACGGAACCTCGTCAACGGCCGATGGCGTTGTCGAGTAGGCGGCGATGGTCGAGCATCCACGCAGCGGCTCGGGCGCGCCAGGTAACGCCCCACAGGACTGGGAACCCATCGGCTGCGGGGCTCACGGTGTCGGGACCGACTCCGTACCCGGCCGCCTCCTCACGCGCACTGCGAATGGCGAACTCTATGAGCTTGTCCACGAAGCCGGCCCGGTCCGACCTTCCGAGTTCGTAGCCATCGACGATCAGAGCCAGTTGTCGGGCGCGGGCGGCCGCGGGCGGAAGGTCGTTCAAGTCGCCGACGTCGTCGTCGTGCAACTGCGCGTTCAACCAGCCAACTTGCGCCAGCTCCCAGTGCGCATCGACGGGGCCGGCGTTGTCCCAATCGATGAAGGCCACCGGCAGACCGTCACGGGCGAGGATGTTCCAGGGGCCGAGGTCGCCATGACCGATCACCGGGGCGTGGCCAGGCAACGTGCGAGCGAACCACGGCCGCCACACCACTTCGGTTGGCGGCACGAACGATGCCGTCGCGTGGTGCAGTCGTCGAAGCAGGTGCCCAACCTGCCACGCGGCCTCGTCCGACCACGCCTTGGGCTGAGGGCTCTCACCGTCGATGAACCTGAGCTGCTCACGCCCGTCTGCCGCGAAGCCACTGCCCACCGGACACGGCGCGGCGTCGAAGCCGGCTCGACGCAGGTGCACCAACAGAGCGATGACGGTCTCGCTCTGGGGCTTGGCCGATCGCAACACCACGTCGCCAGACTTACGGACGTCGGTCTGCCATCCACCCTCGAGTGGCTGTTCCACGTCATCCTGCACAGCACCACGATCTCACGTCCGAGACCGCTCCGTCTCCGGCGTTTCGTTGGCCAAGGCTCAGTGAGACTGTGCTCGTTCGAAGAGGCTCATCAGGCTCTCGCCAACGGCGACGGGTTTCACAGCGACGTCGAGATGCTGGCCGTCCATTCGAGCTGTCGGCCATTCGTAAGCGGCGGCTCGCGCGCAGTCGTCGTCATATGCGGGGCTCAGCTGCAGGAAGCAACAGCCGTGACGCGTCATCCAGCCAGTCGGCAGCGGCACCGGATCGTCATAGAACGATCGCGGCACACGTGGCGTGTCCGCCTCGATCCGGCGGCGTAGATCGGCGTCTGGGCTCAGGCGAGCTGTGACGTCGTCGCCCCACCACTCGTGCCACGGCGGCAACATCAGTCCATGGTGGGACAGCGAGTCGACGAACTCGATGAACGGGTCGGATGCCCGGTAAGACAACCCATCGCCGGGGACGACAGCGTCGACAAAGGCGACCACCTTCGGGCTCAACTGCTCGGCGAGCAAAGGCATCAGGACACCGGCACCGGAGTGCGCCACGATCACGTCGATCGAACTGGCAGCGGCGAGGGCCAAGTCGCGGATCGCGCGCCACTGAGGACGTGGTCCCGTCAATGCCTCCCGGAGGTCCGGAACGACGGCCTCGAATCCAAGTTCGCGCAGCCGGGCGGCAAGAGGGTGGAGGGTCATCGGCCCAACGAGTGGGCTGTGGATCATGAGGACCTTGATCGACAGAGTCTGGCGCAAACCGAGACACACCGAGGATGAGACACGGTGCCCAGAGCTGTCGCAGGAGCGCGGCCCGGTCATCGAGCCAGGTCGCCTGAATGCGCCTGCGACGCGACCGTGCCGACTGCGTTGCTTCCTGTCTCGTCCGACACCACCAACACGAGCGCTGGACGGGGGTAAGCCCTGCGCAGCCTGGCTCACGAGTGGCTGTCTACGCTGAGCCGATGGTCGAGCCGGCGTCGGAC
>JAPXRJ010000345.1:0-2549 GCA_033813615.1 Microthrixaceae bacterium | reverse complement strand
GTCCACGATGTCCCGAGAAGAGACACGCGCACCAGGCGAACCCAGTGCACACAGAACCTCAGTGGGCCGGTTCTGTGTGTCACCAGCACGCCCAGGGCGAACCCGTTGCACGCAGAACGTCGGCGGGCCGGTCAGATCAGACCGAGCTCGGCGACCGCGTCGCGCTCCTCCTGGAGCTCCGCGGCCGAGGCGTCGATCCGGGTGCGGGAGAACTCGTCGATCTCCAGGCCCTGCACGATCGAGTACTCGCCACCGGAGCAGGTGCACGGGAAGCTCGAGATGATGCCCTCGGGCACGCCGTAGGAGCCGTCCGACGGGATGCCCATCGACACCCAGTCGCCCTCGGCGGTGCCGAGGTGCCAGCTGCGCACGTGGTCGATCGCCGCGTTGGCAGCCGACGCCGCCGAGCTGGCACCCCGTGCGTCGATGATCGCCGCACCGCGCTTGGCGACGGTCGGGATGAAGTCGTCCTCGATCCACGTCAGGTCGTTCACCTGCTCCGCAGCGTTGCGCCCGTTGACCTCGGCGTGGAACAGGTCGGGGTACTGGGTGGTGGAGTGGTTGCCCCAGATCGTCATCTTCTTGACGTCGGCCACCGCGGCGTCGAGCTTGCCCGCGATCTGGGCGATCGCCCGGTTGTGGTCCAGTCGGGTCATGGCGGTGAAGCGACCCGGATCCAGGTCCGCCGCGTTGCGCTGGGCGATCAGCGCGTTGGTGTTGGCCGGGTTGCCGACGACGAGGACCTTGATGTCCTTCTTGGCCGAGCGGCTGAGCGCCTCACCCTGCGGCTTGAAGATGCCGCCGTTGGCCGACAGCAGGTCCGCGCGCTCCATGCCGGCCTTGCGGGGCATGGCGCCGACGAGCAGGGCCACGCCGGCGTCACCGAAGGCGACGTCCGCGTCGTCGGTCTCGACGACATCTGCGAGGAGCGGGAAGGCGCAGTCCTCGAGCTCCATCGCCACGCCGTGCAGCGCCCCGAGAGCGGGGGTGATCTCCAGCAGCTGCAGGATGACCGGCTGGTCCTCGCCGAGCATCGCACCGCTGGCGATGCGGAACAGCAGGGAGTAGCCGATCTGTCCGGCTGCTCCGGTGACGGCGACGCGGATGGGCTCGTTGGCCACTGGGGGGTCCTCCCGGTTCAGGGGTTCGATTGGTCAAAGTGGGTTCGAGTGCGTTGCCCGACGGCGCTCGGCCGAACGGGTTCGCAGGTACCTCGCCACGTTAGGACCGCCTCGCGATCGGGTCGAAACCGGAGGACCCGACGAGTCGTGTCGGCGACGCTCGTCGGTCAGGGCAGGTCATCGGCCCGGGCAGGCCGTCGGTCAGGGCAGGTCATCGGCCCGGGCAGGCCGTCGGCCCGGGCAGGCCGTCGGACCCGTTGTGCGACCCGTTTCTCAAGACTGCGACGGGACGCTCCGATCCCCTCTCTCGATCCCGTGCCCGGGAGACCCAGAACGGGAGAGGAAGCTCCGATGTCCGCACAGATGCCCGACGCCGCGCGACCCGAGGCCACGTGGCAGGCAGCCAAGCGGCCGATACGGCGGCTGCGCGGCGCACGTGCTGTCGCGGCGGCCGCCGTGCTGGTGTCGTTGGCCGCTGTCGCCGCCGCCTGCGCTCCGACGCCGCCCGTGAGCTCGTCGGTCGCCGATCCGGATCCGTTCGAGACGCTGTCGCGCTACTGGGGTGGTGACCTGGTGCCGTCAGAGCGGAACATCGACTACATCACCGACGACGCGAGCTGCGGCTGGTGGTGCGATGCGTCGCACATGCTCGACATCCACCGTTCCCGCGCCGGCGAGGACCGGGGCACGATCGTGTTCGTCCACGGCGGCGGCTTCAGCGCCGGCGACAAGACCAGCGTGTCCAACATGGCCCCGATCCTGCGCCAGATCGATCACGGCTGGGGCGTCGTGCCGGTCAACTACCGACTCGCGGTTCCGTCGATCGGCCAGAACCTGTTCCCGGCCGCACTGCACGACGTGGCCGCCGCGGTCGCCTGGGTGCGGGCACACGGCGCCGAGCACGGGCTGGATCCGTCACGGATCGTCCTGGCGGGCGAGTCCGCGGGCGCCACCATCGCTGCGCTCGTCGGCACGGTCTGGAACTCCGGGCGAAGCGACCTCCCGGCCGGCGCTCGGGTGGACGGCATCGTGAGCTTCGCCGGCGTGTTGGACGCCGACGCCGGTCGCAACAGCCTGGGGTACCTGGCGGGCTGGGCTGGTGCGGAACCGCTGTCGGCGTTGATGCCGAGCACGTACCTCGACGCCGACGACCCGCCGATGTGGCTGATCCACGGCGACCAGGACGGATTCGTCGAGCTGACCGGCGCCACCCGACTGCGCGACGTGGCCATGAGCAGCGGTCTCGGCGGTCGGGTGCACCTCGACGTGGTGGACCGGTTCCGCAGCGGTGCGCCGATCGCGGCGGCGGACCGCAACCACGTGCCCGCCGGCGGAGCGAACCTGGCCGCGCTCCAGAACTGGCTCGACACGCTCTGACCCGCTCGGCCTGACCCCGCTCGCCCTGCGCGGGTCAGGCGCCCGCTCGCC
>JAPXRJ010000344.1:0-2561 GCA_033813615.1 Microthrixaceae bacterium | reverse complement strand
GTGGCTCGAAGGATCCGGAGTCCGTACAGGACCAGCATCATCAGGAACACACCGAGGGTGGCGATGATCGCCTGGGCGACGATGCCGGGGAACTGGGCGCCGTAGAACGCCGAGATCGCGCCGAGCAGGTATCCCTGGCAGAGCGAGTAGGCGATGCCGGTGAACTTGGCGAGCCGGGGCTTGAAGGCCGTCACGACGGCCAGGCCGAGGCCGGCGATCATCGCGACGAACAGCAGCCACGGCCGCTGCATCGTCGAGTCGTAGATCTGGTTGCCGTTCTGGTCGAACTGGCCGACGACCTCGGTGACGCTCACCGACGTCCAGCCGACGGCCGCGGCGGTGAACAGGAACGCGAAGAACACCAGCGTGGCCGCAGCGACGCCGCCCATGGTCATGACCTTGCCGTCGGTCGCCGTGGGGATCCCGGCGCCGAAGCCGCCGCCACGCGACAGCGCAGCATCGGCACCGCCCATCGTCGCTGTGGTCGCGGCGCCCGGCGGCGCCGGCGGTGTGGGCTGTCCGGCACCCATGCTCTGGGCCCGCTGCCACTCCTGGGCCGGTGACTGGCCGCCGTTCGAGCCGTCCAGGCCGAAGGCCTTGTCGGTCAGGATCGGGTTGCGTGACATGAGGTCCTCTCGACGTCCCGGGTGGACCGCCCGGTCGGTGCGTCCACGGTACCCGCCGTGCGATCGATGCACCGGGCGCTCCGATGAGCGAACCACGGTCGATCGGCGCGTCGATCGGCGCGTCGGGTATGCAGGTCGCATGGACGGCGTAGGTGGACGGTGCAAGTGGGCGGCTTGGATGGAGGCCGTGAGTCGGGGTGCAGGCCGAGTCGCGGCGATCGTGACGGGGGCGACGGCGTGATCCGGCGTGACGGCGGCACCGAGTTCGAGCACGACACGGCGGTGCACTCGCTGGGCAGCGGTCGCTACGGCGCCACGATCTCGCCGCGTTGGTGGATCGTGATGGGTCCGAACGGCGGCTACGTGGCGGCGATCGTGCTGCGGGCCGTCGTCGCGGCGGTGGCCGACCCGACGCGTCGGCCCCTCTCCGCGACCTTCCACTTCCTCCGTCCGCCCGTCGAGGGTCCGGTCGAAGTGGAGGTCACGATCGAGCGGACGGGGCGGAGCGTGAGCAACGTATCGGCACGGCTGAGCCAGGACGGTCGGGTGCTGGTGATCGCGCTGGTCGCGCTCGGCGTGGAACGGGACGCACCGATCGCGTTCGAGGAGACCGCCGGCATCCCGGCCCGCCCTGATGGCACGCACGTTCCCCACTTCTCCGCGATCGCTCCCGCTCCGATCGATCCCGAGCGAGACATCCCGATGCGCTCCCGCTACCAGATGCGCTGGGGGTTCGGGGCGGCGCCCTTCGCCGGCGAACCCGGTGCCACGGCGGACACGGCCGGTTGGCTTCGACTGGACGACTCGCCCGAGGTCGACGAGGTGGTGCTCGTCGCGATGTCCGACGCGTGGATGCCTCCGGTGTTCAGTCGGTCGCCCGAGCAGCTCGCCGTGCCGACCGTCGACCTCACCGTGCACTTCCGCGGTCGGCCGTCCGACGGCCTCACGGGCAGCGACGCCGACGGCGAGGCAGCGGCGTGGTGCTTCGTGCGGTTCTCCAGCCCGGTCGCCCGTCATGGCTACCTGGTCGAACACGGCTCCATCCGGGACACGTCCGGTCGGTTGCTGGCGGACGTCCGTCAGCTCGCCGTCGTCATGTGAGGTGATGCTCGAGGCATCGGCGCGATCCGGCCCGGATCGCGTGCCGACATCACGACGCGGTGTGCACCGCGGCCTATCCTTGATCCACCCAACGGAAGCGATCCGGCGCCCGAGCCGGCATCGACGAGAGGATCGGGTGAACGCCTTCCATGGATGATCGACCACGAAGTCTCAAGGCCATGCTCGCCGAGGCCAAGGACACCTCGGAGATCATGGTCGACCTGGCCTACGCGGCCGTCTACTTCAACGATCCCGGAATGGCCGACGAGCTCGGCGAGCTGGAGGAGCGTCTCAACGACCTGACCCAGGAGATGCGCGCGGTGTGCATCCTGGCGGTTCGTCGCCCGGCCGAGGCCGAAGGCATGGCGTCGGTCGTGCAGGTCATCTCGGCCATCGAGGGCATCGGCAACGCCGCGCTCGACATCGCCCGGATCGTGACACATCGCCTGGGGATCCCCAACGAGCTGATCGCGGACCTGTCGAACGCGGACGAGGTCTCGCACCGGGTGTGGATCCGCGAGGGGTCCCACATGGCGCATCGGCCGCTCAAGGACCTCGAGATACCGGTCCAGTGCGGCATGCGGGTCGTCGCCATCCGCCGTGACCGCTCCTGGATGATCGAGGAGGTCGACGGCGACGTCATCGTCATGCCCGGCGACGTCTTGTTCCTGCGCGGCTCACCGGCCGGCATCACCCGCTTGCACGAGCTCGCCGCGGCGCCCACGTGGGAGCCGCCCGAGGTGCCCGAGCCCGATGCGCTGACCGACCTCGATCGGGCGGTCGACGTGCTGGTCGAGATGAAGGACATGTCCGAGGCGGCGGTGGGACTCGCCT
>JAPXRJ010000343.1:0-2565 GCA_033813615.1 Microthrixaceae bacterium | reverse complement strand
TGCCCGTCGGCCTGTTCGACGACGGGGTGCCGACGCCTCTGGTCGCCGCCACCGTCCGGGCCCGCTCCGCCGCCGGCGGCGTCGTGGTCACCGCCAGCCACAACCCGGCGAGCGACAACGGGATCAAGGTGTACTGGTCCGACGGCGCCCAGATCGCGCCGCCGATCGACGAGCGCATCGCCGAGCAGATCGACCGGGTGGCTGCGGAGATGGCAGCAACGGTGGAGGCAGATCCGCTCGGCGGGCGCGCCGCAGCGATCCGGGTGGTGCTGCCACCGGGCCGAGGGGCGGAGACGACGAACCTCGGGACCTGCCGGGTCGGCGGGCCCGCCGATGCGTACGAGGAGGCCGCGCTCGCCGGGCGCGCCGTCGCCGTCGACCCCGGTGCCGGCCCGGGCGCCTCACCGACGGTGCCGCTCGCCCTGACGTCGCTGCACGGGGTGGGGGCAGAGCTGCTGGAGCGGGTCCTCGTCGCCGCCGGCCACACCGACCTGCACCAGGTCGTCGCCCAGCGCGACCCCGACCCCGACTTCCCGACCGTGGCGTTCCCGAACCCCGAGGAGCCGGGGACGCTCGACATGGTCGTCGACCTGGCCCGCAGCAGCGGATGTGCGGCCGCGCTGGCCAACGACCCCGACGCGGACCGGGTCGCCGTGGCCGTCCCGACCCCTGACGGCTCCTGGCGCTCGCTGACCGGCGACGAAGTCGGTGCGCTGCTCTGCGCCCGAGGCCTTCGCCGAGCGGCGGCGGACGGCGTGGCCGACCCGTTGGTGGTCACCACCGTGGTGTCGTCGCAGCAGTGCGCGGCGATCGCTTCGGCGGCCGGCGCCCACTTCGCAGAGACGCTGACCGGCTTCAAGTGGCTGTGCCGGCCCGCGCTCGCCCACCCCGACTGGACCCAGGTGCTGGCCTACGAAGAGGCGCTCGGATACGCGGTCGGCGATGCCCGGGACAAGGACGGCATCACCGCCGCGCTCGCCATCGCCGACCTGGTCGTCGAGCTCGCCGCCGTCGGTCGGACGCTGCTCGACGAGCTCGACGCGCTGGCGCTCGCCCACGGCGTGCACGTCACCCGCAACGGCTGGACGCCGCTCGCACCGACCTCGCCCGTCGGAGCACCCGGCGGCGCCGACGACCTGGTTGCCCGTCTCGTCGAGCGGCCGCCCGAGCGGTGGGGCGGTCGGGCGGTCGTGGACCACGATCGCCCTGCGCCCGATGTGCTGCGATGGTGGACCGACGACGGCACCCGGATCGCGCTCCGACCGTCGGGCACCGAACCCAAGCTCAAGCACTACTGCGAGGCGGTCGTCGACGTCGGCCCCTCCGGCGACCTGGCCGCGTCCCGGGCGCTCGCCGAGGAGCGGCTCGACGCGGTGGTGGCCGACATCGAACGCACGACGGCCTGAGCGCGGGTCTGAGCACGATGTGAGCTGGGCCGGGCACCAACTTGGGGGATTCGGACGGCTCAGCGGTCGGAATCCCCCGAGTTCAGCTCACTCTGCCGATTCAGCTCACTCTGCCGATTCAGCTCACTCTGCCCGCCCGAGCCCGTCGAGCACCGCGGCCGTCGCGGACAGGCCCAGCCGATCCGCGCCCGCATCGAGCATGGCCAGCGCCGTGGCGGTGTCGCGGATGGCACCCGACGCCTTGACCCTCGCCCGAGCCCCCACCGCGGCCCGCATGACCGACACCGCGTCGGGTGTGGCTCCGCCGGCGGGGTGGAAGCCCGTGGAGGTCTTGACGAAGTCCGCTCCGGCGCCGACCACCGCCTCGCACGCCTGACGCAGCACGGCGGGCGACCAGAGCGCTGACTCGAGGATCACCTTGAGCAACGTCGATGGGACCGCGGCGCGGACCTCGGCGATGTCGGCGGCGACGGCGGCCAGGTCGCCGTCGGCCAGCGCCCCCAGGTCCGCGACGACATCGACCTCCGACGCGCCGAGAGCGACGACCGCCGCGGCCTCGTCGGCCTTGGACCGCGACAGGGAGGCACCGTGGGGGAAGCCCACGACCGCGCAGACCGGGATCCGGCCATCGACCGCCGCGACGACGCGGGTGACAGCGACCGGCTGGACGCACACCGAGGCGCACCGGAACGACACGGCTTCCGCGGCGACCGCATCGATCTCGGCGGAGGTCGCCTCGGGACGCAGCAGCGTGTGGTCGATGCGGCCGGCGAGGGCACCGCGGTCGAGACCGCCTTCCGGCCCGACGGCGGAGTGAGCCACGTCCCCGCTCAACCCGCCAGCAGGTCCCGGGCCAGCTCGGCGAGGCTCGTCTCGGGACGGGGACCGATGTGGGAGATGACCTCGGCCGCCGCGATCGAGCCGAGCGCGCCGCAGGTGGCGAGGTCCATCTTGTGGCTGAAGCCGTAGAGGAAGCCGGCGGAGTACAGATCACCGGCGCCGGTGGTGTCGACCAGCTCGTCCACGGGGTGCGCGGGGACCTCGACCACGGCGTCGTCGGTCACGATCACCGACCCCTTCTCGGAGCGGGTGAGCGCGGCGACCGCCCCATGGCGACGGACCGCGGCCACGGCGCTGTCGAAATCGGTCTGGTACAGGG
>JAPXRJ010000342.1:0-2582 GCA_033813615.1 Microthrixaceae bacterium | reverse complement strand
CAACCAGCAGACCGACCGGGCGGCCATCTTCAACCGGCTCCTCGACGGCCTCCCAGCCGAGACCGGCTGACCACCGATCACCGGAATAACCCGATCACCCCTTGACAGATCACCGGAATAACTGCCGCTCTGCTCGCTGGACAACGCCGCCCGCTTCGGGCACTAGGCGCTAGTTGGTCGACTCATGGAGTTCGCCCGAGGCACTCCCGGTCGACGAACTGATTGATCGTCTCCACTGCGAGCCCTGCGTCGGAATTGCCTTCATCGTCCTCAGTGAAGGTCCCGTCCGCCACGATGGAGGCCGTGAACTCAACGAGCAGAGCGAGTTCATCTCGCAGATCGGGAACTACATAGGGCTCGATGGCGCTGAAGTACGCACTCGCGACAACGACCTCTTCGAGCTCATCGCGAGGCTGCGGCCGAGAGTTGATGACACTCACTGCCCAGCAGAACTCCTGGTAGAGGGCGTCTGGCGCAAAACCCGCTTCTGGCTGGCTCGCTGTCCCGGAGGCGTCCTGCGCACCGAAGTATGGAGCGGGCTGCTCCACCGCCTCCCCGTCAAACGTGACGACGAGAATCTCGGAGTCGATCTCGTCAAGGCTCTGGGGAATCGTCGAATCCACCGAGGCTGGTTCGGCCAATGACGTTGTCGAGATAGATGAGTTGGAGCCGCAGGAACCAACTGCGAGTCCTGCTGAGACGATTGCCACCAATGTCCACCAGCGCAACATCACGCAAACCTATCGGACCGCCCGCGCGACGCTGGCACCTACCTGCCGCTCTGCTCGCTGGACAACGCCGGCCACTTCGGGCACGATGCGCTGTCAACGACAGCCAACGGGGCGCCGCCAGAACGGAGGAGTCATGCTCGCTGATCATCTCGGAAGTGGCGACTACGCCATCACTCGGGCGGCGTTCGTTGCGGTGCTGATCTTGGCGGTCGTCGCCGCTGCGTCATCGATTGTCGTGGCAAAGAGTTGGGCTCGGGCGATCAGCCTTGTGATCGCGGCGATCCTGGTGTTCGCCGCCGTGCGGATGCACTATCGGTGGGAGCAGGTGACCGGCGCTGTTGACCTCATGACGGGTCCCGCTGGCGGCGAGTTCCGGCTCAGCGAGCTGGATGATGTCGCACGAGCCGTCTTCGGCGGTGCGGTCCTATTGGTCCTCTGGGTGCTCCTGGTAATGCTGACCGCAATCGCGGTCCAAAGCCGCCGGCAGCTCGCCTCGTCTCAGCGATCCACAACCCAGTCCTGAGCGTGCTCTCACCGGTCGCCTGCCGCTGACCACGCGCCCTAACTGCCGATAGGCGTGAGCCGTCGGCCGCGCAGCGACCTACTCTCGCGTTGTGGACAAGGAAGACGCCGCGGAACTCATGGACGCTCAGGAGCAGATCTCAGCCGGCAGCCTGGCGTCCCGCGTCGAGGTCGTGCGCACGTTGCTCGAGGCGCACCAGGATGCGGCGGCGTTCGGCGTGATCTCGATTCCGGAACTCGGTGCCGCGTGGTGCCGCTACACGCAGTGGTACGCCGGCTGGGTGGCAAGTCATCCCGATGTCGAAGGCGGTCCGTCGGACGATGTAGTCGATGCGCACGTCGACTCGTGGGCAGGCACGCTGATCTTCTCGATCCCGAGCCAGGAGTACCTCCGGGATCTGCTGTTGCACCTCGTCGAGGCCGCCCCTGACGATGTGCTGCCGAGTGTGGCCGCTCGATTCGTCGAGGACTACGTGTGGGATGGGGAGGAGTGCCTCGCGTGGGTGGAGCAGCAGTGCGCTGCCAGCGAGCGGTTCCGACGCACCCTGACGCATGCCTGGTTGTGGTCCGACATGTCGGAGTCCTCGTTCGCCAGATTGGAAGCGGCAGCCCGCGTTCCGCTCGCCAATCCGAACAGACACCGCAGCGACAACGATCCGAACGAATGAGCGCAGATCTGCCGCTCTGGGCGGGGCGCCGTCAAAGCGAACGAAGCCGTAATCCCCGGATCGAGTCGAAGTGCTTGCGGTTTCTCGTGACCAGACCGAGATCGTGTTCAATCGCGGTCGCGGCGACGAGGGCGTCGGGAAGTCGGACTCCGAACTCTCGCGCGATCCGACCGGCGCGCTCGGCCACGGCCCGGTCGACGCCAAGTTCTCTGAAGGGCGCGAGCAGTTGAATGGAGAGGTTCGTTGCGGTGTTGCCGGCGAAGAGTTCTGCGCGGGTAACCACCGAGTAGTGGAGCCGGTGGCGACCGGGTACGAGAGCTGTTGCTCCTCGGAGGTGGTCGATGAAGATGTCGGTGTCGACGAGGAGATCAGCCACGCTGCCACTCGTCGCGCGAGGGCGTGGTCGCGGCCGGTGAGGCGCCAAACGTGGCCGTGAGAGCGGTGGTGGCGTCGGCGTCGTCGGTCAAGTAGTCGTCGAGAGCCCGGCGAATGATCACGGCCATTGGAACGCCTTCGGAGTCGGCCAATTGGTCGACCTTCCTGCGCTGCTCGTCGGTGAGGTAGACCTGCGTCCGTGTTGCTGACATACAGCAAGTCTATACAGCATGTCCGTTGCCGGCAAGAGCTCACGGGGATACCGTCGCGTGAGCCAGATCTGCCG
>JAPXRJ010000341.1:0-2628 GCA_033813615.1 Microthrixaceae bacterium | reverse complement strand
GACCTCGACCGCTCCCGCAACGTCGCCGGAGCCCAGGCGGGCCTTGGCCACCGCGGTGGCGCACGTGGCCTCGTCGGTGGCCCGCACTGCTCGGGGAACCCGGCGCAACGCCGCCAGGCCGTTGCACGCTGCTTCCTCTGCCCGCCGGTACCGCCCGCGTTGCTCGTTCACCATCGCCACCGGCAGCGATGACAAGGAGCGCACCACGTCGTCGTCGGAGTGCAGCAACGGCTCGGCTCCGGCCAGCGCGTCGTCGTAGCGGAGATCGAACAGCGCCAGCACAGCGGCCTGGGCCGCGAGCAGCGGCTCCTCGACAGCGCTCGCCCCCGCATCGAGCGCGACGGCCGCAGCACCGAGCGCAGCGGCCGCCTCCTCGGCGCGGGCCAGCCCACGGAACAGGTTGTCGGCCCGAGCGCTCGACAACCGGGCGCGCTCGGCCGGATCGACGGCACGAGGCTCGGCCGCGGCGAACACGGCCTCCGCCTCCTCGTGACGCCCGAGCCCGTCGAGCGCAAGCCCGTGCACGAACGCCGCAGGGGCGCCACCGCCGGACCGCTCCGCCAGGCGACCGAAGCGGGCCATGGACTCCAGGTCGCCACCAGCGCCGGCATCAGCAGCGAGCGCAACCAGCGCGTCCGGATCTGCAGGCTCGCCGGCATCGACGGTCCACGCTGCGATGCGCGCCGCATCCGAGCCTCGGCGGGCTCCCGAACCGCGGAGCCAGCCGATGAGCTCCTTCAGGACGGCGACTTCTCGGGCGGCTCCGAGGCCGTCCCTCGCCACCTCCCTGTGCAGCGGATGGGCGAGACGCAGGTCGATGCGTCGGTCGTCACGCACCTCCCGCACGAGGTCCAACCGCTCGAGCTCGCCCAGCCCATCCAGCAGCTCCAACTCGACGACCAGCGCCCGTCCGAGTGGCTCGCCCAGCGCGACGAGCTCGAGGACGTGTCGAGCATCGCTGGAGAGTCCCGACAGGCGGCGCTCGGTGAGCTCAGACAATCGTTCCGGGACATGCACCGGACCCTCCAGCAACCAGAGCCCGTTCCGCTCGCTCAACGACCCGTCGGAGCGCAGCGCGGTGACGACCTCCCGCAGCGCCAGCGGATTTCCGGCACATGCGTCGTGCAGCCTGTGCAGGCCGGCTCGGTCGATGGGCGCGCCGAGCAACGCGGCGACCATGGCATCGGAGCCGTCCAGATCCAACGGGCCGAGGTCGATCCGCTCGAGGTTGTCCTTCCAGAGATCGACCAGCGCGTCGGGCTGCGGCTCGTCGGGCCGAACGGTGACGAGCAACGACACCCGCGGCGACAGGCCCAGCTGCAGCAGCAGCGCCGCCGACGCGTCGTCGAGCAGGTGGGCATCGTCGACGTACACGACGGCCCTTCCATCGGTGGGGATCCACCCCAGCACGGCATCGGTCGCCCGTTGGAGCCGGACGTAGGCTTCCCCGTCGCCGAGACCACCGGAGGGCAGCAGCGACGCGAAGGCACCGAACGGCATGGTCGCCGCTGCCCTGGTCGCAGGGACGTACAGCACCGGGACCGACGCACGCGACGCCAGCTCGTCGCCGATCCGCGACCGGCCAACGCCGGCCGGTCCGAGCACGGCGACGCCCTGGCTCCTGGTGCCGGCGAGCGCGACACCACCGCGACGCAGCACATCATCGCGAGCGACGACGGCCCAGCTCTCCGACGTCACGGGCCACCTCATCGCTCGAGTCCCGGCATCGGGCGACGATTCAACCACAGCGACGTCGGGATCAGCGCGCCGTCGACGTCACGCATCAGCGCGCTGGACGTGCACCGTCGGACACCGTGGAACACCGCCGAACGCGTCGAAACCCCTGCCGTAGCAGGGGTTCCGAGTGGAGCGGACGACCGGCCTCGAACCGGCGACCTCAACCTTGGCAAGGTTGCGCTCTACCAACTGAGCTACGTCCGCGGGAACGGTTGACTGTAGCAGAGGGGCATCGGGTCACAAGCTGGGCCGATGCCCCTGGGGGTCGCTCGGACCGAGCTCAATCACCCCGGATCCGCTCCGCGAGCTCGACGGCCAACGCCACGTCGGTGATCCAGTCGACTGTCGAGAACTGGGTGCCGCGGGTGAAGGTGAGCGACGCCACGTCGCGGTCGTGACGCCCACGAACGACCAGCTCGGATGTCAGCGGGTACTCGTCGACGATCGGCTGCCAGCGACGGCCGTTGACCACCAGCACCCGTTCGTCGGTGAGCACGACGACCGCTGGGTGACCGAGCATCTGACCGGTGACGAGGGCCAGCACCACCTCGTCGGATTGCAGCAGGGCACCCACGACGCTGATCGGGATCGCCGCCTCTTCCGCCGCTCCCGGGCGGAGCCGGTCCACGGCGTCGGCGAGCCGGTGGAAGTCGTCGATCGGCGCCATCGGGTGGTGGAGCGCGGGGAGACCGGCCGGCGTCCACACCGCGATCGTGCTGGGCGCCACGTACGGGGGCGGCGCCAGCTGAAGGCCCGCTCCCGGAGCAGCAACCGGAGGTGGCTCCGCAACCGGCGGTGATGGCGGGGCCGGAGGTGGCTCCACAACCGGCGGTGATGGCGGAACCGGAGGTGCGGGTGCGGATGCCGCTGGTGGGACCGGTGGCGCAGGAT
>JAPXRJ010000340.1:0-2635 GCA_033813615.1 Microthrixaceae bacterium | reverse complement strand
CGCGATGATGATCTGCGACTCGGTCGCGACCGCTTGCGCGTTGTAGCCCTGCACCCACCCGTTCCGGATCGGCATCATCCGTGACTCTGGGTCGGTCGTGTTCACTTTCGGCGGGTTCGTCTTCGGGGCCTTCTCCGCCGGGGGCTTGGGTTTGCGTCCCCGCAGCTTCTTCCCCGCCGCCTGCTCCTTCGCCGCGCGCTCGGCGAGGTGTGTGTCGTACTCGGCTTGGCGGGCCGCGTCGACCGCGTCAAGTCGCGCTTTCGCTGCCGCGAGCCGGGCGCGGCGGCTGGTGCGGTCGCGGAGATCGGCGGGGACCTCGTCACCGCGCACCCCCGCCCCGAACACCTCATCCTCGCCGGCGTCGGCAGCCTCGGCGGCGGCGATCAGTTCCTCGACCTGCTTCATGATCGCCTCACGCGTCCTGTTCGCATCCAGCGACGCGGACACGGAGATCTTCGTCCCATCGACCGCGATCGTGCCGACCTTGACCAGCCCCGCCTCGGCGCACATCGCCAGCACCTGCGTGAACAGACCCGCCAACGCGTCCGCATGGGTCGCGCGGAACCTCGCGATCGTGGTGTGATCGGGGACCAGATTGCCTGCGATGACACGGAACGCGACATCGACCTGGCAGGCCGCCTCGATCTTGCGGGACGACACCACCCCGGTGCAGTACGCATACAGCAGCAGCCCGGCCATCATCGACGGGTCATGTGCCGCGCCGCCGCGACCATCCGCCCGATACGCCTTCACGAACTCCGACAGATCCAGCTCCGCAACCGCGTCCAGCACGAACCACGCCAGATGATCCGGTGGCAGCCAGTCCATCAGCGACGGCGGCAACAAGAACGGCTGATCACGATCAACACCAACGAAGTTGTACCCCACAACCCCGATTATCCCAGATCAAGACACGAAACTGAGGCACCCAATCATGCGACACGCCCCGGATTCATGCAACAGCCTCTGGGGTGTGTCAGATTAACGGTGGATCTGGCCTGGCGCATTTCAGTTGATTCGGCCTTCGAAGGTGATCGCGAAGGCGTTGAGTGCGGGCTTCCACCTCGTCACCCAGCGTGCCCGACCCCTGCCAGTGGGGTCAAGCGACCGAGTCACGAGGTAGAGGCACTTCAACGCGGCGGCGTCGTTCGGGAAGTGCCCACGCGCCCTGACCGCGCGGCGGTAGCGGGCGTTGAGGGACTCGATCGCGTTGGTGCTGCAGATGATGCGGCGGATCTCGACGTCGTAGTCCAGGAACGGGATGAACTCCGTCCAGGCGTTCTCCCAGAGCTTGCGGATCGCGGGATACATCGTGCACCACTTCTCGGCGAACTCCTCGAACCTCGCCTTCGCGGCGGCTTCGGTCGGCGCGGTGTAGACAGGGCGCAGGTCACGGGCGATCTGGTCCCAGTACTTGCGCGACGCGAAGCGGAACGTGTTGCGGATCAGGTGGATAATGCACGTCTGCACGACCGCGAGCTCCCACGTCGTGGTGATCGACTCCGGCAAGCCCTTCAGCCCGTCGCAGACCACGATGCACACGTCCTCGACACCGCGGTTCTTGATCTCGGTGAGCACGCCCAGCCAGAACTTCGCGCCCTCGCCGCCATCGCCGGCCCAGATCCCGAGGATGTCGCGCTCCCCGGCCGTGGTGACGCCGACGGCGACGTAGAACGGCTTGTTGCGCACCTGCCCGTCCCGGACCTTCACCACGATCGCGTCGATGAACACCACCGGGTAGACCCGGTCCAGTGGACGGTTCTGCCACTCGGTCATCTCCTCGATCACCTTGTCGGTGATCTTCGAGATCGTGTCCTTGCTGACACTCGCCCCGTAGACGTCGTCGAAGTGCGCCGCGACCTCACCAGTCGTCAGCCCGCGCGCGGTCAGCGACAGGACAATCTCGTCGATCCCGTCCAACCGCCGCTGCCGCTTGCGCACGATCTTCGGCTGGAACGACCCGTCACGATCTCTCGGCACGTCGATCTCGACGGCACCGACCTCGGTGAGCACGGTCTTGGACCGGGTCCCGTTGCGCGCGTTCTCGCCGTTCGATGACGCGTGCTTCTCATAGCCGAGATGCTCGGTCATCTCCGCCTCGAGCGCGGTCTCGAGCACGGTCTTCGTCAGCCCGCCCAGCAGGCCTCCCGGCCCCACGAGGCTGACGCCCTGCTCCTTCGCCTGCGCAAGCAGCTGCTCGGCGATCTGTTGCTGATCGATGATCTCTCCCGTCACAGGATCGATCATCTCGATGGTCTGGCTCATAGCCCTTCCTTTCGGTCAGGCCAGTCCCAGATCCACCGTTTTGCTGACAGGCCCCGACGTCGCCGACCACAGCGGCTCCCGCTTCACGAAGGTAAAGAAACATTGACACAGAGTTAGGTCTTCATTACATTGCATGTGTACAGATTTCTTGACAGCAGGAGTACTCCATGTCGTACGAGGAGAGAAACACCTGGGCGTTCATCGTGATCGCTCCGGTCGGGTATGCGCTGTACCTCGTGCTCAGCTTCATGACCGGCGGCGGACCGCTCGATGCCGAGACATATGTATGGCCGATGGCGTGGGCGATCACTGGGGGAATCGTGGCCGGCATCCTGACAGGGATCGAGATCGGCATGGCCGGATCCCGTCG
>JAPXRJ010000339.1:0-2657 GCA_033813615.1 Microthrixaceae bacterium | reverse complement strand
TCGCCGCTCTCGCCGCCGTCCGGTGAGGGACGACCGCGACCGCGCAGGCGGATCTTCTGCCCATCGGCGACGCCGGCGGGCACTTTCACCTTGAAGGATTCGCCATCGGCGCTCTGCAGGTTGACGGTGTCGCCGTTGGCGGCCTTCGCGAAGTCGAGGGTCACGGTGGCCGTGACATCCTGCCCCTTCGTGGGCCCGCCGAAGCCGCGGAATCCGCCGCTCGACTGGCTGAAGCCGCCCTGCCCGAACATGCCGCCGAACAGGTCCTCGTAGCCGCTCGGGGCCTGCTGGCGCCCGCGGGCACCCTGCCCGAACATGCTGAACACGTCTTCGAAGCCCTGGCTGCTCTGGCCGCCCGAGGTGAACCTCGCGCCGGAGCCCATGGCCCGGATCTGGTCGTATTCGGCGCGCTGCTCCGGATCGGAGAGCACCGAGTAGGCCTCGCTGATCTCTTTGAACTTCGCTTCGGCGGCGGCATCACCCTGGTTCGAGTCAGGGTGATACTTGCGGGCGAGCTTGCGATAGGTCTTCTTCAGCTCGGCCGCATCGACCGTCTTGGTCACCCCGAGCGTCTTGTAGAAGTCCTTGTCGAACCAATCCTGACTCGCCATGGGGTTCCTATTCCGCTGGGACCGCGACAACGACCTTTGCCGGTCGCAGCTCGACGGAACCCAGCATGTAGCCGATCTCGACGACCTCGAGGATCGTCGACTCGGTGACGCCGGGGGTGGGTGCCTGGAAGATCGCCTCGTGGCGCTGCGGGTCGAAGACCTCGCCCGCCTCGCCGTAGGCGAGCAGGCCCATCCGCTCCGAGACGAAGCGAATCTTCTCGGCGATCGTGGCGAACGGGCTGCCCTCGATCAGATCGCCATGCTTCTGCGCGCGATCGAGGTCATCGAGCACGGGCAGGAGGCTGCGTGCCGCCTCACCCTTGGCGCGCTCGATCTCGATCTGCCGCTGCTCCTCGGTGCGCCGACGGTAGTTGGCGTACTCCGCCGTCAGGCGCTTGAGGTCGGCGAGGTGCTCGGCCGCGGCGCCCGCGAGCTGCGGGTTGTGCTCGGCGAGCGCCTCCTCCTCGACGCCGTGGGCGGATGCCTCGGCCGTCTGCTCGGCATTCAGGATGTCGTCGATCGTGAGTTCATCGAAGTCCGACCCGTGCGGGCCGGGGCCGGAGGCGTGTGCCTCCGACCCCGGCGTGGCGTCGGGTTGAACCTCGTCGCGGCCCTCGGGGCCCGAATCGGGGTTCTGGTTCGTCATGACTACTTCTTCTCGTCCTCGTCTTCGACGACCTCTGCGTCGATGACATCCTCGTCGGTCGATGCCGACTCTGCGTTCTCGGCGCCCGCGTCGGCACCGGCCTGCTGGGCCTGCTCCTGCGCGTAGATCGCCTCGCCGAGCTTCTGCTGGCTCTCGTTCAGGGTGTCGAACGCGGTCTTCACGGCCGCGTCGTCCTCGCCGGCGAGCGCCGTCTTGAGCGCGTCGACGTCGGCCTGGACCGAGGTCTTCACGTCTTCAGGCAGCTTGTCTTCGTTGTCCTTGATCAGCTTCTCGATCGAGTACGAGAGCTGCTCGGCCTGGTTGCGGGTCTCGGCCGACTCGCGACGCTGCTTGTCTTCAGCGGCGTGCTCCTCGGCCTCGCGCACCATGCGCTCGATGTCTTCCTTCGACAGCGACGAGCCGCCGGTGATCGTCATCGACTGCTCCTTGCCGGTGCCCTTGTCCTTGGCGGACACGTGCACGATGCCGTTCGCGTCGATGTCGAACGTGACCTCGATCTGCGGGATGCCGCGGGGCGCGGGTGCGATCCCGGTGAGCTCGAAGGTGCCGAGCGCCTTGTTGTCGCGGGTGAAGTCGCGCTCACCCTGGAACACCTGGATGGCGACCGAGGGCTGGTTGTCGTCGGCGGTGGTGAAGGTCTCGCTGCGCTTGGTCGGGATGGCCGTGTTGCGCTCGATGAGCTTGGTCATCATGCCGCCCTTGGTCTCGATACCGAGACTCAGGGGGGTGACGTCGATCAGCAGGACGTCCTTGCGCTCGCCGCGCAGCACGCCGGCCTGCAGGGCCGCGCCGACGGCGACGACCTCGTCAGGGTTGACGCCCTTGTTGGGCTCCTGACCGGTCTCGCCCTTGACGAGCTCGCTGACGGCGGGCATGCGGGTCGAACCACCGACGAGCACAACGTGGTCGATGTCGCCGACCTTGACGCCGGCCTCGCGGATGACGTCCGCGAAGGGCTTCTTGGTGCGGTCGAGCAGGTCCTTCGTGAGGTCCTCGAACTTCGCGCGCGTGATGGTCTCGGACAGCGAGACGGGTCCGTTCTCGGTGAGCGAGAGGTAGGGGAGGTTCACGCTGGTCGAGGTCGACGAGCTGAGCTCCTTCTTCGCCTGCTCCGCGGCCTCCTTGAGGCGCTGCAGGGCGATCTTGTCACCCGAGACATCCACACCCGTGGTGTCCTTGAACTGCTTGATGAAGTGGTCGACGAGGCGCTGGTCCCAGTCGTCGCCGCCGAGGCGGTTGTCGCCGGCGGTGGCGCGCACCTGGATGGTCGAGAAGTCGTCGTCCTTGCCCACCTCGAGCAGCGAGACGTCGAACGTGCCGCCACCGAGGTCGAAGACCAGGATGAGCTCGTCTTCCTTGCCCTTGTCGAGGCCGTAGGC
>JAPXRJ010000338.1:0-2674 GCA_033813615.1 Microthrixaceae bacterium | reverse complement strand
GCCCATACCCCGTCGACGACCACCGTCGGTGGTGACGGCGGTGGATACGGACGCACGATGGGGACGCACGGTGACCGTCGACCGCCATCGACGCGGTCGTAGCCTGCGGCACATGGATCACGAAGCAGCCTCGGATGAGGCGCCGGTCGTCCTGCAGACCATCCCGTTGGCGCAGCAGTGGCAGACGGTCGACCCGTTCCTCTTCTGCGTTCACCACGACGACGCGTACCCAAACGCCAACGAGATGATGGGCCCCGATGCGCCCCTCCACGCCCGCGACATCGGCATGGACTTCTCCGGCACCGACGGCTGGAGCATGTACCACGGATCGGTGGTGCCGGGCTTCCCGCAACACCCGCATCGAGGGTTCGAGACCGTCACCCTCGTCCGAAAGGGCCGCATCGACCACTCGGACTCGCTCGGCGCGGCGGCGCGCTTCGGCGGCGGTGACGTGCAGTGGCTCACCGCCGGTGCCGGCGTGGTGCACTCCGAGATGTTCCCGTTGCTCGACACCGACGGGCCGAACCCGCTCGAGCTGTTCCAGATCTGGTTGAACCTGCCGGCGGCCGACAAGATGGCCGACCCGTACTTCACGATGCTGTGGAGCGAGGACATCCCTGAAGTGGCCGTCGGGGTCGACACCGTCGTGACGGTGGTCGCCGGAACGCTCGGTGACAACCGTCCGCCACCTCCGCCGCCCGACTCGTGGGCGGCCGATCCCGAGTCCGACGTGGCGATATGGGTGGTCTCGATGGGGTCGGACGGCCAGTGGACGCTACCGAGGGCGGCAGGTGAGGACACCGTCCGGGTGCTCTATGTGTTCGAAGGCTCGGGCCTGGCACTCGACGGCACCGAGGTGCGTCCGAAGACCGGTGCAGTCATCCGGTCCGAGGTCGCCGTGCAGCTCCGGGCACTCGGGCCGACCGAGGCGCTGCTCCTGCAGGGCAGTCCGATCGGCGAACCGGTCGCCCAGTACGGACCGTTCGTGATGAACGACCGAGCGGAGATCGCCCAGGCGTTCGAGGACTACCGTCGCACCGGTTTCGGCGGTTGGCCCTGGCCGACCGACGACCCGGTCCACGGTCGCGACCAGCGACGTTTCGCTCGTCACGTCGACGGCAGGCTCGAAGAGCCAGCTGGCTGAACGGCCACGCTCCCGATCTCGGGCACCAGCGACCACCCACCGGTCACCCATGCCCGAGTTCGGGGTCGACACGCGCTGCCGACCGCGACCTTGGGCACCAGCGACCAACCAGTGGTCGTCGATGCCCAAGTTCGACCGGTCGCGTTGCCGGCGAGCGCGGGCTGGTCAGTCGGCCGAGCCGGCCGCGTCAGCCGACTCGGCCGGCTCCAGCGCGACCGCCAGGACCTCGTCGATGTGGCTCGCCAGGTGGAAGGTCATCTCGCTGCGCACCGCGTCGGGCACGTCGTCCAGGTCCGGCCCGTTGCGGTTCGGCAGCACCACCTCGCTCAGCCCGGCCCGATGGGCGGCCAGCACCTTCTGCTTGACCCCACCGATGGGCAGCACATTGCCCTGCAGGGTGACCTCGCCGGTCATGCCGACGGCGGGGCGGACGCCCCGTCCGCTGAGCAGCGACGTCAGCGCCGTCACCATCGTGACCCCCGCTGACGGGCCGTCCTTGGGGACGGCGCCGGCAGGGACGTGCAGGTGGAACCGTCGGCCGTCGAACGCGTCGTCGGCCACGCCGAGCTCGTCGGCGTGGGCCCGGAGGTAGGACAGTGCGATCGTGGCCGACTCCTTCATCACGTCACCGAGCTGGCCGGTCAGCGTGAGGCCCGCATCACCTGGCGACGGCATCGCCGTGGCCTCGATGAAGAGCACGTCACCGCCGACACCGGTCACCGCGAGCCCCGTGGCGACGCCAGGGACCGACGTCCGGTCCGCGACCTCGTTGAAGTAGCGCGGTCGGCCCAGCCAGCGCTGGACGTCGTCGGCGTCGGCGATGGTGACCGGTGCATCGACCTCACCGGTCGACAGGGCGGTGGCGACCTTGCGAAGCAGCTTGCCGATCTGGCGTTCGAGGTTGCGAACGCCCGCTTCCCGGGTGTGGTCGGTGACGACGATGCGCAGCGCGCGGTCATCGACGAGGACTTCTTCGGAATCGAGTCCGTTGCGATCACGTTGACGGGCGATCAGGTGATCGCGTGCGATGTCGACCTTCTCGGTCTCGGTGTAGCCGTCGAGCGCGAGGACCTCCATCCGGTCGAGCAGCGGTGCGGGGATGGTGTCGATCACGTTGGCGGTGGCGATGAACACCACGTCGGACAGGTCGAGGTCGACCTCCAGGTAGTGGTCGCGGAAGGTGTGGTTCTGCGCCGGGTCGAGGACTTCGAGCAACGCAGACGAGGGATCGCCGCGCCAGTCGTTGCCGAGCTTGTCGACCTCGTCGAGCATCAGGACCGGGTTCATCACGCCCGCGTCGGAGATGGCCCGGGCGATCCGACCGGCCATCGCACCGACGTAGGTGCGACGATGACCCCGGATCTCGGCCTCGTCGCGCACACCGCCGAGCGCGACGCGCACGAAGGGCCGCCCCATCGCCCGGGCGACGGATTCCCCGAGCGACGTCTTGCCGACGCCGGGGGGCCCGACCAGCGTGATGATCGCACCAGCCCCCCGGCCTGAGGGAAGGACAGCCCCCCGGCCTGAGGG
>JAPXRJ010000337.1:0-2677 GCA_033813615.1 Microthrixaceae bacterium | reverse complement strand
CGGGCGAAGGCGCTCGAACAGTTCGTCGCCGTAGATCTCCCTCATCGACGACATCACGCCGACGTGCGCGTCACGCGCCAGACGGATGCATTCACCGACATCGGCGCGTTCGAGTCCTCGGATCACCAACACCGCTGGCTCGAGTCGGAACAGGGCACCTCGCGACGGTATCGGCCGACGTTGCTCTGGTGGTCATGCTTTCGGTGGGCTACGTGGCAGCGGCAGCGGCAGTCGCATGACCTGACTTCTGGGCGTGATCCGTTCCAAATGCGCTTCCAGACGGGATTCGTCTCGGCGTCCGAGACGAATCCCGTCCAGGCGCCTCGATCCGAACTGCCTGGTTGTTGATCTTGATGGCGTTGCGGTCCGTTCGTAGCGTCTCGGTTCGCTCGGTGGTCTGGCTCATGAACTGCCTGCCGCCTGCGGGTTGGCGTCCGAACGAGGAGCGCGATCGAGTGAGTCGTCGCCGACTCACGCATGCCTCGTGCATCCGGCGAGAGGTGGCATGCCGGGCACGGGACCAAGCTCCGCGATGTCGAGCTCGCCCGAGTTCAGGACCCGATCGTGATCGTCGGGCCGTCGGGCAGGCGATCCCACCACCGTCCGAATCGGGAGAACACCGTGGGTTCCCGGTCGGCCAGGAGGCGTCGCAGGTGACGCGCCTCGTGGTCCAGATCGTCCAGGGTGGCGTCGTCGAGCGGTTCCAACGCTCGGACCTCGATCGCGTCGGCCGAAGCCCGCCAGACACCACGGACGAGCCCGTCGACCAGGACAGTCGGGAGGACGTCGCCGTTGCGCCGGATGACGTGCGGACGGTGCTCGTCGGGGATCACGCGAGAGCGGTCCTCGTACGCGAGCAGCACGCTGTCCCACATCCCCAGCAGTCGCGGCGGGAGCGTTGCCATCGTTGCATCCGTTGGCGGCTCGCCACCGATCACATCGAGGAGCTGCGATCCGCCCGGCCCGGAAACGGCGACGACGTCGGCCATCGACTCGACGACTTCCCGGAGGGCCGACCGCTTGAGGATCGTGAACTGCGACATGTCAGCGACCGTCGCCGGCCCGAAGGCCGTGAGGTAGCGACGCACGAGTTCTGCAGTTGCGGCTGGCTCGTCATCGGCTGCAACCGTGCAGGGCAGGAAGGCCGGGCGACGGCCGAACGACCAGGGGCCGGTCGTCGGAGCGTGCCGAAAGGCGCCGACGACGCGCAGCGCCGACCAGAGTCGGGCAGGGTCGCCGCTCTCGGGAACGAGCTCGGAGAGCACCCGTTCGATGGCGGTGTTGTCGTGCGGTTCGGCCATCATCGTCGACAACCGTTCGCGGAGCTCGTCGAACCGTTCCGCAGTGAGCCCGGCGTCGTCGAGGATGCCGTGGTACCCGGCGTCGCGCGCGCGACTCTGCATGGCGGCCCTCGCCCATGGGATGTCGTTCGCGTCGACGGCGTGCAGCGTGAACCGAAACAGTGACGCCTTCACGATCGCACCGTCGGCCAACGCCCGGTCGAGATCGCGAGGATCGAAGTCGTCGATGCGATTCCACAGCGCCAGGTACGGCGCCGCCGGTTCCTGGGCCTGCAGCGCCAGCACGGATCGCACTGCGTCGGTCACCCCCACTGGTCGGCGCGACGACAGGCCCTGGCGAACCATTGTCTCGTGGGTCAATGCCTCCCGGGTCCACGACGTCACGAACGCAATCTAGAACTCACCAACAGGCCCATCCGCCGAAATCACCTGAGCGGGCACCAACGTGCCGTCCCGTGCTGCAGCTGACAGTCACGCCAGGAGGGCGAGGTCCCTCCGGACGTAGCGTAGGTGCGCCCACTCCTCTTCCAGGATCACGCGCACGCAGTCGCCGACGGTGGGATGCCAGTCCCCGCCGCCCCACGGGTTGTCGCGCTCCTCGGCGAGCAGATCCGGCGTCGCAGTAGTCAGAAAGTCGGTCACCAACTGCTGCCGCTCGGCGCGCACCGCGAGGATGTCTTCGAACGCCGGCTCGTCGCCGCGAAAGATCGAGACGTCGAAGCCCATCTCGGCAGCGCCGGTGAAGATCTGGCCGATCTCGTGGAACGGCTGCTCCACCTCCATGACCCCGCCGCGCAGCCAGGCGTCGGTCGCCAGCACGAGGTGACGCAGAGTCTGGGCCAGCGACCACTCGCCCTCGACGTGGGCGTCGACCAGTTCCGGAGGCGTGTTCGTCACCGTCGTCTCCCACGCCGCCTGCACTGCGACCCAACCGTCGCGCAGGCCCTCGGGCGTCTGCGCCTTCTGTAGTTCGCGGCCGGGAAACTGCCGGTTGAGCTCAGCGTCCACGAACGGCACCACGTCGACGCCGTTGACGACGAGGCTTCCGAAGAACAGGTCATGGCTGTCGATGTCGAGCCCGTCCACGGCGACGCTTCGCATCGTGACCCCGCTGACGTCACACGATCTCAGGGCGGCGCCCCGAAAGCTCGTCCTGACGAACGTCGCGCCCTCGAACTCTTGGCTACCGGGCATCGAGACCTTCGCTCGCATACTGAACCATATAGTTCACTGTTGTACCACGCGCCGGGGACGGCCCGCAAGCGCCAACGCCTGTCCGCTGTTGGTTCTACGCCCCCAGGAGCCGGCTGATCAACATGGTCTCGCGGGTGAAGCCGCGCTGCTCGGCGACCGTGAGCGCCTCCTCCAGCAGGCGT
>JAPXRJ010000336.1:0-2685 GCA_033813615.1 Microthrixaceae bacterium | reverse complement strand
ACCCCCCCGTTCTGTTCGTCGTTTCACAACGAAAACGTTGTGAAACGACGAACAGAACCAGAGTGCGAACAGAACCAGAGTGCGGACAGAACCAGAGTGCGGGCAGAACGGGGGGCTCGGGGCAGAACGGGCTTGGAGTCAGCCGCCGCCGGACTGCTGCTGTTGCTGCTGGGACAGCACGGCCACGCGGGAGATGAGCGTGGACCGCGTGGCGCCGTTGTCGGTCGGCCAGGTCGCACCGGTCAGCTGGTAGCCCGAGTACAGCCGCTCGGCGTCGAGGTCGCCCTGGGCCCGGACGCTGCGCACGGTGAGCTCGCCATCCGTCGTCTGGTCCGTCACGTAGATCACACCCTCGTGGATGAGGTTGAGGCCGGTGCGGTCAGCGGTGGTCCGTTCGACGAAGGCGTCGGATCTGGGCGTCACCACTCCGATCGACTCCTGTTCGGCCGAGGTCGACGCGGCGCCGGTGACCAGCGCCGTCCCGTCGGTGTCGACCCCCTCGACGATCATCTTCACCCACCCCTTGACCGGCACGTCGCTGTCGTCGCCCGACAGGTCGACCCGTGCCAAGGAGCTCAACCCGTCGACGGTCACGACCATCAGCGATGTGCTCCCCAGCCTCAGCACCGCGCTCACGGTGCTCCCGTCGGTGGCGTCGCCCGGCACGGTCGTGGCGAGCTCCAGGTCGCCGCGGGCGGTCGAGCGGTAGACCTCGACGCCGTCGGCGGTGTCCTTGGTGGCGACGATCGTCGAACCGGTGACAGCGGCGGCACCGACTGCGCCCTTCAGCAGCGTGGTGCGCTCGGAGCTCGACGAGTCCCACCGCCGGATCGAGTCGCTGCCCGTCTCCTGGCCACCGAAGTGCACGTAGGTCACCTCCGAGTCGGTCAGCACCGGCAGCATCAGCGCGCCGCGATCGACCACTCGGACTGAGCCGTCGGTGTCGACCCACAGCAGGCTCGTCGACTCCACGGTGGCGGCCTGCGACTGGGATGCGGCCAGCACGACGAAGCCGGTCGAGCCGGGCGACACGGGCATGGCCTGCAGGTCGTCGAACGTGTCGGTGCGGCCCACGACCTTGCCGCTGGTGGCGTCGATCACCACGCCCTGCGAGCCGTCGTCGCCGTGCTGCACCGCCAGGACCGACGAGCCGTGACCGAGCGCGACCGCGCTGGTGGTGACGCCCTCGACGGTGCGCACCTTGCCGGTCCGCAGGTCCCTGATCGTCAGCTCGCCTCCGTCGGCCGGCCAGGACACGACCCACCGCTCGTCTTCGCTGACCTGGCACAGTCCGGCGCCGATCTCCTCGACGTCGTCGGCGGTTCGGGCGAGCGTGCAGCCCTCGGCGGTGGCCACGTAGACGCCCCGGGTCAGCACGTTGGACTGCACCTGCGAGTCGCTCGACGCGATCGTCGTCGCCGTGGCTCCGGGCTCGCCGACGGATGCGGTGTAGGTCGTGCCGCCCTGCACGAACGAGGACAGGATCGACCCGTCCCACTGGGTGGCGAGCAGGTCGCGGGCCAGGGTGCCGTCGGTCCGGACGGTGTTGATGTAGAGCGGCGAGGACACGTCGCTGGCGATCCGGTTGTCGTCGCTCGGGTCCTCGCCGTGCTCGACCGCCCAGATGCTCGTCGAGGAGGGCGAGGCGGCCGACGAGTCGCTGGACCCGCTGGTGTCCTCGGCCAGCAGCAGCCGACCGGTGCCCGTGCTGGTGCAGCCGGTGCCGGCAGCGATGGCGAGCGCGCCGACGAGCACGAGGGCGGAGCTGCGGAGGGTGCGACGGCGGTGGGGCGTGGTGCGAGGCATCCGCGGCGACGCTAGAGCCGCCGGGCGATCGAGGCCCATCCGGGCGACCGGGATCCCGGCGACGTGCTCAGCCCCGACGCGGAGCTCAGAGCCGGCGACGCGCTCAGCCCAGACGCGGAGCTCAGAGCCGGACGGCGGCGATGAGGACCGCGGAGAACGTGATGAGCGTCCCGACGTTCCAGCGGATCAACCGCAACTGCATCGCCGCCATGTCGGCGCGCACCTCGGCCTCCACTTGTGCTCCCCTTGGTCGGTCGGCGGCACCTCGAACAGGACGCCGTCGACGGCGGGAGGGGAAGTTGCCGTTCAGCGTACGACCCGGCCCTGACACCGGCAACGGCACACGAACCACCGGCAACGGGCTTCAGCCGTAGCGCGGACCGCCCCTACCATCGGGTCCCATGACGGCGACGGTGATGGACGGCGAGGCCCTGGCGACCCGCATCAAGGAGGACCTCTCGGTTCGCATCGCCGCGCTCGCGGAGCGGGGCATCACCCCCGGGCTCGGCACGATCCTGGTCGGCGACGACGGGCCGAGCCACAGGTACGTCTCGATGAAGCACGCGGACTGCCAAGCCCTCGGCATCGCCTCGACCGACATCCGGCTGCCCGAGTCCGCGACGCAGGCCGAGGTCCTCACCGCGGTGGAGCAGCTCAACGCCGACCCCGCCGTCGACGCGTTCATCCTCCAGTACCCGTTCCCGACCGGAGCGCCCAGCGACCCCCTCGACTACGACCGGGCGGTGCTGGCGGTCGACCCGGCCAAGGACGCCGACGGCCTGCACCCCGTCAACCTGGGCAAGCTGGTCATGGGTGCCGACGCGCCGCTCGCCTGCACGCCGCACGGGATCGTCGAGCTGCTCGAGGCCTACGACGTGG
>JAPXRJ010000335.1:0-2685 GCA_033813615.1 Microthrixaceae bacterium | reverse complement strand
TGCCAGAAGTCGTCGATGTTGACGTACTGGTAGCCGAGGTCGCGCATGCCGTTGGCGACCATCTCCTCGGCGATCCGCACGATCACCTCGGCGCTCACCCGGTCGCCGTACACGTTCCAGCTGTTCCACCCCATCGGTGGGGTCAACGCCAGGAGCGGACCCACGCAGATCCGCACCGTCGCCGCTGCCGTGCCGTGGGAGTTGCTGACCCGGACCTGCACGTCGTGGGCGCCGTCGTCCTCGGGTGCGTGGCCCCGGAGGATGCCGTCGTCGTCGACGACGATCCCGTCGGGCAGACCGTCGACCTCGAAGCGCAGCGGCCGCTCACCGGTGACGGCGAGGGGGTGGATGAGCTCGGTGCCGGCTCGGATGCCGACCCGTCGCGCCCCGTTGATGCGGGGCGGCCCGGCGAACGGGTCGAAGCATGCGATCCGAGCCGACCCTGCGGAGAGGTCGCTCGGTTGTGTTCGGCTCGCGGACATCGCCCAAGTATGGGCGATGTCCGCCGCGCCGCCGGCAGGGCCCGTCGATGGCGACCCTGCCGAGCGGCGACGACGATCAGGCCTCGCCGTGCAGGTGCTTCTGGATCTCGGCCTCGTCCTCTGCCGAGAGCGACGTCTTGATCACGGTGCCGCCGAACTTGGACAGCCCGTCGAGCGCCTTGTCGGTCGTCATCTGCTCCACGATCATGAACAAGGCCGACGTGCCCGGCTGCAGCTGCGCACGGACCTGCTCCTGGAAGTCCTTGCCGATCGAGTCCTTCGCCAGCTTGCCGCCGAGCGCTCCGAACGCGGCGCCGGCCACCAGGCCGAAGATCGGCACGAAGAACAGGATGCCGAACAGCAGGCCCCAGAACATGCCCCAGCTGGCACCGGCGCCGACTTCGTGCTGGTTGGTGATCGTCTTGAACTTGCCGTCCTCCTTGTGGACGATGGCCGCGACGGCGTCGGGTTGGATGATCAGGTCGTGGGCGAGCTCCCCGACCTCGTCCATCGCGGACAGCGCGGTCGTGGTGTCGTCGTAGGCGATTGCGATCAGGTCGGGCATCTCTGGGTTCTCCTCGTCATGGTGTCTCTGCGGGGTCGAGCCTGTCGTCGGACGACCGGTGCGGCGTCACCCGGGCAGGGTGATCGCGGCGTCGACCCCGAGCGACGCTACCCCCGCACCCTCGGCTCAGAAGACCACCACCGAGCGCAGCACCTCGCCCCGCTCCATCTTGTGGAACGCTTCCTCGACGCCGTCGAGCGAGATCGTCTCGGAGACGAAGCCCTTCAGGTTCAGACGATCCTGCAGGTACATGTCGATCAGCATCGGGAAGTCGCGCTCGGGCAGGCAGTCGCCGTACCACGACGACTTGAGCGCACCGCCGCGGCCGAACACCTCGATGAAGGGCAGCTCGACGGTCATGTCGGGCCGGGGCACGCCGACCAGGACGACGGTCCCCGCCAGGTCGCGGGCGTAGAAGGCCTGCTCGTAGGTCTGCGGAAGGCCGATCGCCTCGATCACGACGTCCGCACCGTTGCCGCCGGTGGCCGCACGGATCGCCTCGACCGGATCCTCCTTCGTCGAGTTGACCGTGTGGGTCGCGCCGAACTGCCTGGCCTGGGCCAGCTTCCGGTCGTCGATGTCGACGGCGACGATCGTGGTCGCGCCGGCCACCCGCGCACCCTCGATCGCCGCGTCGCCCACGCCGCCGCAGCCGAACACCGCGACCGAGTCGCCACGGCCGACGCCACCGGTGTTGATCGCCGCGCCGATGCCGGCCATCACGCCGCACCCGAGCAGGCCGGCCACCTCCGGCTCGGCGGACGGATCGACCTTGGTGCACTGACCGGCGGACACGAGCGTCTTCTCCGCGAACGCGCCGATGCCGAGTGCCGGCGACAGCACCGTGCCGTCGGACAACGTCATCTTCTGCGTGGCGTTGTGCGTGGCGAAGCAGTACCACGGCCTGCCCTTCCGGCACGCCCGGCACTCGCCGCAGACCGCGCGCCAGTTGAGGATCACGAAGTCGCCGGGGGCCACGTTGCTGACGCCCGTGCCGACGGCCTCGACGATGCCGGCGGCCTCGTGACCGAGCAGGAACGGGAACTCGTCGTTGATCCCGCCTTCCCGGTAGTGCAGGTCGGTGTGGCAGACACCGCACGCCTGGACCCGTACGAGCGCCTCGCCGGGACCGGGGTCGGGCACGACGATCGTCTCGATCGTGACCAGCTCGCCCTTCGCCCTCGCCACCACGCCGCGGACCTCGTGTGCCATGTCGTTCCCCCTGGTTTCGTCGTCGGACGTGTTCTACCCCCGACCCGCAGGCTCAGCGGGCCGGAAGCGCTTCCAGCGTCGCCATCCCCGACGCGTCCACGCTGGCGGCGAGCGCGTCGAGACGACCGGGCGAGCCCTTGAGCTGCGCGTCCAGGAACGCGGTGACCGTCGTGTCGAGCAGATCGACCTGGGGCGCCACGAAAAGGTTGTTGTGGTCGCCTGCGGGGAACGTGAGGAACCACGTCGGGGCGTGCAGCCGTCCCACCAGCTCCTCACCGACGCGCATCGGCACCGTGGCATCGAGGCCACCGTGCACCACCAGCGCCGGCACCGGGGGCGCCTGATCGAGCGAGACGCCACCCGCCTCGTCGGGCATGAGCCCGGCGACGTCGACGAACGCCTCGGGAGCGATCGACGCGGTGCGGG
>JAPXRJ010000334.1:0-2713 GCA_033813615.1 Microthrixaceae bacterium | reverse complement strand
GTCCGGCAAGTTCGGTCACCTCGATGACTGATGGGATTCCCTTCAGGCCGTTGGAGGACGGGCGCAAGGGCCGAAGGTCCCAACAACGGGGTCATGCGCTGTGAAATAGAACGTGTTCCACTTTTCGGCTGCTGGTCGTACGGTCATCTCAACGTAGAGAACCGAGGGGGCACCCATGGCCGACTTCCTGTCGCAGTACTCGATCCAGCGATGGCTGGAGATGTGTCCTCAGGGGTACCTGGAGGACACCGTGTACGGCCACGATCCCGACGCGACCGAGCCCGAGGAGCTCATGGTCGACGACGACCTGCGGGCGGCGTCGATCGCGGTGACCGTCCAGCTCATCGCCGGCGAGCGCTGCGCGCTGGCTGCGTCGTCGGGGCTGGTCAACGCGGCGCCCGACGACGCGAGCAAGACGTTCCTGGCCACGCAGACCCTGGACGAGGCTCGACACGTCGAGATCTTCACCCGGCGACTCATGGACCTCGGCGTGAAGAAGGAGGACGTGAACTCGACGGTGGCGGACCTGACCAACCCGAACCTCGTGAAGTTCGCCGAAGTGCTGCTGGAGAAGGTCGCCGACGGCGACTTCATCGCCGGCGTCGTCGGCCAGAACATCGTGCTGGAGGGTATGGCGTTCTCGGTGTTCGAGCTGCTGCAGGCGGCGTCGAGCGACATGAACCCGAAGTTCGCGCAGACCCTCGCCGGCACCATCGCGGATGAGCGACGCCACGTCGGCTTCGGAGAGAACCGCATCGGCTCGCTCATCCGCGACCACCCCGAGCGCAAGGACGACGTGGAGCGCATGCAGGGCGAGATGGCGTATCACATGCTCGCCACGTTCGCCGACGTGTTCAGCGACACCGGCGACACGATGGAGAAGGAGCGAAAGGTGGCGAGCGACGCCGGGGCCGGCGCCAGCTGGCACGGCACGGACCTGCTGACCGCGTCCGCCGAGGACATGGAGGCGGTGCTCGCCGGAACCGTCCTGAACGAGTTCAAGACCCGTCTGGAGCGGATCGGGCTGGAGTACCGCTCCCCGAAGGTCCCTGCCTGATGCCCGACGTCTCGGCCGGCATGGAACCGCACCTCCTGGAGGAAGAGGACTTCCTCCGAGAGGTGCACTCCTTCTCGTTCTGGTTCGAGGCCGTCGAGGGCTACCTGGACGACAAGCCGTTCGGCTTCGACCCCGACCTGCGCGATGGGCCGATGGAGCCCTCCGAACGGGATGACCTCATCACGACGCTGTGCAACTACTGCGTCGGAGAGTCCGCGGCGTTGGAGGCGTCGAGCGGCCTGATCCGCCTGGCGCCGAACCAGCACTCGCGGATCTTCCTGGCGACGCAGGTCGCGGACGAAGCCCGCCACCTCGAGGTGTTCCTGCGGCGGATCGAGGCACTGGGGGTGGCGGATCCCGAAGCAGAGGTGCGGGCCCGGGCCAACCCGGATCTCGGTGAGTTCCGCGACCGCCTGCTCGCCTTGGTCGACCGCGGCGATTGGGACGCGGCGGTGTTCGCGCAGAACGTCCTCCTCGAGACGATGGAGGACACGGTGTTCCGGTTCCACGAGGCGACCGCGGACCCGATCACCCGGCAGGTGCTCCAGGGCGTGGTGGCCGACGAGCGTCGTCACCTCGGGTTCGGCGAGAACGACCTCGGTCCCCGGCTGGCCCGCGATGCCGAGGGCCGACGTCGCCTGGCCGACATACGCTCCGAGCTCGATCCGCTGGTGCTCGGCTCCTTCGAGGGCGTCTACCGCGACCTCGGGCTGAGCCGAGAGGAACAGCCGGCGTTGGGACGCGACTACCTCGACGCCGTCGAGCGACTGGGCCTGACCGCATGAGAGCGGGCGACCCTGGCCAGGAGGCCCGGTCCGCCGTCGAGCCCGACGAGGACGAGCCCGCCGAAGACGAGGAGGATCGACCGCGACGCACCTTCGAACTGGAGGACACCGGCTTCAAAGAGGTCCCCAAGCGGTGGCGGAAGTTCTACCGGATCTGGCAGGGCGCCGGCGACGAGCTCGGCCCCAACGAGGTCATCTGTCCGGTGTGCAAGGTGGTGATCCGCTCGCACCGGGAGTTCCGCCCGGGTGACCGCGTCTACTGCATGCCGTGCATGTCGCGCCTGGTCGTGGTGCGCCGAGACGACGGCCGTCTCGAGGCCGACGTCCTCTACTGAGCGACCTCGCTCCGTCAGGGGTCGATGCCGGTGACCGCGGCGCCGGGCATCGTCTCGTCGGCACGCCAGCGCTCCAGGAACCCGGCGTACTCGAGCAGGCTGCCGGTGTAGACGAGGTTCCGAGCCGTCTTGGAGTCTCGGCCCTGCTCGGAGTTGTAGTAGCCGGGCGTGCAGCGCGTGGAGTAGCCCGCGATGCCGAGCGCCACGCTGAGCAGCAGGTCGTACCACTCGTCCTCCGCCTGTGGCGTGGCCTCGATGGTGGCGATGCCGCGCTCCTCGCAGGTGGCGATGAGCCACGCCACGTGCTCGGCGGACTTCGAAAGGAAGTGCAGGAAGTTCGTGCCGAAACCGGCCTGGATCAGGCTGATCATCAGCAGGTTCGGGAACTCGGCGGACAGGATCCCGTGCAGCGTGTGGGCGCCGTCGGCCCAGCGGTCGCTCATGCGCACCCCGCCGCGACCCACGGGGTTGAAGCCCAACCGGTGCTCCAGGTCGGTGGTCACCTCGAATCCGGACGCGAACACGATCACGTCCAC
>JAPXRJ010000333.1:0-2718 GCA_033813615.1 Microthrixaceae bacterium | reverse complement strand
CAACCACTTGGTGGTTGACGCCCGTCACGTTACGCCCGTGCGGTGACCGCTGTCACGCGAAAGTTCCTGGGGCGTGAACGGCATCCGGCCACAGGGTGGATCGCATGCTCACAGCACGTGCTGCACCGCGGACCGCGCCGCCAGGACCGGTCGGATCAGCTCGACGATCACGCGCTGGTGGGCGGGGTGGTCCCGATACGCGATGTAGCCGCGGACGTCGTCGACGTCGGCGACGACGACGAGGTCCGCGTTGTCGTCGGCCAGGGCGATGTCGACGCCGACCACGTAGGAGCGGAGCTCAGGGATCTGCGCGGGGAGCGCTCTCAGCTCGTCGGCGATCCGCTGGACTGCCTCAGGAGGCGTCCCGTCCTCGAAGCTCAACATCACCACGTGTCGCAGCACCGCTGGAGCCTACGACGACGGGACGGCGGCTCCCAGCGACGTGGGGCGGGAACCAGCGCCGGGGGACCCTCGGTGGGTCCCCCGGACACGAGCACTCGGTGATCCTGTTGCAGCACCAGCAAGGGAGACGGGAGTGCGATGGTCTGACCGGGTTGCGACGGCAGCCGACCCGGTGGATGTCGCCGCCGCAGCGGCTCGTCATCGGTACTGACGGATCAGCTTCCGGAAAGTCGCGGAAGATCTCGAGAATCTCCTCGGACCGAGCCGGGCGGTCACCGGTCGACGGTGAAGGGGCGGTTGAGCAGGCAGCTGTTGGGGACATGGCACACACCGCCGCTGTCGGCTTCGATCTCCACCGTCGCCGGATGCACCCTCACGATTCGGCCGCTGACGGTGTCGCCGCGCTCGTCGCGGCACGTGAGGACCCAACCCTCGCGGAGCTGCGCCCGAAGGGCGCGACCGGCAGCGAGCTGCGACGCGACGTCGCGCCCGCCGAAAGAGGTGAGCAGCGCCACCGACAGGGCGGGGACCACGAGTGCGATCACCACGAGCGCGGCGATCATCGCGTCGTCGACGCCGGCCTGGTGGAGCGCGAGCAGGACGGCGATCGTGGTGATGAGGATCCGCAGCGCCCGTTCGAGGTTCTGCTGGCGGACCCCACTGGCGCGTCGGGCCGACTGGCCGATCGCGGTCGACACGGCGATGGCGACCGCGTATCCGACGATCACCATCACGAAGGCGAGGAGGAGGTCCGGCAGCGAATCGCTCAGCGTCGCGCCGATGTCGGTCAGGGCGTCGCTGTCGAGGACGCCGACCGCGACCACGAGCCCGACTGCGGTGAAGCTCCAGAACACGAGCGAGCCGACGGCCTTGGCGGTGGAGCGGACGTGCGGCTCCCGGTCCGCTCCGCCCCGGGCGGCACGGACGAGCCGGCCACCGAGCTCGCCGAGGAGCATCCCGCTGCACACGGCGACGAGCGCCCAGATCCAGCTGTTCACGATGCGGGCCCCCCTTCGTGGCGGCGATCGGATCCGGAGCTCTGCGGATCCTGACGTGGTGATCCCGCGATGTCGCGGTCCGGGTACCTGTCGGCAGGAGGACCCCCATCGGTGAGGATCGCCATCAAGGCGCGGGCCCCGAGGCCCAGGAGGTCCAGGGCGGTTCCGGCGACGGAGCGCCCGATGAGCTGCTGCGACACCGTGTCGGCGACCCGGTCCTCGATGTCCTCCGGTGGAGCGAGGATCGCCCGCAGCGAGCTCGACAGCACCGCGTCGGTGGCCGCGAGCTCCCGGTCGAGGGTCGTCGGGTCGAGCTCCGACGGGTCGATCTCGTCGGGGTCTGCGGGTTCGTCGTGACCGGTCATGAGTCCTCACCTCGATCTGCGGCCTGCAGCACGCGCCGGGCACGCAGCAACCGCGTCTTCACCGTCGGCACCGGGACGTCGAGCGCCTCGGCGATCTCTTGGTACGACATGGCCTCCACCTCCCGGAGGATGACGATCGACCTGCTGGTCTCGTCGAGCGCCGCGAGCGCCTTGCCGACCGATGCGAGGCGATCCAGGCCCTCCGCTCGCATGCCCGGGTCCGCCGGGTCCTCGACCTCGGGGAGCTCGCTCGGCGCGACGGCTCGGTCACGTCGCCGACGAAGCGAGTCGATCGCGGTGTTGTGGGCGATGCGCAGGATCCAGGTGCGTTCCGACGCGTCACCCCTGAATCGCTCGAGCGACCTCCACGTCCGCATCATCGTCTCTTGGACCACGTCCTCCGCGAGCTGGCGATCGTGCAGGATCCCGAACGCGAGCCGGAAGACGGCGTCGGAGTGCTCGTCGATGAGGTCGACGAGCTTGCGGTCGAGCGCGATCGCCTCGACCGTCCGGGGCTCGTCCCGGCGGGCGCTGCGGCGGCGGGGGAGGGCAGGCACGACGCTTCAGTGTGCGGGCAAGCGGACCGAAACCGTCGCGTGTCGCACCAGGCGCACCCGGCGAACCTGAGTGGCGACGGTCGTTGCGATCGCGGTGCAGACGTTGCAGGCTGCCACGGATGCGCGAGTTCGATGTCGGCCTGGGTTCGTTGGTGGTGCTGCACGGTCACGGTGACGAGCCCGGTGCTGCCAGGGAGTGGGGACGCCGCCTGGCCCCTGCGGGTTGGGAGGTCGTCGCCCCCGGCGCCGGCCGTGACCCAGAGGGCGTCCGGAGCTGGTTCTCCACCGGGCCACGTGGCGCGGACCTCGATGACCTGCGACGTTCCGCACAGCGCGTCGGCGAGCTGGTCGCCCAGCTGCAGGCCAAGGGTCGACCTGTGGCGGTGGTCGGGTTCT
>JAPXRJ010000332.1:0-2737 GCA_033813615.1 Microthrixaceae bacterium | reverse complement strand
ATCACCACACCGGACGCGTTCTCGACCGGGCAGTGGCTCCAGGTGAGGTCCCGTCCGTCGGGGAGCGGATAGAAGCGGTTGGTGGCGGTGATGGGCACAGGGATCACGGTACGGAACGCGACTCGAGCTCCCAAGAGCCCTTCGAACCATTTGGTTCCCGGCAGAAACGGGTACAGGGACCCAACCCGACCGGGTCAACATGTCCATGTGGGCGACGCTGCTGCAACCGGACCGTCGGAGTTTGACCACCCCGGAACACGGGAGTTCGGCGGGTTCCGGGCGGGGTTCCTGGCCATCGCCCCGCTGCTCCTCGGGGTCGCGCCGTTCGGCTTCGTGGCCGGAGCGACACCGGTCGCCAACGGGCTGAGCTGGGACGTCCCCGTCGGGTTCTCGACGATCGTGTTCGCCGGCGCCTCCCAGCTGGCAGCGATCGAGGTGCTGACCGGTGGCGGTTCGGTGGCCGTCGCCGTGCTCGCCGCGTGGACGATCAACCTGCGGATGGTCCTGTACTCGGCGTCGCTGTCACCGCACGTGACGCGGGTGGGCACCGCACGTCGCCTGCTGATGGCGTACCTGCTGACCGATCAGGTGTACGCGCTGTCGATCGTGCGCTGGCACGAGCAGGACGACCAGGACCGGTCGAACGCCACAGCCCCGGACCGATGGTCGTTCTACCTGGGCGCAGGCCTGTCGCTGTGGGTGACGTGGCAGGTCAGCACCGTCGTGGGCATCGCGGTCGGCAACGCCGTGCCAGCGGACTGGCACCTGGAGTTCGCGGTCCCGCTGGTCTTCCTCGCGCTGCTGATCCCGACGCTGGTTCGGCGTCCGGCGGTGCTGGCCGCTGCAGTCGGGGGTGTGACGGCGGTGGCGGCTGCCGAGATCGGTGCCGGTCCGTCGTCGGTCATGATCGGCTCGGTGGCCGGGATCGTCGCCGGTGCGCTCGTCGACAGCGACGACCCTGCCGGCCCCGGCCCCGACGGCGCCGGAGACGGCGACGGCGCCGGAGACGGAGACGGATCGGGACCGGAGGTGGACCGATGAGCCCTGCGTGGTGGACGATCCTGCTCGCCGGCGCCGGCACGTTCGCGATGCGTGCATCGTTCCTGGCCGTCGCTCACCGGATGGTGAAGGTGCCGCCACGGGCTCAGCGAGTCCTGCGACAGATCCCTCCGGCGGCGCTGGCCGCGCTGGTGCTGCCGGCGTTCGTGCGGCCGGAAGGCCACATCGACCTCCTCCAGGCTCGCGTGGTCGCCGGGCTCCTGGCCGCGTTGGTCGCGTGGCGGACCCGCAACGCCGCGCTGACCCTCGTGGTCGGCATGGCTGCGCTGCTGGTCGTGCAGCTGATGGCGAGAGCCTGAGGACCTGAGGACCTGATGGTCTGAAGTCCCCACCCGACCGGGAGGGAATGGGAACGATCGATAACTTGTTGCTCCATCACTCAACTTTCCTGTTGAGATCGATCACCTCGATGGCTGGAGTGCACATGTCAGACCCCACGGTGAGCGCCGACAGCGGCACCGAGACCCAGGGCGACCCCATCGCCGACCAGGACCACGCCGACCAGGACCACGCCAGCGTGGTCCTTCCCGTCCTGCCGCTGAACAGCGGCGTCGTCCTGCCTCAGATGGTGGTCACGATCGCTCTGGAGACCGACGAGGCCAAGGCTGCCGCACAGGCAGCGGCGGGCGACGGCGTGCACGACAGCGCCCAGGTGCTGCTCGTCCCTCGGGTCGAGGGCAGCTTCGCCGCCGTCGGTACCGTCGCCCAGGTCGAGGACGCAGGTGAGCTCCGCGGCGGGATGAAGGCGCTGGTCGTCCGCGGTCTGCATCGTGCCCGCATCGGTGTCGGCGTGCCCGGCACGGGCGAAGCGCTGTGGGTGCGGGCGGCCGAGGTCGAGGAGCTCAACGTCGACACACCACGTGCGAGCGAGCTGGCCAAGGAGTACCAGGCCGTCGTCGAGAACATCCTCGAGTCCCGCGGCATGCCCGGGTTGGCCGACGCGTTCCGGGGCATGAGCGACGCCGGCTCGATCGCCGACATGGCCGGCTACTCGCCCGACCTGTCGTCGGAGCAGAAGGTGGCCGTGCTGGAGGCGCTCGACGTCGAGGAGCGGCTGGAGCTCGTCGTCGGCTGGGCCCGCGAGACGCTCGCGGACCTGTCGCTCAAGGACCGGATCCGCCAGGACGTCACCGACGGCATGGAGAAGGCGCAGCGCGAGTTCCTGCTGCGTCAGCAGCTCGCCGCGATCCGCAAGGAGCTCGGCGAGGAGTCCGGCGACGACGAGTCGCTCGAACGCGTTCGCCAGGTCGCCGCGGATCCCGAGGTGCCCGAGGCTGTGCGCGACGCCTTGACCAAGGAGCTGGATCGGCTGCAGCGAACCTCGGAGCAGTCACCGGAGCACGGCTGGATCCGCACCTGGCTGGACGTGGTCGCCGACCTGCCCTGGACCGAGCGCGCCACCGACGCCATCGACGTGCTCGGAGCCCGGGCCGTGCTCGATGCAGACCACAACGGTCTGGACGACGTGAAGGACCGCATCGTCGAGCACCTGGCGGTCCGCGCCCGGTTGGCCGATCGCGCCCAGAAGGCCGACACGGCAGCCACGCCCTCGGGCCGGGGGGCTGTCCTTCCCTCAGGCCGGGGGGCTGGTGCGATCATCACGCTGGTCGGGCCCCCCGGCGTCGGCAAGACGTCGCTCGGGGAATCCGTCGCCCGGGCGATGGGGCGGCCCTTCGTG
>JAPXRJ010000331.1:0-2749 GCA_033813615.1 Microthrixaceae bacterium | reverse complement strand
GGGAACCTGCGCGGTGCTCACCTGGACCCCGTCGAGGTCCACGTCTCGGGACACCTCCACGCGATCACCGGGGTGGCGCCGCAGCTCCGCGACGCCGATCCGCAGTCCGGACACGGTGCCGGTCACGTCTCGTGGTCGAACACGGCCGGTGACGAACCGGTGGGCGGATCCTCGAGGTCGGCCAGCTCCGCCTCTTCGATCCGCGGCGCGGCGAGCTTGTCGCGGCCGGCGGCCACCGACTTGGCCACGCGGGCGAGCACGTTCTCGAAGCTGGCGAGCTTCTGGTCGCAGTAGTCCTCGGTCTCGCGACGCATGCGGCGCGACGCCGCCTCGGCGTCCTCGACGATCCGGCGGGCACGCTGCTCGGCGGCCTTGACCACCTCGGTGCGCTGCACCATCTGGGCGACCCGGCTGCGGGCGTCCTCGATGAGGTCCTCTCCCTCGCGTCGCGTCCGGGCAAGGAAGTCCTCGCGCTCCTTCAGCAGCCATCGCGCCGAGCGCAGCTCGTCGGGCAGGCGCGAGACGGCATCGTCGAGGAGCTCGAGGACTTCGTCGCGGTTCACCCGCACCGACGCGGACATCGGCATCCCAGGAGCGGAGTCGATGATCGCGATCACGCGCTCCAGGATCTCCTGGGCCTCCGGCATCCGGTACTGGTCGGTCCCGGAACCGGATCGTCGGTTCGGTGCGCCACCCCGCTCAGGAGACGCGGCGCGCGCCGATTCGTCGTCGGGCGTGCTCATCGGGATCCTCCGAATCGTTCCTTCAACCGGTCAGCGACCGGGCCCGGGACCATCGTGTCCACGTTCCCCCCGAAGCGGGCGACCTCCCGGATGAGCTTGGACGCCAGGAACGAGTTCTTCGACGCCGACGGGACGAACAAGGTGTCCACGCCTGACAACGAGCGGTTCATCTGCGCCATCTGCAGCTCCGACTCGAAGTCGGACACAGCCCGGAGGCCCTTGACGATGAAGTGCGCTCCGACCTCGCTCGCCAGATCGACGACCAACGACGAGAACATCGTGACCTCGACGTTGTCGAGGTGGGCGAGCGACTCCTCGATCAGGGTCTGGCGCTCGTCGAGGGAGAACAAGGGCTCGCCCTTCTGCGGGTTGCGCATGGCGGCGACGACCACCCGGTCGAAGAGTCGCGACGCTGTCTCGACGATCTCGACGTGGCCGTTGTGGATCGGGTCGAACGAACCCGGGTACAGCACCGTGGTCACGAACCGTCCCTGTCCATGTCTCGGTCCATGTCTCGGTCCCTGTCCATGTTCCGGTCCATGTCGGCGGCTCGGCACCTGTCGCGGTCGATCGTGGAGGATCGGTCGAACGTCAGCATCGACACCACCGTATCGCCGTACCGACGCTCCCTCAGGATGCTCCAGCCGACGAGACCCGACACGCCGTCGCCGTCACCGGCGAGGTCGCCCTCCAGCGAGCGATCCGACTCGGCCGCGACGACTGCGTCGCCGGCGAGGAACGGCTCGAGCGCCACGAGCAACTCGCCCCAGCGGTCGAACGCGTACGGCGGATCGGCGAGCACCAGGTCGACACCTCCGGCGAACATCTCGGCACCGTCGGCGAGCACGTCGAACGCGTCGCGCCGGATGACGGTCGCCGCCGCGTCCAGGTCGGTGGCGGCCAGGTTGGCCCGGACCGCGTCGATGGAGCGTCGGGCCACGTCGGCGAAGATCACGTGGGCCGCACCCCTGCTCAACGCCTCGATCCCGAGCGCCCCCGAACCGGCGAAGAGGTCCACAGCGACGGCATCGCGCAGGACGTCGAGCGACCCGAGCGAGTTGAACATCGACTCCCGGACGCGATCGAGCGTGGGTCGCACCTCGTCACCCGACGGCGCGACCAGACGACGACCTCGGGCGGTTCCGGCGACGACCCTCACGGCCTCAGTGGAGCACGTGCTCAGCCGGCGATGGCGGAGGGGGGCAGCGTCGGCAGCGACGACTCCGGCGTCACGGCGACCACGAACGCCATGCCGTCCTCGGCGATCGGCGTGAGCTGGGGATCCACCTCGACGGCCCGCACCTCCTCACCGGTGGCCACCGCGTGGGCGTCGTACACCCACAGCTGCACCTTCGCCGGTGCATCGCCGCAGGTGCTCTCCGACGTGAACGTCGCTCCCGCGATCGCTGCCGTCGCGGTCCCGATCGGGAACTGCGCCGGAGTCGTGGACTCGGGGAACGTGACCGACCCGGTCGACAGATCGACGCCGATGAGGTCGAGCAGCTCACCGATCGTGGCGTTCGCCCCGGCGTGGGCTGCGTCGGGCGGGGTGACCGAGAAGCGGCCGGCGCCATCGGTGGACATCCCGGTGTCCGGCGAGGACCCTGCGGTCGGGGGATCGAGGAACCGGCCACACACGTTCAGCCCGAAGGTGCCGACGAAGCGCTCGCCGAGCTGCGGACCCGGCCCGAGCTCGCCGACCTGCTCTGCGGTCACGACGGTGGGGGCCATCCCGTGCGAGCCGTAGGCGGTCCCACCCGAGTCTGTGTCGTCCTTGCCGTGCGCACTGTGAGCGGAGCTCGTCGTGGTCGATGCGGACGACGGCTCGTCGTCGCCCTGGCAGGACACGAAGATGAGCCCGGCGACCGAGATCGTGGCCAGGACGGCAACTCCGAGGAGGATCGGAAGGGAGGCGCGCCGCGGACTGCCGTCGGGAGGGGTGGTGTTGCTCACGCCGAGATCGTGCATCGCAGCGCAGCAGTTCCGCCAGAGCCGGAGGCCGACGC
>JAPXRJ010000330.1:0-2756 GCA_033813615.1 Microthrixaceae bacterium | reverse complement strand
CTCGGTCTCCTCGACGGCCAGTCGCAGCGCCTCCATCTCCGACACGATCGACTCCACCTCGGTGCCGATGCCGCCCATCGCCTGCGCATCGGTCTGCGTGACGGCGAGCTCCACGGTGCGAGTCACCGTCTCGTCCAGACGGGCGTCCAGCAGTCGGAGCTGGTCGTGGGTGTCGCCGATCGTCCGGTCCAGCCGATCCGCCGATGCCATCTGCGCCTCGATGGCCTGGATGGTCTGCGCTGTCCGCTCGGTCTGCGGGCCGGACCGCGCGAAGTCCAGGTCGTGTTGGATCGACACCAGGTCGATCTGCTTGCGACCCTCCGACAGCGCGTTGCCGGCCCGGGCGATGCGCCCGGCGTCATCGACGGCGTCATCCAGTCGGGCGCCGACCTCCACCAGCCGGTCCCGCAACGGTCCTGGGCGCACCGACGCGATCGCCTTGTCGTAGCGGCGGCGGGCGTCGATCACCCCCTGCATCAGCGACCGCCACGGGTCGATCAGCCCACGGATGTCGGTGCCGGTGCGTTTCGGCGCTCCGGGGACTGCGGCGAGCACGCGAGCCCCGTAGGCCAGGAGGCCACCGACCACGGCACCGACCGGTCCGGCGGCCAGCATCCCGAGCGCGGCACCACCACCGGTCGCCACGATGGCAGACGGCGACGTGGTCGCCCGCGCCACCTTGGGCGTGAAGAAGCGGTCGCGGAAGGACATGGCCCGTACAGACTTGCAGGTCGCCGGCTGTCACCGGCGCACGTGGGCTGGCGTCAGTCGACGACCTTGATGGCGCCGAACATCCCCTTGGTCATCGTGCCGTGCAGGGAGCAGTAGTAGCCGAACTCGCCGGAGTCCTCGAAGGTGCGCGACGCGCTGGTGCCCGGCTCGAGCTCCTCGACCGGGATGTCGTCGAAGTCGCCTTCGTCGTCGGCCAGGACGTTGTGGCGGTTGCGGCCGGTGTTCTCCCACGTGACCGTCGTGCCCTTCTTCACCTCGATGAACTGCGGCACGAAGATGTTGTCGCGGGCGTCGACCACCACGTCGCTGCCCGACTCCGGCTGCCACTTCTCTCCGGACGGGAGCTCGTAGGTCGACGAGCTCCCGCCGCCGCACGCCGCGAGCACCGCGAGCGCACCACACGCAACAGCGGTGCGCCACCACTTGGAGTTCCGCATCGTCACGACGGGAACTGTATGGTCGACCACCGACCGCGGCCAACTGCCGAGGTGGGGCGAACAGGGGGTGTGCTGACGTGGCGGCTTCGACGTCGAGGTGGTTGGTGATCGTGTGCGTGGCGACGGCCCTGCTGTCCGCGGCTTGTTCGTCCGGCGACGACGGCGGCGATGACGGTGCCGGCGACGGCGATGTCACCCGGGTGACGTCGGTCGAGGACGGCCTCGAGGCCATCCGGGTGCCCCAGGACCAGTCGAGCATCCAGGCGGCGGTCGACTCCGCGCAGGACGGCGATCTGATCCTCGTCGGCAAGGGCGTCTACAACGAAGCCGTCGACGTCGCCCGCGACGACCTCGAGGACCTCACGATCCGCGGCGTCGACCGCAACGACGTCATCCTCGACGGCGAGTTCGAGCTCGAGAACGGCATCCGGGTGCTCGACACCGACGGCGTGGTGGTGGAGAACATGACCGCCCGCAACTACATCTCCAACGGCTTCTTCTGGACCGGTTCGGACCGCTACCGGGGCTCGTACCTGACCGCGTACCGCAACGGCGACTACGGCATCTACGCGTTCGACGCCTACCACGGCCAGTTCGACCACAGCTACGCGTCGGGCAGCCCCGACGCCGGGTTCTACATCGGCGAGTGCTTCCGTTGCGACGCGGTCATCACCGACGTCGTGTCCGAGTACAACGGCCTGGGCTACTCGGGCACCAACTCCGGCGGCGACCTCTTCATCGTCAACTCGGAGTTCGCCAACAACCGCGCCGGCATCGTCCCCAACTCGGGTTCCTACGAGCTGTGCTACCCGAGCCGGGAGACGACGATCGCCGGCAACCTCGTCCACGACAACGACATGACCGACGGTCCCGGGATCGACGTGTCGCTCCTGGCGCAGGGCAACGGCATCCTGCCCGCCGGGGCGGTGAAGGCGACGATCACCAAGAACAGGGTCTGGAACCACTCCCGCACCGGCATCGGCCTGGTCCCTTACCCAGAGTCCGACGCCCACGACCTGGCACCGCCCGAGTCGGAGTGGAACACCCCGTGCAACGACACGCCGGCCAAGGCCGACGGCGTGCAGACGTCGATCCCTGCCGACCGGTGCGTCGAGGTCGAGCTGATCGGCGACGGCTGCGTCGTCCTCTGGAACCCGATCGAGATCGCCGTCGAGGGCAACGACGTGTCGGCCTCCGGCGTGGCCGACCTGGCGGTGGGCACCGTGGACCTCACGGGCTCGGGTCAGAGCACCGAGACGCTGCGCAACTGCTTCTCGGGCAACGTGTTCGCCACCAGCGCACCGGCGGCGCTCGAACAGCTCGCGCCGTGCAACGGCGAACCGACCGCGACCGACTGGGACGCGTCGAAGCTCGACCTGATCGGCCTGCTCGGCAGCCCGGCGGCGACGCCGTCGGTCGACGCGTACAAGACGACGCCGGAGCCCGGACCTCAGGAGAACATGCCGGAGGCCACCACGGCCGAGCCGACGACGTTCACCGCGCCGATGGCGATCGACCTGGCGTCGATCCAGATGCCGGCGCCACCGCCGGGTGACTGAGCCGATCCCGCCGTCCGGGCTGCGGCCG
>JAPXRJ010000329.1:0-2772 GCA_033813615.1 Microthrixaceae bacterium | reverse complement strand
TCGATGCGGACGTCCACGCCGATGCCGGAGTAGCTGCCCATGCTGAAGTAGCCGTACTCCTGCACGTTGATGAAGCCGTCGACCAGGCAGTTGCGGCCGAACCGCACGCGCTCGGGGTCGCCGGTGAGGTTGACGATCTGGGCGTGATCGCCGGCGATGAACCCGTCGCCCATGACGGCGTTGCGTCGGAAGCGGCGCTCGGCGGCCAGTGCGCGGAGGAAGAAGTCGGCCTGGCCGTAGATGCTGCCGACGGCACCGACGGCCGAGCGCGACCGTGAGCTGGCGGTCAGACCCCGGAGCACGGCGGCCTTCGCCCGCTGGGTCAGCGTGGCCGGTGGGCCTGTGGTGGTCATCGGATCCTCCGGGTGCGCAGCGCCCTGTCGGGTCGTGCTGCGTTCGAGCGAGCGCCGGATCACCGCCGCGAGCGCGGCGGTGTGCGGTGCCAGGAGCAGGCCGGCGTGGTCGGTGTCGAGCGTGGTGGGACCGGCGGCGTCGGCCAGGAAGTCGGACCAGTCGGCGCCGGGAACCAGGCCGAACAGCCCGCTGTGCTCGGCGACGACGAGCTCGGTGGTCGCCGCGACCACGCCGCTCGGGCGGTGGCCGGCCATCGCTTCGAGCGACGCGGAGATCGTGCGCCACAGCGCGTCGAGCCGTCCGGCGATGCGATCGGGCGACCACGACGACGCGTCGTCAGCGAGGCGGACGACGAGCGTCGAGAGGTCCGCACCCGCCTCCAGCGGGGGGAGCTCTCCCACCTGGAGCCCGGAGGTGCCGAACAGCGCCTCGAGGTAGCCGACGAGCAGTTCGGCGACACGGCGGGCACGATCCGCTCGGGTCGCGGCGTCGTCGGGGGCGAACGGCGGTGGCGGGTCGAGCAACCACAGCCGCTCGACCTCCTCGCCGGCTGCTTCGAGCACGATCGCGACCTCGACGGCGACGAGCGCGCCGTAGGAGTAGCCGCCGATCCGGTACGGCCCGACCGGTTGGCGGGACCTGATCTCCGTGAGGACGCGTCCGGCCAGCACTCCGACCGACGTGGCCGGCACATCCGCGTCCTCGATCGCCCACATCTCGTGGTCGGCCAGCTCCTGACCGAGCGGTCCGAACGCCTCCGCGGAGCCGAAGATGCCCGGCACCCACCAGGAGACCGGGCCGTCGCCGCGCTGGACGACGACGGCTCGGGCGCCCGTGGCGGTCGCTGCCCCGTCGGCGGCGCCGACCGAGCCGCCGGAGAGCAGCGCCGGCAGGGCGTGTGCGAGCAGGTGGCCGGCCAGGTCCGAGGTGGTCATCGTGCGAGTCAGCTCGCTCAACGGGACCTCGTAGCGGAACGACGTCTCGATGCGGCTGCGCATCTCCATGCCGACGAGCGAGTCGACGCCGTAGGTGTCGACGGGCTGGTCGTGGTCGATCTCGTCGGCCTCGATGCCGATGATCGACGCGATCTCCGCCGCCAGGTGCACCTTGAGCAGCTCGAGGTGCTGCGACGCCGGAGCGGCGACCAGCAGCGCCGCCACGGAGTCGTCGTCGAGGTCGAGCTCGTCGACACCCGCCGCGGCGAGTGCGCCGAACCAGCCATCGTGAGCCAGGCCAGCGCTCGCTAGCTCCGCGAGCTGGCTCGGGTCGTACGCGGCCAGCGGCAGCTCGGCGAGCAGCACGCGGCCGAGCGCCTCGGCGGCGACGGCAGGATCGACGTCCGCGCCGACCAGGAACGCCGTGTCGGTCGAGTCGCGCTCGAGTCGTGGCCACATCGCTGCGGCAGCCGCTGTCGTCGCGGGATCGGGGATCGTTGCGCCGAGCAGCACGTCGGACGGGCCGATCCACACGACCGGCACGTCCAGCTCGGCCAGCTCCGAGCTCAGGGCGGTCCCCACCGCGACCACGCCGGTGAGCGCTGCCGGGTCGACAGCGTCGTCGATGTCGATGACCTGGGCGCCGGCGGCGACCAGCATGTCGCCGACGGCATCTCGCCACCGCTCGCCATCCGCGGCGAGCACCCCCCACGTCCCGTCGGTGCTCCAGCGCGCGGTCGTGACCTCGACGGGGGTCTGGTGGTCGCCCAGGTCGACCACGGTCGAGCGGGCAGGTCGCTGCCCGCTCCAGTCGGCAGGCGACACCACGGCGTCGGCCCACGGGGAGGCGGTGGAGAGAAGCGCGTCGAACGTGGCGGACACGACCGCGGGTTCCCGATCAGCTGCCTCGACGAGGTCGTCGAACGCAGAGAGCAGGCGGACGAGCGCGGCGGTGGCGAGCTCGACCGATCCGACCGGCCATGCCCGATCGGCGTCGACGACGACGCTCCGGGTCGCGGTGCCGTCACCGACCACCGCCACGGTGGCGCCCACGAGCTCGGCGGGTCCGTCGATCACCTCGCCGATCGCGGCGACACCCGCGACCTGGCCGGCCATCGCCAGCTCGTCGGTGGCACCGGCGACGAGGGCCCGTTCGACGCGCACGGTCACCGGGTCAGTCGACGGCGTCGACGGGGCGCCGGGCGCCGGAACCGCGCGCAGCTCGCCGTCGTCGCCCCACACCGCTGCCAGGTCGCGGGATCCGAGCGGCTCGGAGTGCACGACCGTCGTCGGGATCGGGAGCGGTTCGAGCCGCCCGACGAGCAGCGATCCTTCTCGGATCGCGTTGCACGGCGCGGCATCGCCGCGCTGCAGCACCTGCAGGAGCGCGTCGAGCGATTCGGGGCGGTCGTCCAGCTCGACCGAGCGGAGATCCACCTCTGGGTGTCGGCGCAGCAGCGCCGGGAGCGTGGCGACCGTGCCG
>JAPXRJ010000328.1:0-2777 GCA_033813615.1 Microthrixaceae bacterium | reverse complement strand
GTCCCCCACCGCGCCCCCGCCACCAGCCGAGGCCTCGGCGGCGAGGTCCATGAAGGTGCGCTTGTACGGGTGCTCGGCCATCAGCTCGCGGGCTTCATCGACGGGCAGCTCGAAGCGCTCGAACGGCTGGTTCGCCGCGATGATCGAACGCATCTTGGCCTCGATGCGCTCGAGGTCCTCGTCGGAGAAGGTCTGGCCGCCGGGCAGGTCGAAGTCGTAGTAGAAGCCGTCCTCGATCGCCGGCCCGCCGGCGAAGGTGGCGCCTGGCCACAGCTCCAGCACCGCCTGGGCCAGCACGTGGGCCGTGGAGTGGCGGAGGTGCTCGAGCGCGGCGGCGTCCTTGACGGTCACGATGCGCACGGCGTCACCGTCGTGCAGGCGGGTGTTGAGGTCGACGGGCTGGCCGTTGACCTCCACGATGAGTGCGTCCTTGGCCAGCCGCTTGCCGATCGACGCCGCCAGATCGGTGCCAGTGGCGCCCTCGTCCAGGACGCGCTCGGAACCGTCGGGCAGCTTGATGGCGATGTCGGACATGGGTCGCAGGCTACCGGCGCGCTTCGCGGACCCCGAACCAGGTTGTGCGTGCGCGCGGGGCCTGCGGTCATCCAGTCGACGCAGGCCCAAGACGGCTGGATCACCGAGCACCGAGCCATCCCACGGGCCGGATCCGCACCGTGCATCGGCCCCGATCCGCTGCGAGCACTCCGGTACTGTCGGATCCGTGGCGACGTTCGTCCTGGTGCACGGTGGCGGTCACGGCGGCTGGTGCTACGCCAAGGTCAAGCGCCGGCTCGAGGCCGCCGGCCACGAGGTGTTCGCACCTTCGCTGAGCGGGCTCGCCGAGCACGCGCACACGCTGGCCCCGGGCATCGACCTCCACACCCACATCACCGACGTGACGTCGTTGCTCTTCCACTGGGACCTGAGCGACGTGGTCCTCGTCGGCCACAGCTACGGCGGGATGGTCATCACCGGCGCAGCGGACCAGGCCGTCGACCGGGTCGGCAAGCTCGTGTACCTGGACGCGGCGAACCCGGGCAACCACATGTCGCTGGCCGACGTGGCCGGACCGATCATCGAGGTGACCCGACCGATGGGAGAGATCCGCAACGGCGTGGAGCTGGTCCTGCTACCGGCACCCGGCGCCGGCGCCTTCTACGGCGTCACCGACCCCGACGACCTCACCTGGATGGACGCCCGCCTGACCGGCCACCCGTGGGCCTGCTTCGAGCAGCGACTGGACCTGCAGCACGAGGACGAGCTGTGGGCGATCCCGCAGTACCACATCGTGTGCGAGTCGACGCTGGCCACGAGGGATCCGGAGCTCATCGCGACAGCCAGGGTGGCGGGCCGGCTCTGGAGCATCGACACCGGCCACGACCTGATGATCACCGAGCCGCAGTTCGTGGCCGATGCCCTCGTCGAGATCGCCACCGACCCGGTCTGACCGTGCGTCGTCGTCGCGGACCGACCATCACGGACCGGGCGGCGGCAGTTGCTCCGTGAGGATCAGGCGCCGGTGAGCGCCAGGTCGTCGAGGTCGAGCGGCCGTGATCGCAGCACTGCCGCGGATGAACGGCGTTCCACGCCGTCGGACTCGATCGACAGCTCGGTCGGCCCGGCAGCTGCGGATGCCACGACCACCCGGCGCTCACCGCCGGGGCCGGCAGCGGCAGCGGCGGGCTCGGCCGGTCGGGGTCGCCCGATGGGGATGACGTCGGCCACCCGACGGTCGTCGTGCTCGGCGGCCGGCACCGCGACGGGAGCAGCCGGGGCCACCGACGGCTTGGTCGCGTAGCTGTCCACGTAGGTCTGACCGGACAAGTTGCGGATCTCGTACATGACCTCGTCGACGATCTGACGCAGGACCAGCCGGTCATCGGCCCTCTCACGGTAGCGATCGACGCTGATCGGACGGCCGAAGCGGATGTGCACCCGACGGAACGGCAGCGGGAACCGGGCGTCGGGTGGCTGGACCACGTCGGAGCCGATGATGCCGACCGGGATGATCGGCACCGCCGTCCGCAACGCGAGCCGGGCGATGCCGGTGTGCCCCTTGTGGAGCAGGCCGTCGCGGGCCCGGGTGCCCTCGGGGTAGATGCCGAAGAGCTGATCGGCCTCCAGGCAGGACGCCGCCGTGTCGAGTGCCGCGGTGGCCGAGTCGCCGCCGGAGCGGTCGATCGGGATCATGCCCATGGCCGGGAACACCCAACGGGTCTTCCAGTCGTCCATGTACTCGGCCTTGCCGACGTAGGTGATGCGCCGAGGCAACGTCAGCGGGACGAAGAACGAATCGAGCACCGACACGTGGTTCGGGGCGATGATCGCCCCGCCGCTGTCGGGCACGTGCTCGAGGCCCTCGGTGGTGACATCCCACAGGAACCGGAACGGCGGTGTGAGGACGGCACGGAAGACGGACTGGAGCCGTCCGGCCTCTCGCTGGTCCTGCTCCTGGTTCACACCGCTCCTTCCACGCGCTCCGACAGCGATTCAACCGACGCCGGCGGGATCGAACTGCGTTCCCGCTGACCTCAGGGCAGTGATCCTACTCATCGCGACCCCGGCCCATGAAGGGGTTGCGGCTGGTTTCTGGGTGAACTCTCGGTGGACGACCGGTGAGTCCGCTGAACGGCTCGGTCGGTTCGATTCAGTTCGATCGGTTCGGTCGGTTCGGATGCACGACGGGTCGATCGGTGCGCACACCGAGGAGCGCCGCCGCGTGCGAGACGCCCACTCCGCTGGCCGCCGCGGCGTCGATCGCGGCAACCGCGCCGCGC
>JAPXRJ010000327.1:0-2812 GCA_033813615.1 Microthrixaceae bacterium | reverse complement strand
CGCCGGGCGCTTGCGGTCGGTCGCAACGGCTCTCGGCCCGCTCGCGGTGGGCTCCGCTGCCGACACCGAGCTACGACGGCCGCGACGGCCCCGCTTCGCGGTCGTCGCCTCGTCCGCCTTCTCCGTACCTGACTGCTTTGAGCCTGACTGCTTTGAGCCTGACTGCTTTGAGCCTGACTGCTTTGAGCCTGACTGCTTTGAGCCTGACTGCTTTGAGCCTGACTGCTTTGAGCTGGACTCCTGGGACGCGCCGGCAGAGCGGCCACGCCCTCGACGCGCCGTCGCGGACGTGGTTCCGTCGGTGGTCTCATCCTTCTTCTTGGCCTCGCGGAACGATCGCCGGCTGACCGCGCCCTTGACCGGGACCCTGGGGACGAACACCCATCCGACACCCGGGACCGGCTTGCCGCCCCACAGCCGGTCCTCGGCGAAGAGCCAGGAGTACTTCGCGTGGAACTCCTGGAACGAGTCGTTCGACAGGATCGTCGCTCCGGTGCGATCCGCGATCTGCAGCACGAACGCGTCGCCGCGACCGACCGCACCGGCGGGAGGCGTGAGGAGCTCGCCGGCGAGCAGCGCCTCCTCGTACTCGGTGCGCTCGGACTCGTCGATCCGGTTGGGGAACGTGGCGTCGACGATCACGACCACGTTGTCGAAGGGATGCTCCCTCACGAAGTCGGTGACGGCATCGTTGAGCTGGGCGAGCGACGGCGCGGTCCGACCTTCGGTTGCGATGTTGGACCCGTCGACGACGAGGTGATCTGTGGACATGTCGCTGATTAGTGAAGCAGCAAAATCCCGCGGAGCGGCGCATTGACCGTCGCGTTCTTGTCGCGGTCGCCTCGCGATGGTCCAAGGTCGCTCCCTCGCAGGCACTCATCGGCTGCGGCGCGAGCGCGTGGTCGCGGCCGCTCGTACGATCGCCCGATGTTCGACGCTGTGCTCTTCGACTTCGGTGGCGTGATCCTCACGAGCCCGTTCCAGGCGTTCGCCGACTACGAGCGACGGGCCGGTCTTCCGCCGGATCTGATCCGGACGATCAACGCCACCAACCCGCACGACAACGCATGGGCACGACTGGAGCGGAGCGAATCGGATCTCCCCGCATTCGCTCGCGAGTTCGAGGCCGAGGCCGCGGTGCTGGGCCATCGCGTCGACGGCACGGAGGTCCTGAGATGCCTCCAGGGTGAGCTGCGCCCCCGGATGGTTGCGGCGCTGCGGACGTGCGGGCAGCACCACGCCACCGCGCTGTTGACCAACAACTTCCTCACCGGAGATCCGTCGTGGTCGAGCGGCGGCTCGTTCGCTGCGGTGATCGAGCTGTTCGACGTGGTGGTGGAGTCGTCGCAGGTCGGCGTCCGCAAGCCTGAGCCGCGCTTCTACGAGATCGCGCTGCAGCGATTGGGCGTCGCCGCGGAGCGAGCCGTGTTCCTCGACGACCTGGGCGTCAACCTCAAGCCGGCCCGCGCCATGGGCATGACCACGATCAAGGTCACCGATCCCGACGCAGCGCTCGACGAGCTCGGCGCCCTGCTCGGTCTGCAGCTCTGACCCCGGCTCGTTCTGTTCGGCCCCCGGCTCGTTCTGTTCGGCGTTTCACAACGTTTTCCTTGTGGAAGGACGAACAGAACCGGGGGTGGGGGCGCGATGGGTGCGGATGGCTAGTGGAAGTCGGAGTGGCTGCGTTGCTCCAGCGGCGCGAACGCGGCGGCCAGGATCATGTTCTGCTCCTGGATGTGGATCGCGTGGCTGCCGGTGGCCGGTGACGCCTCGTCGGGCCGGCTGATGCGGCGGATCTCGTACGAGTCGCCGTGGGCCTCGTACAGGCGACCCTTGATCGTGTTCCACGCACCCATGTTCTCGGGCTCTTCCTGGAGCCAGACGATCTCGGTGCAGTTCGGGTAGCGGCTGAGCTCCTTCGCGATGGCCTCGAACGGCCACGGGTACAGCTGCTCCACCCGGGCGACGGCGACCTGCGCTCCGGCCTGGTCGCGCCACGTCTGGGCTTCGACGCCGATCTTGCCTGATGCCAGCACCAGACGCCGGACATCGGACGCGTCGAGCCCCGGCGAAGAGTCGCCGAGCAGCTCCTCGAAGGAGCCGTGCACGAGCGAGTCCACCGAAGACCGCCACCGCTTGTCCCGGAGCCCCGACTTGGGCGTGGCGATGATCAGCGGCTTGCGGACGTTACGACGGATCTGGCGACGCAGCAGGTGGAAGTACTGAGCGGACGAGGTCGGCATGCACACCTGGATGTTGTCCTCGGCGCACAGCGTGAGGAACCGCTCGAGACGCGCTGAGGAGTGCTCCGGACCCTGGCCCTCGTAGCCGTGGGGGAGGAGCATGACCAGACCCGAGGTCTGGTCCCACTTGTCCTCGGCGGCGACGATGAACTGGTCGATGATGATCTGCGCACCGTTCATGAAGTCGCCGAACTGGCCCTCCCACATGACGAGGGTGCTCGGGCTCACCACTGAGTAGCCGTACTCGAAGCCGAGCGCCGCGTACTCGCTGAGCAGCGAGTCGTAGATCCAAAGCTCCGTGACCGGAGGGTTCGTCAGCCGCTGCAACGGGACGTACTCGGCACCGGTGTCGAAGTCGAACAACGTGGAGTGCCGCTGAGAGAACGTCCCGCGGCGTGAGTCCTGCCCGGCGAGACGCACCGAGTTGCCCTCGACGAGGATTGACCCGAACGCCAGGCTCTCCGCCAGCGCCCAGTCGACCTCACCACCCTGGAACAGCTTGGTTCGCGCCTCGAGCTGCTTGGCCAGCTTGGGGTGCACGGTGAAGTCCTCGGGCACGGTGTCGAGCG
>JAPXRJ010000326.1:0-2813 GCA_033813615.1 Microthrixaceae bacterium | reverse complement strand
GACGGTTTGCCCACTACAGGATCCGGGCCTTGCTCTACGCCGGACGACCCAACTGGGCGCTACTCGCGGTGGTCACACCCCGTTGAAACGCGAAGCGCCGCTATGGCGGCTCTTCGGATCTGAGCGGGGTGTAGGGGTCCGCTGACGCGTACGAGGGCTCTGCGAATCTGACGGTGTCTTACGCCAACCAGATGTCGGAGAGCCCTCGTGGAATTGGACCCTACGCGCATGTGCGCGCTTCTTGTCGGCTTGCCCGACGTGACCATCATCGCTGTCGAAGCCGGCGGGCTCACCGGCCCGATCCGGGTGCACGTCGAAACGACCGCGACCGTCGCGTTCTGTCAGGGCTGCGGATCTCGGGCGTGGTCGAAAGACCGGCCCGTGGTCGAGCTCGTCGATCTGGCGTGCTTCGGGCGGCCGGCACGGCTGGTGTGGCGCAAGCGCCGATGGCGATGCCCACACACCTGGTGTCGGGTCGGATCGTGGACCGAAGACGCTCCCGGGATCGCGCCGGCCCGGCTGGCGATGACGGATCGGGCCGGGAGGTGGGTCACCGCCCAGGTCGGCCGCTGGGCCCGCAGCGTGAACGAGGTCGCTGTCGAACTCGGGTGTGATTGGCACACGATCAACGACGCTGTCATCGCCTACGGCACCGCGCTCGTCGATGAGCCGGACCGGATCGGCGAGGTCACCGCCCTCGGGTTGGACGAGGTGCTGTTCGCCCGCCTGGGCAGATGGCGGACCCAGCACTGGTCGACCCAACTCGTCGACGTTCGCCGTGGCCAACTCCTCGACATCGTTGCGGGCCGAAACGCCGCAGGCCCGTGCGCCTGGCTCGCGGAGCGCGGCGAGCAGTGGTGCGCCCAGATCGAGTTCGCGACCCTCGACCTGTCGGGCCCGTATCGGAGCGTGTTCGACAAGATGACCCCCGCGGCGATTCAGGTCGCTGACCCGTTCCACCTGATCAAGCTCGCGAACCAGAAACTCGACGAAGTCCGCCGCCGGGTGCAGAACGAGACGTGTGGCCATCGGGGCCGCAAGAACGACCCGCTGTATCGGTCACGACGCTTGTTGACCAAGGCTGATGAGCGGCTCGACGAGCGAGGCCGCACCAAGCTCCTCGGTCTCCTCGAGGCCGGCGATCCCAAGGGCGAGGTGCGCACTGCATGGCACGCGAAAGAGGTCGTGAGGAGCATCTATGAGCATCGCGACCCCGACTTGGCGATCGAGTTCGTTGCCCGCCTCGGTCGTGATCTGCAGGACGTGTCGTGCCCGCCCGAGGTGCGACAGCTCGGCCGCACCATCGTCCGCTGGCGCTCCCAGATCGCGGCGTGGCACCAGGCGCACGTGAGCAACGGGCCGACCGAAGCGGCGAACAACCTGCTCAAACGGGTGAAGCGGGCGGCGTTCGGGTTCACGTCGTTTCGGAACTACCGGATCCGCACGCTGCTCTACGCCGGCAAGCCCAACTGGGACCTACTCGCCACCATCACTCCCCGGTGAAATCCGGAGAGCCTCTTAACCCCGGTTCTTCACGGGGTTGATATGGCTCGAGGTCTCTGAGACGCGACAAGTGCCCCAACGATGGGCTTTTCTGGTGATTCCTACGTCCCCAGAAGGCCTCTCGAAGGAGCACTTGGCGAGTGAACGGTAACAGCACACGGAAGGTACGTGTCGAGACCGGCGGCAACGGTGTCGTGGCCCACGTCGGGCTCCACGCGGTCGGCGCGTTCGCCGACCAGATCGGACTCGGTGACGCGCTCTCATCGGCAGTCCTTTATCGGTGCTTCGCGGATGAGCGGGGTGTGACGGTCGAGGTTGAGGGTCCGGGGTGTGGGGCAGGGGCTTCACCAGAATCGGTGGTTCCTACACCTATCGAGTCCGGGGAGCCCCTGCAGTGTTGGATGCTACGCGCGCATGCGAGTTGTTGGTCGGTCTACCGGCGGTGAACGTGTTATCGGTGGTCGAGCCGCTCGTCGGGCGGCTCGAGGTCACGGTCGAATCTCGGGTCTCGGTACCGGTGTGTCCGAATTGCGCTCAGCGGGCGTGGGTGAAGGACCGGTCGACGGTTGAGCTGGTCGATCTGACGTGTTTCGGTCGGCCGGTGGTGTTGCGGTGGCGCAAGCACCGTTGGTGCTGTCCCCAGTCGTGGTGCCCGACAACGACATGGACCCATGAAGACCCGCGGATCGCGTCACCGCGGTTGTCGGTGACCGATCGTGCTGGCCGGTGGGCAACGCTGCAGGTCGGTCGCAACGGACGGGCGGTGAGCGACGTCGCCTCGGAGCTTGGAGCGTCGTGGCACGCGATCAATGACGCCGTCATCGCATACGGCGAAGCGTTGTTGGACGCTGACGAGGCCCGTGTCGGCCAGGTAGCGGCGCTCGGTGTCGATGAGGTGCTGTTCGCCCGTATCGGCCCGTGGCGCACCCAGGTGTGGTCCACGTCGATCGTCGATGTTGGTTCCGGCCAGCTCCTTGATGTGATCCCGGGCCGGTCCTCGGGCGGTCTGTGTGACTGGCTCGCTGCCCAACCCGTGGGGTGGCTCGACCGGGTCCGCTGGGCGGTGTTGGACCTGTCGGGGCCGTGGCGTCTCGCGTTCGACACCATGCTGCCCGGCGCAGCCCAAGTCGCGGACCCGTTTCACCTCGTGAAGCTCGCTAACCAGAAACTCGATGAGGTACGTCGCCGGGTCCAGAACGACACGCTCGGCCACCGGGGCCGGAAGAACGACCCGCTTTATCGGTGCCGCCGGTTGTTGACCAGGGCCGACGAACGGCTCGATGAGAAAGGCCGAGCGAAGCTGTTGGGCC
>JAPXRJ010000325.1:0-2829 GCA_033813615.1 Microthrixaceae bacterium | reverse complement strand
GCTGTTCGCCGTGGTCGACGAACCGTGGGACCGACACCTTCGGGACCGCCAGACCCGACAGCGACTCCCTGGTCGGGCGATCCGGACCGGTGAGCTCGTCCCGGCGCTCGGCCCACTCGTCGAGCAGGCGCCGGTTCGTCGGGGCGAGGCGCTGAGCCTCGGTGCGCGCCAGCCGCGCCACGTCGTCGACCGGCGCGCCGTCCTGTGCCAGCACCGCCGCGGCCGCCTCGAGCTGCTGGACGCGCCGGGCCACCTCGGACTGCTCGGCGGTGATCCGGTGATAGGACCGCACCGCCTCGGCGATGTCGGCCAGGTAGCGCGCTCGTGCTGCCGGCACGATCTCTGATGTCACCGACGACGTTCGACCCGACACGGGAGTCAGCGTTCCGTCGCCGACCGACAGCCCGGCGGCGGCGAGCTGGGATCGCAGGAACTGGTAGAGCGCGGTGACCCCGTCGTCGTTGAAGCGGGCGGCCACGGTGCCGAACACCGGCATGTCGTCCGGGGTCAGGTCGAAGGCCTCGCGGTTGCGGACCAGCTGACGGGCCACGTCGCGACGGGCATCCTCGGCACCTCGACGTTCGAACTTGTTGATCGCCACCGCGTCGGCGAAGTCCAGCATGTCGATCTTCTCGAGCTGCGACGACGCACCGAACTCCGGTGTCATCACGTACAGCGACACGTCGGAGTGCGGCACGATCGCCGCGTCACCCTGACCGATTCCGGGCGTCTCCACCACCACCAGGTCCGCACCCCAGCACACGCACGCCGCCACGACGTCGTCCAGGCACTCGGGCACCTCGGTGGTGGTGGAGCGGGTGGCCAGCGACCGGAAGTACACCTGAGGCGTCTCGATGGAGTTCATCCGGATGCGGTCGCCGAGCAGCGCGCCGCCGCCCCGTCGACGGGTCGGGTCGATCGCCACGACGGCGATCCGGAGCTTGTCCTCCTGGTCGAGCCGGATCCGCCGGACCAGCTCGTCGGTGAGCGACGACTTCCCGGAGCCACCCGTGCCGGTGATCCCCAGCACCGGCACCCGCCGCGATGCCGCGGTGCGTCGCACGTCCTCGACGATCGCCGGAGCGAGGGTGCCGGCTTCGAGCGACGTGATCGTGCGGGCGAGGGTCCGTCGCGACCCGCCGAACAGCTCGTCGAGCCCGACGGTGGACTCGGCCAGATCGACGTCGCACGCCTCGATCATCGTGGCGACCATCCCGGCGAGGCCCATGCGCTGGCCGTCCTCGGGCGAGAAGATCCGCGCCACGCCGTCCGCGTGAAGTGCGTCGATCTCCTCCGCGACGATCACTCCGCCGCCGCCGCCGTAGACACCGACGTGACCCGCGCCCTCTTCTCGGAGCCGCTGCACCAGGTAGCGGAAGTACTCCAGATGTCCGCCCTGGTAGCTGGTCACGGCGACGCCCTGGACGTCTTCGTCCACCGCCGCGGACACGACCTCCTCCACCGAGCGGTTGTGCCCGAGGTGGATGACCTCGGCGCCCTGGCTCTGGAGGATGCGACGGAAGATGTTGATCGAGGCGTCGTGGCCGTCGAACAGGCTCGCTGCGGTCACGAAGCGGACCGGGTGAGCGGGCCGGTGCAGCTCCGGCTCCGTTGGATCCAACACGTCCACGAACCCCCCTCGTCGACCAGGTGCTTTGATGTCCATGCATTCTCTCCCGAAGATGCGTTGACGTCAAACTTCCTTGCCGGCCCCGCTAGGGTCGTCACATGGAGGTCCCCAGGGCATCGCCCCGCGGACGCAGCCCCCTGGGCTTCGATCCGATCGACGAGGCGCGCCGGCAGTGGGTGGCGCACGGCTGGACCGACGCAGCTGACGCGATGGCGGTCGTCACCTCGGTCATCCGCGTCGAACAGATCGTGATGGGTCGGATCGACGCGCTGCTGAAGCCCGAGGGGCTCACGTTCGCCCGCTACGAGCTGCTGGTGCTCTTGGACTTCTCCCGGAAGGGAGCGATGCCGCTCGGCAAGATCGGCGCCCGCCTGCAGGTGCACCCCGCCAGCGTCACCAACGCGGTCGACCGCCTGGAGTCCGACGGCCTCGTCGAACGGCGGGCGCACCCCGACGACGGCCGGACGACGCTCGCGGCGATCACCGCAGCGGGACGCCAGCACGCCCGGTCCGCGACGAAGCTGCTCAACGACGGCGTGTTCGCCACGTTGGAGCTGGACCCGCACGAGCTGGAGCTCCTGTTCTCCACGTTGCGCAGGTTCCGCGCCACCGCCGGCGACTTCGTGACCGACCCTGCGCAACCGGGGGAACCCGCCGACCCCAGCGCCGACGCCGGCGCCGACATCGACGCGAACATCAACGCCGACGGCGACCGAGCGATCTAGCCGACCGCCGTCATCGACGCACGTCGCCGGACCCTCACCCAGGCCCTGCAGCGAACCAGCCGCTCGGCGCCACCTCGGCACCCAGTCGCGGCGCGTACTGGTCGAAGAAGACCCGCGACACGAGCTCGCGACGGCTGCGCACGTCGGCCTTGTCGAACACGGACTTCAGGTGGTCCTGCACCGTGTACCGCGACAGGTGCAGCGTCGCCGCGATCTCCTTGGTGTCGGCACCCTGGAGGACCAGCCGGGTGACGTCGCACTCGCGGTCGGTCAGCCCGAACGCGGCCACCACGAGGGGGACGATCTCCGACGGACGGGCCTCCTCCATGGTGATGACGACGTCACCCCTCCGACCGTCCGACGAGCTCAACGGCGATGCGTGCAGCACCAGCCATCGACCCGACGGCAGGCGGACCCGGCCCCGCGGCAGCACGTCGGTGGCTCGGCTCTGGAACCGGCGGGCACCGGCCACCA
>JAPXRJ010000324.1:1063-2869 GCA_033813615.1 Microthrixaceae bacterium | reverse complement strand
CCCCACGACGTCGGTCAACATAACCGGCTCTTCGTACTTGCGGTGGGTCGGGGGCGACACGCCGGGTGAGCGGGGTGGGCTGAGGTAGGGGTCGGGGCCCTCAGGATCAGGAGTTACCAAGCTTCTTATCCACCGAGGACCCCGACTGTGTCTGAGCCTACGACGTGTGCTGCGCGCTGCCCCCATGACGACGCCTACTGCGACAACTGTGACCGTCTGGTCGGCTTGCCCGGCGTGCACGTCATCGGAGTGGACCGGCGACCTGCCGGGCTGGTGGTCGAGGTCGAGTCCCCACCAGCGATGATGGGCTGCCCGACCTGCGGGGTGGTAGCCCGCAGCCATGGCCGACGGACGGTCACCTTGGTCGACATCCCCTGCTTCGGAGCCCCGACACGCGTGCGTTGGCGCAAACGCACGTGGACGTGTCCCGAGCCGTCCTGTCCCGTAGGGGTGTTCACCGAGCAGGACGAACAGATCGCCAAGCCACGCGCGATGCTCACCACCCGGGCGTGTCGCTGGGCGACCGAGCAGGTCCGACGCGAGCACGCCAGCATCGCCGGGCTGGCTCGGCAGTTGGCCACCACGTGGCGGACTGTGTGGACCAGCATCGAGCCGATCCTGCAGCGTGCCGCCGCTGATGAGTCCCGGTTCGCCGGCGTGACCACGCTTGGGGTGGATGAGCACCTGTGGCACCACGTGAGCCCCCGCAAGCGTGGCCCCAAGGAGCTCACCGGCATGGTCGACCTCACTCGTGACAAGGACGGACGCGTCCATGCCCGGCTGCTCGATCTGGTGCCGGGACGTTCGGGCACCGTGTACAAGACGTGGCTCGACCAGCGCGGGAAGGGGTTCAAGGCCGGGGTCGAGGTCGCCACCCTGGACCCGTTCCGCGGCTACAAGAACGCCATCGACGACAAGCTCGCCGACGCCACCGCCGTCCTTGATGCGTTTCATGTGGTCGCTCTGGCCAGCCGGGCCGTAGATGAGGTCCGCCGCCGCGTGCAGCAGGAGATCCACGGCCACCGGGGTCGTTCCGGCGACCCGCTCTACGGGATCCGTAACATCCTGCGTTGCGCGGCCGAACGGCTCACAGACAAGCAACACGCCCGCCTCGCCGCGGCGATCGCCGCCGATGACCGCCACGACGCCGTCCACGTCGCCTGGCAGTGCGCCCAGAAGGTTCGAGCCGCCTACGCCCACCCCGACCCAGCCAAGGGCCGCCAGATTGCCGAGCAAGTCGTCGACGGGTTCCCCTCCTGCCCGATCCCCGAGATCGCCCGACTCGGCCGCACCCTCAGACAGTGGAAAGACGCCTTCCTGGCCTACTTCGACACCGGCCGCGCATCCAATGGCGGCACCGAGAGCATCAACGGGCTCATCGAGCTCCACCGACGCATCGCCAGAGGCTTCCGCAACCGCGAGAACTACCGACTACGCATGCTCCTCATCGGCGGCGGACTCAACCTCGACCCACCGCAGGTATGAAGAGCCACACAACTGAACTGAAAGGAGCGCGCATATGAGCATGGAAACAACAGACATGCCGCAGCTCAGGATCATCGAGACGATCATGATGCTGCAGTTTCTGCTGGCTCTGGTGGCTCTTGCGGGCCTGGAGCTTCTCACACTTACCTCGACTTCGTGCTCCAGCACGTCTGCCACACTCCCAGGCCAGCCCGACGAGGAGGAAGCCGAATGAAGCTCATCCGACGCCACCTTCGCGGTGTGCTGATACTCCTCGGACTCACCGCTCTCACTCTGACGGGATGCAGTCCGGCTGGGCCACCTGCCATCGATCGGGATCCG
>JAPXRJ010000324.1:0-1053 GCA_033813615.1 Microthrixaceae bacterium | reverse complement strand
GGATCCGAACGGACATGAGCTTCCCTACGAGGAACTCGCTGAACCCAGACCATCCATTTGGGGCCTGCTCAACGACGGCTCTGCTGGGGAAATCAGTGAGAACCAACTGGTGATCTACTTCAGCAGTCCATGGGAACCTACGTGTACTCGACATGATGCCGACGTCGTAGAGACCGCCGAGTCGATCACGATCACGATGTTCGCCGGGAGGGTCAAGAACCACAAGGAGCTGAAGTGCCCTTCTGACATCATCGAGATCGTCGGTCACAGTGACACCATGGTGATCGACCTCGATGCGCCCGTCGGAGACCGGACCATCATCAGTGGCAACTCCGAGACGGTCTATACCATCCAGGACGATGAGTAGAACTCTCACATCATCTCTCTGCACAGGGTCCCGCCATTCGGCGGGGCCCTGTTCTTTTGCTCTCGACAGCAGAGCTGTCGCGGGTGTGGCGCAGGTCGCAGGACGCGACCCGGCGTCAGCACACCCGCTGTCGTTCGCGAAACCTTGACCGTGGCACACCCGCCGCGATCGCAGATGGGATCACCATGAAGATCGACACCCCCGTGCGCGTCGTCCCCGACGAGCGCCATCAGGACATCGCCGCGCTGTTCAGCGACGACGCGCTGTTCGAGCTGTCCACCATCCGACCCGAAGACGCCTCGCTGGCGATGGAGATGCTGATCGGCAACTACAGCGCCCCGCGCGACGCCGTCATCCGCGAGCTCGTCGTCAACGCAATCGACTCGCAGCGCGCCGCCGGCGTGACCCGACCGGTCGAAGTCACCGTGCCCACCGAGGACGCTCCGATCCTCGTGATCCGCGATCACGGCCTCGGCCTGAGCCGCGACGACATGGTCGAGGTGTTCACCCGACCCGCGGCGTCCACCAAGCGCGGTGAGAACATCTCCACTGGCGGCCTGGGCATCGGTGCGAAGGCTCCGTTCACCGTGACCGACCGGTTCCGCGTCCGTGGCACCCAGGGCGGCGTCACCTCGACGCTCGTGATGGCCCGGATCGACGGGCAGCTGATGCACCTGGTCCAGGAC
>JAPXRJ010000323.1:0-2873 GCA_033813615.1 Microthrixaceae bacterium | reverse complement strand
GTCGAGGAGCTGTTCCTCGACCTCGACGCGGACGTGCACCAGCTCGACTTCCCCATCGTGTACTGCAACGCCCGGGCCGGTCGCGCCTCGACCACCAAACCCGACTCGGCCGACGACCTGGCCGAGGACCTCACCCCGCTGTTCGAGCTGCTGGTCGACCACCTGCCGGCGCCGACCCACGACCCCGACGGCCCCCTGCAGGCTTGGGTGACCAACCTGGACGCCAGCCAGTTCGTCGGCCGGCTGGCCATGTGCCGGATCATGAACGGCACGATCCGCAAGGGCCAGCAGATCGCATGGTGCCGCGCCGACGGGTCGATCGAGCGGGCCAAGGTCGCGGTCCTGTACGTCACCGAGACCCACGAGCGTGTCGAGGCGGATTCCGCTGGACCCGGCGAGATCATCGCCGTGGCCGGTCTGGAGGACGTCACCATCGGCGAGACGCTGACGGACCCCGACAACCCGGCACCGCTGCCGATCATCACCGTCGACGAGCCCAGCCTGGCCATGACCATCGGGGTGAACACGTCGCCGATGGCCGGCCTCGAGGGCAACAAGATGACCGCCCGTCTCCTCAAGGCGCGCCTCGACAGCGAACTGGTCGGCAACGTCAGCCTGCGCGTGATGCCCACCGAACGCCCCGACACGTGGGAGGTCCACGCTCGCGGCGAGCTGCAGCTGGCGGTGCTGGTGGAGACGATGCGCCGAGAGGGCTTCGAGCTCACCGTCGGCAAGCCGCAGGTCGTCACCCGGGAGATCGACGGCACGCTGCACGAGCCGGTCGAGGCCGTGACCGTCGACGTCCCCGAGGAGTTCCTCGGCGCGGTCACCCAGCTGCTCGCGGGCCGCAAGGGTCAGATGACCGACATCGTCAACCACGGGACCGGCTGGGTCCGCATGGAGCAGCGGGTGCCCGCTCGCGGGCTGCTCGGGTTCCGCACCGAGTTCCTCACCGAGACCCGTGGCACCGGAATGATCCACCAGGTCTTCGACGGCTGGGCACCGTGGTTCGGAGAGATCCGGGCCCGTGAGCGCGGCTCGGTCGTCGCCGACCGCCGCGGCCCGGTCACCGCATACGCCGTCGTCGCGGTCCAGGAGCGAGCCGTGCTGTTCGTCGCCCCCGGCGACGAGGTGTACGAGGGAATGGTCGTCGGAGAGAACTCACGCGGCGAGGACATGGACGTCAACATCTGCCGCGAGAAGAAGCTCACCAACATGCGCGCCGCCGGCTCGGACAACACCGAGCGGCTGACGCCGCCGAGGGTGATGTCGCTGGAGCAGGCACTGGAGTTCGTCGCGGAGGACGAGTGCGTGGAGGTCACCCCGAGCGCCATCCGCCTGCGCAAGCTCCTGCTCGACGCCGGCGACCGGGCCCGCGCCACCAAGGCCCTCAAGAACGCCCGCGGCTGACCGTCTCCCGGACGCGGGCATCGGATTCGGCCGAGCTCGGCGCGAAACCGCCTGCCACGGGCACATCCGCGCCACGATCGCCCGGCTCTGCGGTGTGACCTGTGCGACGTTAATCCCGACTAGCTAGGTCGGGATTCAGGTCGTATCGTGGGCCCCATGTCCGCTACGACCACCGGCCCGACGACATCGAGCTCCCCACCGTCACGCAGCACGGGCCTGTTCTCGTTCCCGAACCCGGTGAACGACGTCGCGGCACGCACCGTCGCAGCCGGCGTCGTCGCCATGGCTGTGCTGTTCGTCGTGACCGGGTGGGGCTGGGTAATGATCCCACTCACCTACGGGTTCATCGCCCGGGTGCTCACAGGACCGACGCTCAGCCCGCTCGGCCGGATCGCCACGCAGGTCGTCGCTCCCCGACTGCCCGAGCGCGCCAAGCTCGTCCCGGGACCCCCGAAGCGCTTCGCCCAGGGGATCGGCGTGGCGTTCACCGCAACAGCGAGCCTCCTGTTCCTCACCGGCGCCACGAGTGGGTCGCGGGTCGTGATCGCCATGCTCGCCTGTGCCGCCTTCTTGGAAGCCGCATTCGGCTTCTGCCTCGGCTGCAAGGTCTTCGCGCTGCTGATGAAGGCGGGCATCGTCCCCGAGTCGGTGTGCGAGGAGTGCAACGACCTGTCGCTGCGCATCCCGGCGCTACGCCAGGGCGCCTGACCGCGACGGCGCGACTGCAACTCTGCGGTGAAGATCCGACCGGAACGGTGCTGACTTCTCGTCAGAGTGCGGGGCGAGGGGTCTTGTAGGGTCCGGGGCGTGCGCCTGGTCATCGCCCGCTGCTCGGTCGACTACGACGGTCGTCTGACCGCCCACCTGCCGGAGGCGCTCCGACTGATCATGGTGAAGGCGGACGGTTGCGTCGCCATCCACGCCGACGGCGGCGCCTACAAGCCCCTCAACTGGATGAACGCTCCGAACGTGGTCGTCGAGGAGTCCGATCACTGGACGGTCACGAACCCCAAGGGCGAGCGGCTCACCGTCCACCTGCACGAGGTGATCTCCGACACCGCTCACGAGCTGGGCGTCGACCCGGGACTGCAGAAGGACGGCGTGGAGGCACACCTGCAAGAGCTGCTCGCCGCGGATCCGACCGCCATCTCCGACGGACTCACACTCGTCCGCCGGGAGTTCCCGACCGACATCGGACCGGTCGACCTGCTGTGCCGTGACGACGAGGGCACCGCCGTCGCCGTCGAGGTCAAGCGGCGTGGTGAGATCGACGGGGTCGAACAGCTCGTCCGCTACCTGGAGCGAATGGAGCGCGATCCCGATCTGCGAGGCATCCGCGGCGTGTTCGTGGCCCAGGTGGTCAAGCCGCAAGCCAAGGTGCTGGCCGAATCACGTGGCATCAGCTGGGTCGAGGTCGACTACGACGTGCTTCGCGGAGCGCGCGAGGCCGACCTCACGCTCTT
>JAPXRJ010000322.1:0-2889 GCA_033813615.1 Microthrixaceae bacterium | reverse complement strand
TGGGCAGCTGCATCGCAGCACATCGACCCCGACGCGCTGTGGGCCAGGTGGCGCAGTCGGGGGATCGGGCTGGTCTCGATCGGATCGCCGTCGTATCCGGCGATCCTGGTCCAGGACCCCGATCCACCGGTCGTCCTGTTCCACCGGGGCGACCTCGACGTGCTGGGCGCCCCGCGGGTGGCGGTGATCGGAACTCGGCGGGCCACCGGTTACGGCCGCAGGGTGGCCCACGAGCTGGGCCGGTCGCTGGCGCTGCACGGGGTGTGCGTGGTGTCGGGACTGGCCTTGGGTATCGACGGCGCGGCGCACCACGGCGTGGTCGCTGCGTTCGACGGGGCCGATCCGCTCGTCGCTCCGGTGGGACCGGTGGCGGTGGTGGGCGGCGGTGTCGACGCGCCGGGCCCCGCCACCAATGCGGCGCTCGCCCGTCGAGTGGTCGAGTGCGGTGCGGTGCTGTCGGAGGCGCCGCCGGGGACGCGGCCGGCAGCGTGGCGGTTCCCCGTCCGCAACCGGATCCTGGCCGCGCTGGCCAGCGTGGTGGTCGTGGTGGAGTCCGCACACCGCGGCGGCTCGATGCTGACCGTGGAGCAGGCCCAGATCCGCGACCGGACCGTCCTCGCCGTTCCCGGTCCAGTGGACAGCCCTGCCTCCGATGGGGCGAACGGCCTGATCTTCGAAGGCGCCGGGGTGTGCCGAGGCGTCGACGACGTGCTGGTGGCGCTCGGCCTCTCCCACCTGGACGGCCCGCAGCGGCTCGAGGACCACCGGATCGAGCCCGACGGCGATGCCGGTGCCGTTCTGGCACTGCTCGGCTTCACCCCGGTTCCGGTGGAGTCCCTCGCTCGGGACCTCGGTCTGGACGTGGCCCGTCTGTCGGTGGCGCTCGGAGAGCTCGAGCACCTCGGTTGGGCCGAGCGGAGGGGCCCGTTCGTCGAGCGGATCGCCCGTGCGTCATGAGGATGCGACGGTCCGCGTGGCGCGTTCCGCCACCCCGTAGGGTCCGAGCTCTGTCCGTGCGGATCAGGAGAGTTCACATCCAGCGTGCCATCACGGAGCGCGCTCGGTACGCTACGGAGAGCAGTTACCGACGAGGTGAGGGCGAACAGCGTGACGGACGGTTCGTGGGAGGTCGAGGAGTTCGTGGCGACGGTGCCGCTCGCGTCCTCGACGCTCGCGGTCTACGCACGCGACGTCCGGGCCTTCATCGCCTGGGCCGAGGCGGATCCGCACGCCCCGATCTCCACTCCCGCCGAGGTCGACCGGGATCGGATCCGCAGCTACCTGGCGTACCTGAACGCTGCGAAGCGGGCGCCGCGGACCATGGCGCGGACGATGGCGTCGCTGCGCCGCTACTTCCGCTGGTGCGTGCGTTGCGGGATCGCGTCGGTCGACCCGACCGCCGGCGTGAGCGCTCCGAGCGGACCGGCCCGTCTGCCGCGAGTGCTGCGCCTCGACGAGCTGCACCAGGTGCTCGACGAGCCTCAGGGCAGCGGCGACCCGGTCCTCGACGCCCGCGACGACGCGGTGCTGGAGCTGCTCTACGGCTCAGGCCTTCGTGTGTCGGAGCTCTGCGGCCTCGACGTGGACGATGTCGACCTGACCAGCGCCCGCGTCACGGTGTGGGGCAAGGGCGCCAAGCAGCGGATCGTGCCGATGAGCGACCCGGCGGTGGACGTGCTGCACTCCTGGCTCGGCCGCGAGGGCGGACGGAGCCGCTTCCGGACCGAGTTCGTCGATGAGGTGCTCCTCGATGCCGACGGCGCCGCCTTGTTCCACAACCGCCGCGGACGGCGGCTGGGCCCCCGCGATGTGCGGCGCCTTCTGGACCGGCGGTCGCCGGTGCCGACGCACCCCCACGCCCTGCGTCATACCTTTGCCACGCACCTGCTCGACGGCGGAGCGGATCTCCGCGTCGTGCAGGAGCTCCTGGGCCACTCGGACCTCGCAACGACGCAGGTCTACACCCACGTCAGCAAGGACCGGCTGAGCCGCGTCTTCCACGAGAGCCACCCGAGGGCCTGATGACCACGCGAACGCGGATCGACGACACGACGACCACCGACGAGGAGCTCGAGCGGCTCTGGCAGTCGTACAAGGACGACGGCACGGCCCGGGCGCGTGAAGCGTTGATCGTGCACTTCTCCCCGCTGGTCAAGTACGTCGCGAGCCGCCTTGCCGTCGGTCTGCCGCAGAACGTCGAGCAGTCGGACCTGGTGAGCTACGGGATGTTCGGGTTGATCGATGCCATCGACAAGTTCGAACCCGAGCGGGGCTACAAGTTCGAGACCTACGCCATCAGTCGGATCAAGGGGTCGATCCTCGACGAGTTGCGTTCGATCGACTGGGTGCCGCGGTCGGTGCGCTCCAAGGTCCGACAGATCGAGCGGGCCTACGCCAAGCTCGAGGCCAAGTTCCACCGGGCACCCACCGACGACGAGCTGTCCGGCGAGCTGCGATGGACGGCGGATCAGCTGCAGACCGCGCTCAACCAGATCGCCAACGTCGGCCTGGCCGCTCTCGACGAGATCCTGACCGGCTCCGGGGAGCGGGGTGAGTCGCTCACGCTCGGCGACACCATCGCGGATCGCTCATCGCACGGTCCCATGGGCGCCTTCGAGGTCGCCGAGACACGTCAGCTGCTCGCCCAGGCCGTCAACGGGCTCCCCGAGCGGGAGAAGATCGTCCTGACGCTGTACTACTACGAGAGCCTGACGCTGCAGGAGATCGGTCGGGTGCTCGGCGTGACCGAGTCCCGGGTCTGCCAGATCCACACCAAGGCCGTCCTGCACCTGCGCAGCCGGTTCAACAGCATGGACCGAATCCCCGGCTGACCGCCCGCCCCTTCCCGCCCCTTCCCGCCCCTTCCCGCTTTGTCATGCACTCGCCACC
>JAPXRJ010000321.1:0-2889 GCA_033813615.1 Microthrixaceae bacterium | reverse complement strand
GCGCCGTTCGCGGCGCCCGGTCCGCCCCACGCCCCGGCCGCTCCTCCCTACGGCGCTCCCGGTGGCCCGTACCCGTTCGGCACCGCGCCCGGTGCGCCGCAGTACAGCACCGCGCCGGGGACCCCGCTCGGAGCCGTACCGCCCCCCGGCACCTACCCGGGCGCCGCACCCACGGCACCCGCCGCGCCGAAGAAGCGCGGGACCGGCCTGATCATCGCGGTGCTGGTCGTGGTGCTGCTGCTCGTCGGCGGTGGCGTGGCGTACCTGGCCGCAACCCGGAGCTCGGGATCGGACCTCACCGCGACGATCGACGAGTGCACGATCGACGCCGACGGCACGCTCGGCGCGTCGGGCTCGGTCGAGGGCAGCGACGACACGGTCACGGTCTCCGTGGAGTTCCGCAACACCGACGGCGACGAGGTCGTGGACTCGGCCAGCACGAACGTGAAGGGTGCCGGGAGCTGGGACGTCAGCGGGTCCGCCCCCGACGACGTCCAGCGTGTCACCTGCGTGGTCACCAAGCTGTCGGAGTGATCGCACCGGCCGAGGCCGACGATCCTGGGCTCGCGATCTCCGAGGACGCCGACCGCCATCTGACGCCCCGTCAGGTGGCGGGGTACCGTCTGGCGCCATGAACCTCGACCTGACCGAGGAAGAGCTCGCCTTCCGCGACGAGGCCCGCACCTGGCTGCGCGACCACCTCCCCACCGAGGAGCGACCACCCGAAGGCTCCGAGATGCGCGCCTTCGACCTCGCCTGGCAGCGCACGCTGTACGACGGCGGCTGGGCCGGCATCAGCTGGCCCGTCGAGTTCGGTGGCCGCGGCCTCTCCGACGTCCAGCAGATGATCTGGTACGAGGAGTTCGCCCGGGCCAACCCGCCGTTCACGCTGAACAACTCGTGCACGTTCGTGGGCAACAACCACGGCGGACCCACGATCATCGTCAACGGCTCCGACGAGCAGAAGTCCCGGTACCTGCCACCGATCCTGCGGGGCGAGGTCGTGTGGTGCCAGGGCTTCTCCGAACCCGGCGCCGGCAGCGATCTCGGCAGCCTCACGTGCAAAGCGGAGATCGACGGCGACGAGCTCGTGGTCAACGGCCAGAAGACCTGGACCAGCTACGCCCACGTGGCGGACCTCCAGGAGCTGCTGGTCCGCACCGACCCCGACGCACCCAAGCACAAGGGCATCAGCTGGGTCGTGTGCGACATGACCACACCGGGCATCGAGATCCGCGAGATCCAGACCATGAGCCACGTCACCGACTTCTGCGAGGTCTTCTACGACGACGTGCGCATCCCGCTCACCAACGTCGTCGGCGGACTCAACAACGGCTGGCGGACCGCCATGTCCACGTTGAGCTTCGAGCGGGGCACCGCGTTCATGGCCGACCAGGTCGAGCTGGCGTCGACCGTCGAGCGCCTGATCGGCGAGGCTCGCACCCGCACCGACGGCCGCGGTCGGGCCCTGATCGACGACGAGGAGATCGCCCGACGCCTGGCCACCGCCCGCGCCGAGGTCGACGCGCTCAAGGCCATGACCATCACCGGCATCAGCCGGACGGCCCGCACCGGCATGCCCGGCGCCGAGGGGTCGATGATCCGCTACTTCCACGGGGAGCTGCACCAGCGCGTGTACCAGCTGGCGCTCGAGATCATCGGCTCCGAAGCCCTGCGACTCACTCCCGTCGACGGCGACGTCTGGACCGGCCCGTACCTGCAGAGCTTCGCCTACACGATCGGTGGCGGCACCACCGACATCCAGCGCAACATCGTCGGAGAAAGGGTTCTGGGGCTCCCACGAGCCTGACCACCACCATGGATCTGCTGCCCACACCGGAACAGGAAGAGATCGTCACCACGGTCCGCGCCCAGCTCGACAATCAGTTCGGGCTGAACGTGCTGGCCGAGCGCGACGGAGCGGACCAGGTCGTCGACCGGGCGCTGTGGCGTCGCTGCGCGGAGCTCGGCTGGTTCGGCCTCGGGCTCGAGGAGGACCTCGGCGGCGTGGGCTACACGCTCGTCGAGGATGCGCTGCTGTTCGCGGAGCTCGGCTCGCACGCGACCCCGGGGCCGTTCCTGGCCACCGTGTTGGCGGCCCGGCTCGCCGCCACCGCCGGCGACGCGGACCTGGCCGCGTCGATCCTGACCGGTGACGTGGTCGTCGCCTTGGCCGAAGCAGAGCGGGCTGACGCCGTCGTCGGCGCCACCGTCTCCGGGCGCTTCCGCGTCACCGACCACGGCGGCGCCGACCTCCTCCTGGCCGTCGGGTCCGACCCGGCGACGGGAATGGCGATCGTCGACGCGGTGAGGGCGTCGGTCGAGCCGTCGCTGGACCTGCTCGTCCCCCTCGGGGTCATCGACCTCGACGGTGCGCCGGCCACGGTGTCGGTGGAGGACAGCTCGGAGCTGGCGCTGCGAGCCACCGTGCTCATCGCGTCGGAGCTCGCCGGCAACGCGTCGGCCACGACGGCGCAGTCGGTGGAGTACGCCAAGGACCGCGAGCAGTTCGGCAAGCCGATCGGGTCGTTCCAGGCCGTCAAGCACCGCTGCGCCGACATGGCGGTGCTGGCCGAGGCGGCCACATCGCTCAGCCGCTACGCCTCGCTCGCCGTGGCGGAGGGCCGCGCCGATGGAGCGTTCCACGCCCAGGCCGCCTGGACCATCGCCGCCCGGGCCGCCATCACCAACGCGCAGACGAACGTGCAGAACCACGGCGGCATCGGCTTCACGTGGGAGCACACGGCGCACCGTTTCGTGACCCGGGCGCAGTTCCTGGTCCGCACGCTGGGCAACCGCGCCGACCACCTCGACGCGCTGCTCGCCGAACCCGCCCCCGCCTGACCGCCCTCTCCCCCTCCCCCTCCCCACCCCCTCCCGTTCTGTTCG
>JAPXRJ010000320.1:0-2907 GCA_033813615.1 Microthrixaceae bacterium | reverse complement strand
TGCTCGGCAAGGGTCCCGGCAGTGCCGGGTCGTGGCTGTACATCGTCATCGGATGGGCGGCCGTGGTGGCCGTCCCAGCGCTCGTCACCAGCCTCGACACGCTGCAGCTGGTCCTGCTGGGTGCCGGCGGCCTGCTGTACACGGTCGGCGCGGTCGTCCTGGGCAAGCGCTGGCCGGATCCGATCCCGCACGTGTTCGGCTACCACGAGGTGTGGCACTCGATGACCGTGGCCGCCGGCTCGTGCCACTTCGCGGTGGTCGCGCTGGTCCTCATCCGCTGACACCGCCACACGCCGTTCTGTGTGCGATGGCATCGGCCTGACGCAACTGGCTGCACACAGAACCTGCGGGTCCGTCGTCAGGTTCGGCGGGCGAGCGTGAGCGCCACGTCGCCGTCAGCGTCGGTCCAGCGTTCGACGGTGCTCAGCCCCGCCTCGGCGAGCTCTCGCTCGACGTCGTCGAGGGTGAACTTCGCGCTGATCTCCGTGCGCAGGTGCTCGCCGCGACGAAGCTCGATGACCAGGTCGTCGAGCTCGTCGATCCGAACCACCTGGTCCTCGCCGGCGACCAGGTGCATCTCGATGCGGTGCGCGTCGGGGTCCCAGTGCGCCCGGTGGCGGAAGCGGGTCCGGTCGAAGTCGGCCCGCAGCTCGCGGTTCATCACGTCGAGCGCGTTGAGGTTGAACTCGGCGGTCACGCCGGTCGGGTCGTCGTAGGCGAGCAGGAGTCGGTCGACGGACTTCACCAGGTCGGTCCCGAGCAGGAACCAATCGTCGTCGCCGAGCGTCGCGGCGACCGTCGAGAGGAAGCGTCTGCGCTGGTCGGGATCGAGGTTGCCGATCGTCGAGCCGAGGAAGGCGAGCAGCACGCCGTCGCCGGCCGGGATCCGGTCGAGGTGGCGATGGAAGTCCCCGACGACGGCGCGGACCGCCACGCCCGGGTAGGCGCTGGCGATCGTGCGGGCGGCGCTCCGAAGCACCTCCTCGCTCACGTCGAACGGCGCGACCGTCCGCAGCGTTCCCTGTCCCGAGAGGGCGTCGATCAACAGGACCGTCTTGTCCGACGTGCCGGAGCCGAGCTCGACGAGCGTGCGTGCGGCGGTGATCCGGGCGATGCGATCGGCGCGCTCGACCAGGATCGAGCGCTCGGCCTCGGTCGGGTAGTACTCGGGAAGGCGGGTGATCTGGTCGAAGAGCTTGGAGCCGTGCTCGTCGTAGAACCAGACCGGCGGGATCCACGGCGGCCGCTCGCCCAGTCCGCGTCGGGTCTCGTCGGCCAGGTGCCGGGCCCAGTCCGCCGGGTCCAGGTGCACCGCGACGTCGATCCGAGGCTCTTCGCCCGATGTCGCCACCTCAGGCGTCCCGGGCGAGTCGCAGACCGCCGAAGTGCCAACGTGCGGCCGGCGGGAAGAAGTTCCGGTACGTCACCCGGTCGTGGCCCGCCGCGGTGGCGCACGAGCCGCCCCGCAGCACGTGCTGGTTGACCATGAACTTGCCGTTGTACTCGCCGACGGCGCCCGGGGCGGTGCGGAAGCCCGGGTAGGGCAGGTAGGCGCTGGCGGTCCACTGCCACGCGGCTCCGACGAACTGGTGCTCGTCGGCTCCGGCGATGGTGGCGCGGGCGGTGCCGACCGCCCGTGGATGGGGCGCGGCGTCGAGCGCCAGCGCGGAGGTGTCGGCCGGGTGATCTCGAGCGACGACCTCCCACTCGGCCTCGGTCGGGAGGCGGGCACCGGCCCACCGGGCGAACGCATCGGCCTCGTAGTAGCTGACGTGGCACACCGGATCCTCGGGACGCAGCGGCTGCGGACCGGCCAACGTGAAGATCGTCGACTCCGACCCGGCACCCTCCGGGCACTGCGGATCCGGTTCCGGTCGCCCGCCCCGCTGCATCCAGTACAGCGGCGCGACCCACCCCTCGGCCTGCACCGTGGCCCAGCCGTCGCTCAACCACAGGTCTGCCCGCTGGTACCCGCCGTCGTCGATGAACGCCATCCACTCGCCGTTGGTGACGAGCCGGTCCGACAGGGCGAACGGGCGAAGGGCCACGTCGTGGCGGGGCGACTCGTTGTCGAAGGAGAACGGCGGCATGCGCACCGTCCGCTCCGGCGACCACGCGTCGAACGGGCGGGCGTCCACGCCGATCTCGACCGTGCCGCCAGGGTGCTCGAGCCACTGCGTGGCGGAGCGGACCACCGGCACGGCACCCGAGGTGAGATCGACCTGGGCTGGATCGGGTGTGGGCACCGACCGGTAGGCGGGCCGCAGCGGGTTCTGGAACAGCAGGTGCTTGGCGTCCATCAGGAGCAGCTCCTGGTGCTGCTCTTCGTGGTGCAGGCCGAGCTCGACCAGCGCTGCCGCGCCGGAGTCGGGCTCCGCCCGCAATCGGTCCAGCAGCTGCAGCACGGCGAGGTCCACTGCTCGCCGGTACTCTGCGACCTGCTCGACGGTCGGCCGGGTGATCAGACCACGACGCGGTCGGGGCTGACGGGGCCCGACCGACTCGTAGTAGCTGTTGAACAGGAATCGGAGCCCGTCGTCATAGGGCGTGTAGCCCGACGCGTGCGGGCCGAGCACGAACTCTTCGAAGAACCACGTGGTGTGGGCCCGGTGCCACTTGGTCGGACTCGCGTCGGGCATCGACTGGACGACCTGGTCCTCGGGTCCGAGCGGTGCGGCCAGCTCCTCGGTGCGGCCGCGCACCGTGCAGTAGTCCTCGGCGCACATGCCCCGTTGCGCTCTGGGTTCGTTCGTGGTGCTCACTGCGTGGTCCGATCGGTCGAGGCCGTCCTACCCGTCGCGCCGGCAACGTACAACGACGGTGTGCGGATGTGCTCATCACAGCGCGCCAAAAGGGGAACGTGGCGTCACCGGGGCTGCCACGATGTGGTCGATGTCGCCCTCGAGC
>JAPXRJ010000319.1:0-2928 GCA_033813615.1 Microthrixaceae bacterium | reverse complement strand
TCGGCGTGCAGCTCACCGACTCCCCCTACGTCGCTGTGTCCATGCGCATCATGACCCGCATGGGACAGGGCGCCCTCGACGTCCTGGGCGATGGCGAGTGGGTACCCTGCCTGCACTCCGTCGGCGCCCCGCTGGGCGAGGGCGAGGCAGACGTCGCCTGGCCGTGCAACGAGACCAAGTACATCTCGCACTTCCCGGAGACCAAGGAGATCTGGTCCTACGGCTCCGGCTACGGCGGCAACGCGCTGCTCGGCAAGAAGTGCTTCGCTCTGCGCATCGCCTCGACGATGGCCCGCGACGACGGCTGGATGGCCGAGCACATGCTCATCCTGGGCATCACGTCGCCCGACGGCGACAAGCGCTACATCGCCGCCGCGTTCCCCTCGGCGTGCGGCAAGACCAACATGGCGATGCTCATCCCGTCGTTGCCCGGGTGGAAGGTCGAGACGGTCGGCGACGACATCGCCTGGATGAAGTTCGGCGCTGACGGGCGGCTCTACGCGATCAACCCCGAGGCCGGCTTCTTCGGCGTCGCTCCCGGCACGTCGGACGAGACCAACAAGAACGCCATGGACACGATGTGGGGCAACTCCATCTTCACCAACGTCGCCAAGACCGACGACGGCGACGTGTGGTGGGAGGACATGACCGACGAGAAGCCGGCGCACCTGATCGACTGGTTGGGCAACGACTGGACGCCCGAGTCCACCACGCCGGCAGCACATCCCAACGCCCGGTTCACCACGCCGGCATCGCAGTGCCCGTCAGCCGCCCCCGAGTGGGAGGACCCGGCCGGCGTGCCGATCTCGGCGATCCTCTTCGGCGGCCGTCGCGCCACCAACGTGCCGCTCGTGACCCAGTCGTTCAACTGGCAGCACGGTGCCTTCCTGGGTTCGATCATGAGCTCGGAGAAGACGGCAGCCGCTGCCGGAGCCGTCGGCGAGGTCCGCTTCGACCCGTTCGCGATGCTGCCGTTCATGGGCTACAACGTCGGCGACTACATCAAGCACTGGCTCGACATCGGCGACGCGACCGAGGCCGACAAGCTGCCGAAGCTCTTCTGGGTGAACTGGTTCCGCAAGTCCGACGAGGGCAAGTTCCTCTGGCCCGGATTCGGCGACAACAGCCGGGTGCTGAAGTGGGTGCTCGAGCGGGTGACCGGCACCGGCGACGCCACCGAGACGCCGATCGGCTTCGTCCCGACCGCGGACGCGCTCGACATCACCGGCCTGGATCTCGGCGCCGACACGCTGTCGCAATTGCTCGAGGTCGACCCGGTGGCGTGGAAGGGCGAGGTCGAGCTCATCAGCAACCACTTCGACTTCATCGGAGAGCGGCTCCCGCAGAAGATGCGCGAGGAGCTCTCCGCTCTGGAGCAGCGCCTCAACGGCTGAGCCGGCTGGGGTCGGAACCTCGATGCGCATCGAGTTCCGCACCTCGCCCACCCCGACGATCGGTGTGGAGCTCGAGCTCGGCATCGTCGACCGTGCAACACGAGGACTGGTGAACGCCGCCTCCGAGGTGCTCGAACACCTCGGAGGCGGTGTCGCGTCCGAGCCCGGATCGACGGTCACCTCCGACGGCGACGAGCATCCCTTCGTGAAGCACGAGCTGTTCGAGTCGACGCTCGAGGTGATCACCGGCATCAACGACACCGTGGCCGGCGCGACGGCGGACCTGTCTCGTACGTTGGCCGACCTCGATGGCGCGCTGGCGCGCCACCACCTCGACCTCGGGCTCGTCGCGTCGGGCACCCACCCCTTCACCCGCTGGGCCGATCTCCGGTTGAGTCCCGGCGAGCGATACCACGGGCTGGTCGAGAGGATCGGTTGGCCGGCACGGCGGCTGGCGATCCACGGCACCCACGTGCACGTCGGTGTCCGCTCCGGCGAGCTCGCGGTCGCCGTCACGAACGGGCTGGCGGAGCAGCTCCCCTTGTTCCTCGCGCTGTCCGCGTCGAGCCCGTACTGGGAGGGCCACGACACCGAGCTGTGCTCGGCTCGCACGAAGGTCTTCGAGGCGCTGCCGACCGCCGGCCTGCCGCCGCTCCTCGACGGGTGGGTCGACTTCGAGGGCTTCATGTCCACGCTCCTCACCGCGGGAGCGATCGCATCGATCCGGGAGGTGTGGTGGGACGTGCGACCGCACCCCGACTTCGGCACGGTGGAGCTGCGGATGTGCGACGCCGTCCAGACCATGCACGAGGTGGGCGCGCTCGTGGCCCTGTCTCAGTGCAGCGTGGCCGAGCTGCAGGCCCGTGCCACAGCCGGAGGACCCACGACGACGGTGCGAGACTGGGTCGTGCGAGAGAACAAGTGGCTCGCGGCGCGACACGGCATCGACGCTGAGCTGATCGTCGACGACGAGGGGACGCGGCGTCCGGCCAGGGACCTCGTGCGTGAGATGGTCGACCGGCTCGCGCCGTTCGCGGCGGAGCTCGACTGCGCCGAGGAGCTCGAGCGGGTGCCTGCCATCGTCGAGCGAGGCACGGGCGCGCAGCGTCAACGTGAGGTGCTCTCCGGCGGCGGCGACCACCACGACGTGGTCGACCTCCTGCTCGCCGAGTGGGATGCAGGGGTGCCGAGTTGAGCGCCGGTGCCTTCGACCTCGAACAGCTCCACCTGTGCGTGCGAGCGCACGCGGACGAGCTCGTCGCCATCCGACGTCAGCTCCACATGCACCCGGAACCGAGCGGCGAGGAGCACGACACCACGCGCCTCCTCCTCGAACGACTCGAAGTTGCCGGCCTCTCCCCCAACGTCCTGCCGAGCGGAACCGGGCTCATCTGCGACGTCGGACCCGGAACGGCACCGCCGACCGTGGCCATCCGCGGCGACATCGACGCGTTGTGCATGGATGACGACAAGGACGTGCCGTACCGCAGCCGGCGCGACGGCGTCGCTCACGCGTGCGGCCACGACGTGCACA
>JAPXRJ010000318.1:0-2948 GCA_033813615.1 Microthrixaceae bacterium | reverse complement strand
AGGACGGCAACTCCGAGGAGGATCGGAAGGGAGGCGCGCCGCGGACTGCCGTCGGGAGGGGTGGTGTTGCTCACGCCGAGATCGTGCATCGCAGCGCAGCAGTTCCGCCAGAGCCGGAGGCCGACGCAACGTCACCTACGACATCGGGGTGTTCAGCGGAGCTGACCCAACCGACGTCGACGGCTCGCTCACGGGAGGTGCGAGAGGACGGCGATGGCCTCGCGAATCTGGTTCAGTGTCGATCCTGACGCTCGTGCTCTGCATGCAGTCCCTCCCCGATCACCGATCAGTGAATTCGGGCCCAGAGAGCGGCGAGGACCTTCTCCGATCGGTCCCCGCCGCGCCGCACGATCTGCTGTAACTGGTGGCCCTCGTGATCCGAGAGCCGCCTGATCTTCACCGATTTCGACATACCCCGATCAAACAGGCTCGAGACCCGCAGTGGTGGACGCGTCCCCACCAACGTTGCCGGTCAGAGCACTAGCCTCTGAACCCGGAGGAACACCCCACCCCGAGAACCCAGTTTTCGTTGATCCCGAAACCCGGCCTTCGCTGATCGCCAACAGATGCCGGTAGGGGTCTGTCCACGTCAGGGGTCGAGCGCCACGAGATCGGGGTGCGCCCACTTCGGCCACTCCGAGGGCCTCACCGGCTTGTCGGAACGGAACTTGGCGATCGCTACCAGCGGTGTGCGGCCGCTGTTGTCGTACACGGTCAGTTCCCGCACGATCGGCAGCGCAGCGGCGACGTTGGCCCACAGACGTTCGTATCGGGTTCGGATCTTCGTCTCTGCGACGTCGTGGCCCCCGTCGTCGACGCGCTCGGCCACACGGAGGACGGCGAGGTCGACGGGGATGGCGACGACGTGGAGGTGAACCAAGTAACCAGCGGCGACCGCGTCGCGCAGCAGGTCGAGCTTGCCGACGTGGGAGAACACGGTCTCGGTCACGAAGGACTCGCGTCGGGCGATGAGTGCGGACCGCTCCTCGGTTGCAGCGTCCCCGGCTGCGTATGCGTCTGCGTACAGCTCCGGGTAGGTCGCCAGCATGACGTCCGCGTTGACGAACGGCAGGTGCGTAGCGGAACGCAGGATGCGTGCGTACAGCGTTGACTTGCCGGCACCGTTCGGGCCGACGAGGACGTGGAGGACTGGCCGGCTCAAGCCGGCTCAGCGGCGTCGGGGCGCCAGGTGACGATCTCGCCTTCGCTGTTGAGGTACGAGTACGGCCGTCCGGCCGCCTCGAACTCCGAGACCAGGTCGAGTGTCGCGATGCGCTCTGCGATGCGCACCTCCCACTCGGCGCGCACGACGGCCTGCTCGCGGTCGGTCAGGTCATCGTAGGAGCGGGCGCCGGCGAGGACCTCGGCGACCTCGGTAGAGAACGCGCCGCCCTCTTCGAGCTCGCGTCCGATGCGGGCCCAGTGTGTGATCTGCTGGGCAGCGCTGCGGCTCATCACTGGGCCGACGAGGGCGGCCGAGGCGTAGAGCTCCTTGTCTGTGCGGAACGGTGAAGAAGTCGCCATGGGTCCTCCTCGGAGTGCAACGCCAGTGTAGCAGTTTGCTACTGAGGTCGTCCCGACAGGAACGGGTGTGCTGCAGCGTCAGTTGTCACCGATGGTGACTGCCGAAATGGATTCCATGGACGAGACGCCACGCCCTGAGCCCGGACGCACTCGCACCCACCGGTTCCCGCGCGATCCTCGCTCACCTCGAGCCGCTACTCCCCCGCCGTCGCAACCGTCTCGACGGCCCGACGTGCGCAACAGTCCGCGACCGGGAGGCGCTGCCGCGAACACGCTGACCTTGGACATCCGCCCGGTGCCCCCCACCGTCAGCACGCCAGCAGGTAAACTCGAACATTATGGACACTGCCCTGACCGCTGGTGACGTCGCCGCCCAGACCGGCGTCTCCGTGCCGACAGTCCGACGGGCCGCAGTACACCTCGGATTGCGCGATCAGCGGACCCATGGAGGGCACCGCCGCTTCAGCCCGGACGACGCCCGCCAGCTCACGGCTCATCTCGGGGTGACACCCGCTGTCGATGGATTCACACCCTCGGAGGTGAAGGTGCTCGCTGCGCTCTCTCGCCGACCCACCGGCTTGCGATCGCTGCGAGCAGTGGCTCGCGCCACTCGTCTCTCGCCGACCACAGCGGGCCGTGCAATCCAGTCCCTCGCGAGCCGAGACCTGGTGACAGCAAACACGGAAACCGTCGCCGAAGGGTCCGCACGTGAGCTCACCGTGTACCGACTCGTCCAGTCACCGCTGTGGTCGCACATCGCTCCGGTCGTGTCGCGAACCGTTCCACCGCTCATCAACGAAGCTCTTCTGGTCTCCGCGACTGCTGTGCCCCAGCGGCTCTGGCACCACTTCTGGAACGTCGAACCGTCACAGCTTCGGCTGCCCGCAGACGAGCAGTTCGTCGCGCGACGACTGCTCCTGAGCGAAGACCCTGTCGCCTGGGCATGGGCGGCACAGCACCTGTCAGCAGCGGCGATCGCTGCGACCCGCAACTCCCGAGGTGTCGACGGCCCGACGGGAGCACTGATCGACAACCTGGTCAGGTCCGCGACGTGACCGCGCTGTCGTCACTTGCGCACGTGCTTCCCCCGGCGACGATCGAGGCGTGGGTGCCCGTCGCAGCGGCCGCTCCACACGACGGGATCCTGATGGGTGGCACAGCGCTGGCTGTCCACCTCCGACACCGGACGAGCCGTGACCTCGACGTGTTCACGACCGCGCCGTTCGACGCTGGCGAACTTGCGAACAAGCTCAGCGAGTACGGAGCGTTCGCCGTCACGTCGGTAGGCGACGGCACGTTGAACGGAGTCTTCGAGAAGGCGAAGGTGCAGTTCCTCAGGACCCGCGGCCAACGGGTCCTCGTCCCCCCGACCCAAGTAGACGGGATGAACGTCGGCTCGATCGACGACATCCTGGCCACCAAGG
>JAPXRJ010000317.1:0-2964 GCA_033813615.1 Microthrixaceae bacterium | reverse complement strand
AACGTCACCCGGAACCGGCCGTGGCCGATGCTCGACTACTGGTGGACCACCTACGGCGGTGATCCCGGCGGTTACCCCGACTGGCAGTCGTTCGTCACCCAGCAGGGTTGGGACGAGTACCTGTTGGTCGCCCAGGAAGGCGGCCCGACGTGGGAGGTGATCGGCGTCGACCGCGGCCCCGGTGGCTGGTGGGCGGCGCTGTGGGGGCGGCGACGAGCGGCTGGCGGCGCGATCTGGGACGCCAACTACACGCCGCACATGACCGGCGGCCTCCCCGCAGGTGTGTGCGCCGCGAAGTGGCCGCTCACCCCGCTCATCGCCCGCGCGGATGAGGTCGCAGTCGGACACATCGACCACCCACTCCACCTCGCCGGCGGGATGGGTGTCACCCACGGCGGCGACCCCCAGAAGAGTGAGGGGTTCATCTGGCCCGCCCGGTTCCACGACACCGCCCGCACCGTGAACCCCGACGGCATCCAATACGGGGCGTGGTTCAGGTTGAAAGCCGACCACCCGCTGCCCGTCGAGCGGGGCGCGCAGATCATCGCCCAGGCCCTCAAGACCCACGGGTGCATCCTCGGCGACGGTTCCGGTCAGGCGACCTCGGGGTTGTGCGTCGACCCCCGCATCGGGCAGGCGACCTTCGACGCCCTGCGGTCCATCCCGATCACGGCGTTCGAGGCGGTCGACACCGAACCGCTCCGTCTACGGCCCTCCGCCGGTGTCGCGGACCGCGACTACTGGGCGTGCCGGTGACCCCCCAGCGGGTGTGGTGGGTTCTGTCAGCAGTGTCAGCGCGATTCGAGCACCCACGCGGAGGCCGCCGAGATCCTCGGCGTCACGAAAGGGACTGTCTCCCAGCTCGTCCACCGCGGCACCCTGGAGCGTCACCCCGACGGCGGGGTCAAGCTCGGCTCAGTCCTCAAGCGGATGGTGCGGCTCCGAGGGTGAGCCTCGCTCACCCCGTCAGCGCCGCCGCCGCGGACACCGCACGGTGTGCGACCTCACGCGACCACGCCGCGTAGACCGCCGTGGTCGTCGGCGACGCGTGCCCCATCAGCTCCTGCACCACCCGGATGTCGCCACACGCGGCGTAGGTCGCCGTCGCGAACCGGTGGCGGAACTGGTGCAGCGTCGCCGCGATCCCGACCGAGCGTAGCTCCTCCGACGCGACAGCGGAGACCCGCCCAGGGCTGTTCGGGCCCGGCTGCCCGTCGAGTCGGGCGAAGACCAGGCCGTGGCGGGGAACCGCGACGAACCGGTCGAGGGTTGCCGCCCACGGCACGACGCGGTCACGGTCGCCCTTGCCCGTCGCGACGACGACAACGGGCGGATCCGCGTCACGGTGCACCTCCTCGCCGCGCAGGCCCGCGATCTCCGCGCAGCGCAGGCCCGCGAACGCGGCGAGGGCCACCCAAGGCCGCACACGGTCCGACGTTGCGGCGAGCGCCAGGGCGACATCGGAGTCGCTGACCGGCCTCGGGACGGCGCGGGGGATCCGCGGTCGCATCAGCCGACGGGTGGGGTCATCTGCTCGCAACCCCTCGATGGTCGCCCAGCGGTAGAACCCTCGGACGTGCGCGAGGTACGTGGTGCGGGACTGCGGGTGCAGGTGCGCGATCGACTCCCACCAGCAGGCCAGGTCCCCCTCATCCGCGGTCGCGGGGTCCGTGACGACCGCGGCGAGGCGTCGCAGCGCGTCGCGTCGCTGTCGGAGCGTCTCCGGTGACAGGTTGCGCATCTCGCACCAGTGGAGATGTGCGGCGGCTGCGGTGTCGGTTGCGTCGGTGGTGCCCATGTGCCCTCCCGATGTCGGCGGTCAACGGCCGCTGTTGAGCCCCACACTCACGCGAGCGTGAGGGACGGCGGCGGGCCCCACGGGAGTTCGAGCTGGCCGTGCCAGGCCTCGATGGGGGAAAGATACCGTCTGGTATCCGCGCCGGCTCCGTCGAGGAGCCAGCCGGCGGAGACGTCGCACGCCTCGGCCCACTGGCGCAGCACGGCCAGTGTGGGGAGGCCACGGTCGCTTTCCCATCGCGAGATGTTGTTGCGGTGCACGCCGAGCTGCTCGGCCATCTGTGGCGGGGTGATGTGGGCGTGGCGACGCGCGGCGTAGAGGCGCGCGCCGAGGGTGTCGAGTAGCCGATCCGCTGTAGTGAGCGCCGCCTCCATGCCGAGAAGTATGCAATACCCACAACCTGTGGACAAGGGCGAAGCCAAACTTTCTGACGACGGACGTTGGCAATGCCACCCGTCAAGGGTGCATAGTGTCATGCGTGGACGTGATGACGACAGCAGAGGTGGCAGCCCGCGTCGGGCGCGACATCTCCACCATCTCCCGATGGGTCACCGCCGGCCGTCTCACGCCACTCGCACGCGTCGGCGGAGGAGCCGCCGGCGGAGCGATGGTCTTTGACCCCGCCGCTGTCGAGGCGCTCGCCAGGAGGCTCGACCGGGGGAGGTCTCCCACCTGACCTAGATCGCGGCCCGCTACGTCGGGCTGCACCGCGGGGGGTCGAGTCCATGACCCGGACCCACCACCGGCTCCCGCCGCCCTACCGGCGGCTCCCCCCCGCACCCCTCATCCCAAAAGCAATGCCCCCGCCCCCTGAACCACACCAGGCAAAGGGACGGGGGCACCGACCACAGGAGACTACCCATGGGCTCACTCACGATCGACGACGGAAGGGTCGGCATCAGAGTCGGCGCGACCGCCGCACCGACGCTCCCGCCGGTGCGGCTCGGCGTCCGCACCGGCGCCGCCTACCTCCAGGCCTACCTCACCCCCACGGAGGCGCTGGCGTTCGCATCCATGCTCATCGAGCTCGCGGCCACCGCCGAGGAGGTGGACGCGTGAGGACCACGACGCACACCCGACTCGACCATGAGGCGCTGATCGCCGCCGGCGTCAATCCCTCCTCCACCCAGCCACGCGAGCGGGCCGTCACCTGCCAGGTGTGCGGG
>JAPXRJ010000316.1:0-2965 GCA_033813615.1 Microthrixaceae bacterium | reverse complement strand
CTGGTCAGCGCCTACCCGATCGCGGCGCAGGCCGAGGTCGAGCCGTCGGACGCCGCCCACTTCGTCGCCCTGTGCGACCGCCCCGGCAAGCCGGTCCCGTTCGTGTCCGCCATCGACGCCGAGGTGCGACGCCGGTACCTGTCGGACTCGCTCTGGCAGGCCCACTCCGAGACCTGGACCGCAGACGAGGTGCTGGTCATCCCCGGTCCGGCTGCGCTCGCCGGCATCCAGCGCATCGACGAGCCCGTCGCCGAGCTGTTGGACCGCATGGCCGAGGCCGCGGTGGCCGCCGTGGCCGACCGGGCCACCACCGTCGCGGCACCTTCCGCCGTAGCGACCCTCACCGAGCTGCCGACCCTGGTGTCGAGCGGCGTCTCGGGCGGGGTCTCGGTCCCGTCACCGATCCTGCGGATGGCCGAGGGTGCGGAGTGGACGTTCGACTCCGAGGGCGACGTCGTCACGGCTCACGCAACGATCGGCGACGCCGAGGAGCTGATCCTCCGCGGTCCGCTCGGCGCGGTCGGCACGGTGGCGGTCGAGCTCCGCTGGCCGGCATTGGTCGGCATCGACGGCGACGGGCGTCTCACGTTCCACGTCGAGGTGGCCGAGCGAGCCGGCGTGGCCGTTGCGGCGATCGACGACGGCTCCCTCGTCGCCGCGCAGCGGCGGCTGATGTCGATGGTCGTCGCCGCATCCGAGCGGGCCCGAGCGCTCGGATCCACACCTGGCGGGGCTGAACGCCTCGGTGCCGCGGTCAGCGTCGACGCGTCGATGGTCCGGGTCTGGCCCGACCTGTTCGAGGCGTTGGGTCGCGAGGGTGCCGGCGAATCGATGGTCAGGTTGGTGCACGCCCGTCATGGCGTGACCGTGCTCGGCGGTGCCCAACAGGAAGTCGCCGGAGCGGGCGGTGACGGATCCGACGGCGACGGGAAAGTCGAGACCACCACCCGGCTCACTGCCGCCGGTGTCGAGCTGCAGACGTCGGTCGCAGTCGACGGCCGACGCTTCGAGGACGTGTTCCTGATCCGACGAGCGCCGGGCGAGCCGATCGCAGCACTCGACGCCGGTGATGACCGGACCGTCGACGACCCGTTCGACGGACCGGACGATGCGGCCCGGGTGGACACCCCCCGACGCCTCCTCGCCCGTGCCGTGCGCCGATCGCCCGAGTGCAGCGACGCCTTCGCGCTGCTGTCCGGCGATGCCAACCCCTTGCACCGCAGCGAACTGGTGGCTCGCCTGGCTGGACTGCGACGGCGGATCGTCCACGGCATGTGGACCAGCGCAGTCGCGCAGGAGGTGGTGATCGACGAGGTGCTGGCCGGACGATCGGAGCGGCTGGTGTCCTGGGACCTGCGGTTCCTCGACGTGGTCGAGCCCGGCGCGGAGCTCACCGTCACCGTCACCCGGATCGCCATGGAGAACGGTCGGCGGGTGGCGGAGATCGACCTCCGCTGCGGCGATCGACCGGTGGCGGTCGGCGAAGCGCTGCTGGCCCCTCCGCGCACCGCGTACCTGTTCCCGGGCCAGGGTATCCAGCACCGCGGCATGGGCAAGGCCGCCCGCGAGCGCAGCCAGGCGGCCCGCGACGTGTGGGAGCGGGCAGAGCGCTACTGCCGCTCCGAGCTCGGCTTCTCGATCGTGGACGTGATCGACCGGAACCCGACCGAGATCGAGCTGTCGGTCGGCCATGGCCCGACCGTGTCGCACCGCCACCCGGACGGCGTGCTGCACCTGACCCAGTTCACCCAGGTGTCGATGGCGACGCTCGCCGCGTCGCAGCTCGCCGAGCTGAAGGAGCTCGGCGTGTTCGACGACGACGCCGTGCTCGCCGGCCACTCCGTGGGCGAGTACAACGCGATGGCCGCGGTCGGCGGCGTCCTACCCCTCGAGGTCGTGCTCGGCGTGGTGTGGGCCCGCGGCAGCGCAATGCACACCCTGGTGCCCCGCGACAGCCACGGGGCATCGGAGTACCGCTTGGCGGCGGTGCGACCGCACCTGGCCCGCAACGGCGACGGATCGCCGCTCGCCGCTGATGCCGCCTGTGCGCTGGTCGACCAGGTGGCCGCGTCGACCGGGGAGCTGTGCGAGGTCGTGAACCACAACCTGCGCGGCCGCCAGTACGCCGTGGCCGGCACGGTCGCCGCACTGGCGGAGCTGCGTCGTCGCTTGGGTGCAGGGACCACACCGGGGCGGCCGCCCTACATCGAGGTTCCCGGCATCGACGTGCCGTTCCACTCCCGTGCGCTCGCTGCGGGCGTGGCCGAGTTCCGCGAGCACCTCGACCGGGCCCTGCCGATGGAGGTCGACCCCGAGCGACTCGTCGGTCGCTACGTCCCCAACCTCTACCCGGTGGCGTTCCGCCTGGACCGCACCTACGTCGAAGGGATCGCCGCTGTCTGCGACGGGCAGGCGTGCGCGGAGCTCCTGGCGGACTGGGACCGACAGCTGCAGAACCCCGCTCGGCTGACCCGCCAGGTGCTCATCGAGCTGCTGGCGTGGCAGTTCGCGTCGCCGGTGCGCTGGATCGAGGCGACCGACGTGCTGCTCACCCCGATCGAGGACGGCGGCCTGGGCGTGGAGCGCGTGATCGAAGTCGGGGTGGGCACGTCGCCCACGTTGGCCAACCTCACCAAGGCCGCCGTCGAGGCGGAGGGCTACGGCGCCCAGGTGCTGCACATCGAGATCGACGAGACCGCCGTGTTCGAGCAGACCGAGGACCCGACGCCGGTCGATGCCGACGACTCCGAGGATCCCGACGTCGCCACCCCGGCGATCGAGCCGGTGGCACCCACAGCACCCACAGCACCCACAGCGCCAGCGACGGTGGACGACGCGCCGGTCACCCTCGTCGACGCCGTGCCCGCCCTGCTCGCCATGAGCGCCGGCCTGCGGCTCGACCAGCTGGGCGACGACACCGTGGACCAGATGGTCGAAGGCGCGTCGTCACGACGGAACCAGGTGC
>JAPXRJ010000315.1:0-2991 GCA_033813615.1 Microthrixaceae bacterium | reverse complement strand
GGCAGGTCGACCAGCGCGCTGAGCAGCCGCTTGCCGCGGAACTCGTAGCGCACCAGCAGGATCGACATGCTGACGCCGAACAGCGTGTTGATGATCACCGACACGACGGCGACGACGAGCGTGAGCCGCATCGCCGACATCACGTCGGGGTCCTGCAGCACGCCGCGCAGGTTGTCGAGTCCGCCCTCGAACGTGCGCTGGGCGACGAGCGACACGGGCCACGCCACCAGGAAGAAGAGGTAGACGATGACGAAGATCCGCAGCGCGTAGGTGCCGACGCCCTTGCGGGAGCGCGACCGTGCGCTGCTCCGAGCGCGGCGCTGGCGTCCGGCGCGGCTCGACGGCGACGACTCGTCGCCGCGCTCGTCGGAGCGCTGGTCGTCTGGGCGGTCGCGGGGAACGTCGATCAGCGAGATGTCACCCACGGCGCACCAGCCGTCGTTGGAGCAGGTCGATCGCCACGATCACGATGAGCGACACGATCAGCAGCACGGTCGCGACCGCGGCGGCACCGGCGCGGTTGTCGTTCTCCAGGCTGGAGAGGATCCGCACCGAGGTGACCTCGGTGTCGTAGGGCAGGTTGCCCGACAACAGCACGAGCGAGCCGTACTCGCTCACGCCGCGGGCGAAGCTCAGCGCCGCGCCGGCCGCGATGGCCGGCGTGATGGCCGGCAGGATGATCCGCCGGAACGTCGTCAGGCGACCGGCACCGAGCGATGCCGCGGCCTCCTCGACGTCGCGGTCCAGCTCCTGGAGCACCGGCTGCACGGTCCGCACGATGAACGGCAACGTCACGAACAGGAAGGCCAGGGCCACGGCGATGCGGGTGTTGGCGACGTCGACGCCCAGCGGGCTCGTCGGCCCGTAGAGCGACAGCAGCACCAGCCCGGCGACGATCGTGGGGAGGGCGAACGGGATGTCGATGAGGACGTCGAAGAACGACTTGCCCCAGAACCTGTCGCGCACCAGCACCCAGGCGATGGCCGTGCCGGTGAACACGTTGAGGACGGTGACGACCACGGCGGTGCCGAGCGTGAGTCGGATGGCGGCGAGGGTCTGCTCGTTGGTGATCGTCTGCCAGAACCGGTCCCACCCCCCGGCCACCGACACGCCGACCACCGCGGCGAGCGGGATCAGGACGAGCACGCTGAACCACAGCAGCGTCACGCCCAGACCGATGCCCGAGCCGAGCGTGAGCCGACCGTCGACCGACGGCCGACGCCAACGCGCCATCCGTCCGGATGGGTCCGCTGCCGGCCTGGTCCTGTCGGGTCCGACTGGGCCGGACTCGACGTGACCGGACTCGGCGGCGACCGTCGTCACTGGGCCTTGCCCGACTCGGCGATCACCTTGGTGATCGCACCTGTGTCCTCGGCGAAGAAGTCCTTGGACAGGTCTGCCCAGCCCCCGAACGTGTCCTGCACCGTCATCAGGCGCTCGACCTCGGGGAACGGATCCGACGGGTCGGTCGCTCCCTGGACCTCGTCGACCTCGACGCCGGCGGACTCGAGCGGCCGGAAGCCCTTGAGCGCGAACTCCCTCTGACCGTCCTTGCTGAGCACGAAGTCCAGCCATGCCGTCGCCTTGGGGGTGGCGTCGACCAGCACCGCGCCGGGGTTCTCGATCTTCAGCGTGGTCGCAGGGATGACGTAGTCGAAGTCCTCGCCGTTCTGACGGGCCAGGATCGCCTCGTTCTCGTAGGTGAGGAACACGTTGCCGGTGCCGCTGGTGAACGCCGTCGTGGCGTCGCGACCGCTGTTGGGCAGCGAGACGACGTTGCCGTAGAGCTTGGTGACGTAGTCGAGCGCATCCGCTTCGGTGCCGCCCTCCGCGAGGACCTGTCCCCACGCCGCGAGCGCGTTCCAGCGTGCTGCGCCCGAGCTGGCCGGGTTGGGGGTGACGATCTCCACGCCGGGCTCGATGAGGTCGTCCCAGTCCTCGATGCCGTCCGGGTTGCCCTTCGGCACGGCGAACACCACGACCGACGTGGACACGACGCCCTTGTTGTCGCCCTGGTCCCAGTCCTTCGCCACGAGACCGGCGTCGACGAGGCGGGTGACGTCGCTCGGCACCGAGAAGTGCACGTAGTCGGCCTCGAGCCCGTCGGCGACGGCACGGCTCTGGTCGCCCGAGGCGCCGTAGGACGTGACGAACCCGACGTCCTCGCCTTCGGGCGTCGTGGCCCACTTCGCAGCGATGGCCTTGTTGGCCGCCTCGGGGACGGCGAAGCCGACCAGGTTGATGGTCCCGCCCGAGCTGGATGCACTTGAGCCCGACTCGCCCGGGCCCGACTGGCCCGAGCCGGATCCGCCCGAGCCCGATCCGCCCGAGCCCGATCCGCCCGCCGAGCTGTCGCCGCCGGTGCACGCCGCGAAGCCCAGCAGGACGGTCATCGCGACGGCGACGACGCCGAACGCGAGCAGACCCCTTCGCCGTGATCGTTGCTGCCGACTGCGTTGCTGCACGTGTGGACCTCCAGGCGTACCGATGCCGTTCTCGGCGTGCGGTCCTCTCAAGGTAGAGATACCCGACTATTCCCGTCAAGAATGTCTTTTCCATTGGTTTCCCTGGAGACGCCGCCATCGTCCTCCGGCCGGATCGCGCCCGGGTGCCCCAATCCCGGCGGCCCCGGGCCCACTTGTCTGCAACATGTATGCTTTGACCGCTTCGCCGACCGCGTCGCTGCGGTGGGCGGAGCGAGCCGGTCGCCGACCCGCCCCCGCCGCGGGCCGGCGACGATCGTCCGACGAACAAGAGGTGCGAACCCCCATGGCGAAGATCAAGGTCCAGAACCCGGTCGTCGAGCTCGACGGCGACGAGATGACCCGCATCATCTGGGAGTTCATCAAGGGCAAGCTGATCCTTCCCTACCTCGACGTCGACCTGAAGTACTACGACCTCGGCATCGAGTCCCGGGACGCCACCGACGACCAGATCACGATCGACGCCGCCAACGCCATCAAGGAGTTCGGCGTCGGCGTGAAGTGCGCC
>JAPXRJ010000314.1:0-2996 GCA_033813615.1 Microthrixaceae bacterium | reverse complement strand
CGGGACCTGACGTGGTTGGAGGGCGCACCTCGGGGTGTGGCCGCCCGGGTGACCGCCGAATGGCGTCGCACGTTGGCCGCGCTCAGCGCGTCGGCGACCTCCACGGCGGAGCGCGCCGCGATCGACGCCGCACGGCGCCGGGTCGCTGACGTCGGCTGAGTCGGGCGGCCCGCGAAGCGAGGTTCAGGCTCGGACGCGTCGGCGCTGGTCGTCGAGCAGGTCGCGCAACGTGTCCTGCAGCGGGATCTCGGGCGCCCAGCCGGTGTCGGTGCGGATGCGGGAGTTGTCGCCGAGCAGCACCGGGATGTCGACCGGACGCTCCAGCTCGGGGTCGGTGACGAGCTCCATGGGGATCGACGCCAGCGAGATGAACTCGTCGGCGAGCGCCTGCACCGCGATCGCCCGACCGCTGCACACGTTGTAGACCTCTCCCGCCGTGCCGTGCTCGACGAGGAGGCGGTATGAGCGCACCACGTCGCGGACGTCGGTGAAGTCCCGTTGGGGGCTGAGGTTGCCGACCTTCACCTTGGACTCGCCGCTGAGCTCGTTCGAGGCCACCCGCTCGGCGAGCGCGGCGGCCACGAAGCGGCTGCTCTGGCCGGGCCCGAGGTGGTTGAACGGTCGGGCCCGGACGACCTGTTGGTCGTAGCCCAGGTACGCCTGGACGGCCACGTGGTCCGCCGCTGCCTTCGACGCTGCATACGGGCTCACCGGACGCATCGGGAGCGACTCTGTGATCGGCAGGTCATCGGCCGCCACCTTGCCGTAGACGTCGGCCGACCCGACGGTCAGGACACGATCGACGCCGGACTCCCGAGCCGCCCACAGGACGTTCAGCGTCCCCTCGGCGTTCGAGCGGAAGGTCGCCTGCGGCGTGGACCACGATCCTCCCACGTCGCTGGCGCCGGCCAGGTGGTACACGACGTCGGGGCGCCAACGACGGAAGTGCTCCAGAAGGGCGGGTGCGTCGTTGATGTCGAGGCCGTCGGTCGATCGGTCCGTGCAGATCACCTCGTCGCCCTCGGACTCGAGGTGGCTCCTCAGGTGGTGGCCGACGAAACCGCCCGCACCGGTGATCAGCGCCTTCATCGTGGAGGTCCCGTGCGGTGGCCCGGTCGGGCGTCGGTCTGCATCCGTTGTCACTCTAGGGGCTCACCGCTGGGCCCGAACCGCTCGGAACGGTTCGCAGCCGCTCGGATGTGCGCTCGTGCACCGGGGCCGACCCGGGCCCCGCACTACGATCGCCGTCCGTCCAGTCACGCGACCCACGCCGGGTGTCCCGGTCGACGGATCCTCAGGAAAGGCGAGACCGATTCCCTCCACGCCGCTTCCTCGGGACGACGACGAACCCTCCTCCGAGCCGGACGGTCCCGACGAGGTCGGCCCGGCACCGTTCGAGCAGGTGTTCGCCGGCGCCGATGCCGACGAGGATGCGGCCGAGGACGCCAAGTGGGGTCTCTCCGACGATGCTCCGCTCGTCGGGACCGGCGCGCCGCCGGTGGTCGCGGTCCTGATCACGCGAGACCCCGGCGACTTCTTCGAGGAGTGCCTCGAATCGATCGCGGACCAGGACTACGAGAACCTGTCGCTGCTGGTCGTCGACAACGGATCGACCCACGACCCGACGGGCCGGGTCGCCGACGTCCTGCCCACAGCGTTCGTGCGTCGACTGTCCGATGACCGGGGGTTCTCCGCAGCTGCGAACGAAGCGCTGGGCGCGGTCGAAGGGGCGCCCTTCCTGCTGTTCCTCCACGACGACGTGCGGCTCGCACCCGATGCCGTCACGTCGATGGTGGCGGAGGCCTTCCGGGCCAACGCCGGCGTGGTGGGGGCCAAGCTGGTGGACTGGGACGACGAGGCCGTGCTGCGGTCGGTCGGACTGGCCGTCGACGTCTTCGGATCGTCGGCCACGCTGGTGGACCCCGGCGAGCTCGACCAGTCGCAGCACGACAGCGCCCGCAACGTGTTCGCCGTCTCGACGGCGTGCATGCTCGTGCGCACCGACCTGTTCCGGGTCATCGGCGGGTTCTCCACGGAGATCCCGTTCTTCGGCGAGGACGTCGACCTGTGCTGGCGGGCCCATTCGGCGGGAGCGTCGGTGCAGTTCTGTCCCCGCGCGACCGTCGCGCACCGCGAGCGCTTCGAGGAGCGACGCGACGTGGAGGACCGCTCACGGTTCGAGACGCGCCACGAAGCGCGCATGGTGCTCGCCAACACGGAGCTGCGCCGCTGGTGGTGGACGGTACCGGTGGGCGTCGTGCTCGGGATCGTCGACTTCGTCGGCTCGACGGTCCTGGCCCGGTTCCGTCACGCCGGCGACGTCCTGGCAGCAGGGGCGTGGAACCTCCTCCACCTCCCTGATCTCGTCGCGGCGCGTGGCCGGGTGCGGCGGGCCCGACGGGTCCACGATGCCGACTACCGGTCGCTCTTCCACCGCGGCAGCTATCGGCTCCGAGCGCTCGTCCGCACCGACGACGGCGAGGGTCGCCTGGCGGTGGCGACGCGATCGAGCAGGCTGGCGCTCGCGGAGATGACGTCGGTGACGAGTCGCGTCGCCGGTGCGTTCATCGTCGTCACCGTGGTGGTGGGCGTGGTCGGTGCCAGGCACCTCATCGCCGGACCGCTGCCGGTCATGCGCGAGCTGATCAGCGGCGGTGACAGCGGCCCTGCACTGGTGTCGGAGTGGTGGACGGCTTGGCGCGGTGCCGGCCTCGGAGAGGCATCGGTGCCGATCGGCGTGGTGCCCGGTCTGGGAGGGCTCGGCACGGTCCTCCTCGGGTCGATCGGCCTCGCTCGTCGGCTCCTGATCCTCGTGCCGTTGCTCATCGGAGCGGTGGGTGGTTGGAAGCTGCTGTCGGGGACCCGCTCGATCCGGGGTCGGTCCGCCGCGCTGGCCGTCTACGCGCTGAACCCGATCGCCCTGAACGCCCTGGCCACCGGGCGGCTGCAGGCCCTGGTGACCTACGCAGCGGCGCCGTGGTTGTTGCGCAGGATCG
>JAPXRJ010000313.1:0-3003 GCA_033813615.1 Microthrixaceae bacterium | reverse complement strand
ATCTGGGGTCGTTCACGGGCAAGGTGTTGTCCGCGATGCGCGCGGAGTTCGGCGGCCACGCCGAACGGTGACGAGCACCCCCGGTTCTGCGTGCAACCAGCCCTGCGTCACCGAGCTCATTGCACCGAGAACGCGATCAGGAGGAGCACCGATGGAGCACCAGGTCTGGGTGATCGATGACGCGGCGGGCGTTGCGGCGACCGCCGCGGACTTCGTGGCGCAGCAGCTCCGCGACGCGGTGACCGAGCGGGGGGCGTTCACGCTCGCGGTCAGCGGCGGACGTTCGCCGTGGGCGATGTTCGCCGAGCTGGCTCGACACGACCTGCCGTGGAGCGCGATGTCGATCTGGCAGGTCGACGAGCGCATCGCTGCGGCCGGCGATCCGATCCGCAACCTCGTGGGCCTGGACCGAGCGGTCGGGTCGCTGCCGGTCACGCTGCACCCGATGCCGGTCGAGGCCCTGCTCGGGGGCGGGCCCGGTGGGGCGACGACCGACGAGGACCTCATCGCCGGAACGTGCGGCGGCTACGCCGAGTCGCTCCCCGAGCGGTTCGACCTCGTCCACCTGGGTCTCGGACCCGACGGCCACACCGCGTCGCTCGTCCCGGGTGACGATGTGCTCGGCGTGCGCGACCTGGCGGTGGCGGTCACGTCGAGGGCGTACCAGGGCAGCCGACGCATGACGCTCACCTACCCGGCGCTCGGTCGCTGCGATCAGCTGCTCTGGCTCGTCACGGGTGCCGACAAGGCCGAGGCGCTGTCCGGGCTGCTCGCCGGCGAGCCGGCGTACCCGGCGTCGCTGGTCGAGGCGCCGCGATCGGTCGTCGTCGCCGACCGCGCCGCTCACCCCACCGCCTGAAACGCGATGATGTCGAACATGGAGTTCGGGATCGCCTTCGCCAACACCCTGCAGTTCACCGAGCACGCCGGCCTGGTCGCCCTGGCGCAGTCGGCCGAGTCCGCCGGCTTCGACTCGCTGTGGACCGTCGAGCACGTGATCTTCCCCGACGGCTACCAGTCCGAGTACCCCTACGACCGCAGCGGCAAGATGGCCGCAGACGCCTCGTCGCCCATCCCCGACCCGCTGATCTGGCTGTCGTTCGTGGCCGCGGCGACCACGACCCTGCGTCTCGGCACCGGGATCCTGATCCTCCCGCAGCGCAACCCGCTGATCCTGGCGAAGGAGGTCGCCACGCTCGACCGACTGTCCGGCGGCCGGGTCGAGCTCGGCGTCGGTGTCGGCTGGCTCGAGGAGGAGTTCGACGCGCTCGGCGTGCCCTTCGAGCGTCGCGGCGCCCGGACCGACGAGTACATCGCGGCCATGCGGGCGCTGTGGGCGGACGACCACGTCGACTTCGACGGCGAGTTCACCTCGTTCTCCGGCGCGAGCGTGAACCCCAAGCCGGCGGGGAGCTCCGTGCCCATCACGATCGGCGGTCACTCGGTGCCGGCTGCCCGACGCGCCGGCCGACTGGGCGACGGCTTCTTCCCCGCCAAGGGCGACATCGCCGAGCTCGTCGACGTCATGCGCCAGACCGCGGCGGACGCCGGCCGCGACCCCTCGGCGATCACGGTGAGCACGGGATCCGTCGGCGTGTTCGGCGACGACCCTGCAGCGGAGATCGAGGAGCTTGCCGGCAAGGGCGTCGACCGCATCATCGTGCCGGCGTTCGCGTTCATGAACGACACCGCCGACATGCTCGCCGCGTTCGGCGAGCGGGTCATCGCCCCGAGCCGCTGAGGTCGCTGCCTGCCGCGAGCTGACCCGGATCAGGTCAGCCGCAGGCGGCCTTCACCGATGGGTACGGGTTCATGGCCGGGCCACCGACGCGCTTCACGCCCATGTGCAGGTGCGTGTCGCCGCCCGCTGCGTTGCCGGTGTTGCCGACCGTGCCGATGAGTTCGCCAGCCTTCACGACCCGGGACGATCCGACCGTCGTGTTCATGTGGGCGCCGTAGATCTCCCAACCCGACGCCGTGGTGAGCGTGAAGGTGTTGCCGCCTCGGCCGCCCTTGCCGAACACCACACTGCCCGATGCGGGCGCCACGATCGGCGTGCCCTTCCGGGCGAACAGGTCGCTTCCCTCGTGGAAGCGTCCACCACCGTCGCGGGGGAAGCCCCAGTCGTTCATGAACGACGCGCTGGGCACCGGGCAGCGGAGGTCCGGCCCGACCGAACCCGACGAGCGGCCCTTGACCGACGACGTCGCCGACGACGAGCCGACACCGCCCGACGACGAGGGAACGGTGAGCGTGTCGCCCGGCAGGATGAGGCTCGTCGAGCGCAGCCCGTTGGCCGACAGCAGGGCGGAGAGCGACACGCCCTGCCGGCTGGCGATCCCCGACAGCGTGTCGCCGTCCTTGATCGTGTAGGTCCCGGCCTTCGAGACCTTGGAGACCCTGGACCCCGTCGAGGCCGTCGGACCGGCGGCCGATCCGTCGATGATCAGACGGGAGCTGACGAAGAGCTTGTCGTCGACGATGCCGTTCGCGGCACGGATCGCGTCGGCGGACACCCCGTAGCGCTTGGCGATCCTGGCGACCGTGTCGCCGCGACCGACGATGTGGGTCCGCTTGCCCGCGGCGGCCCCTGTCGACGCTGACTTCTTGGTCGTGCTCTTGGTGCTGTTCGTGCTCCTGGTGCCGCTGCTCGGCGACGTTCCCTTGCCGGCTGACGCCGAATCGGGCAGTGCCGCGGCCATCGCCGGCGACCACAGAGCGCCGATGAGCAGTGCGGAGAGGGCGACGAGTGCCATCGGGACGACGTGTCGGAATCGGTGCAAACGCATGCCTCCCGATCGGCGCCGACCGGTGCCGTGTGAGGATCCGCATGGGTCAAATGGCCCATACCCCGTCGACGACCACCGTCGGTGGTGGCGGCGGTGGATACGGACGCACGATGGGGACGCACGGTGACCGTCGACCGCCATCGACGCGGTCGTAGCCTGCGGCACATGGATCACGAAGCAGCCTCGGATGAGGCGCCGGTCGTCCTGCAGACCA
>JAPXRJ010000312.1:0-3006 GCA_033813615.1 Microthrixaceae bacterium | reverse complement strand
GACCCGTGACGACCTGGTCACCGACGTGTTCGCCTCGTGCATGCCCACACTCGAGATGCCCGGCCCCGAGGTCCAAGGGGTGGCAGCGTTGCGTGATGTGGTCGGCCAGTTCGCCGCCGCGCTGTCGGATCCGCAGTGGCGGCGGCTCTTCCCGGCCCTCGTGCTGCTCAAGTCGCAGTCCGACGCGTTGTCCGACATCGACAAGGACTTGAGCGTCGCCCAGCGGGCACTGGCTGCCGAGGTGCTGGGCCGTTGCGTGGACGAGGGTGTGCTCGACCCGGTCGTGCTGGCCGACCCCGAACGCACCGGTCGCTACCTGGTCGGTCCGCTGCTGGCGCTCGCGCTCTCCGACGGGGCGACGTTCGACGACGAGTTCGTCGACGAGCTCGTCACCCGATTCGTCCGTGCCTACGCCCCGGCATCCTGACGAGGTCGGCCGCAGGTCCCGCCGCTCCTCGGGAGCCCGTGCGACGGGCCGAAACCTGAGCGCGTGCGACTCAACTTCCTGAGGGAGTTGCCGGGTCCCTGGAATTCCCGAGGAGACGGCGAGCACTCGCGTGGATCGAGTGCTAACTTTGGCACTCGCCACATACGAGTGCTAACGAGCACTCGGCACACAACAGTGAGTGCTCAACGCCAACGGAGGAACAGCACCAATGAGCCTGCAGCCCCTCGAGGATCGCATCGTCGTCCGGCCCGCCGAGGCCGAGGAGAAGACCGCCAGCGGTCTCGTCATCCCCGACACCGCCAAGGAGAAGCCCCAGCAGGGCGAGGTCCTGGCTGTCGGACCCGGCCGTCGGTCCGACTCCGGCGAGCTGATCCCGCTCGACATCAACGTCGGCGACACCGTCGTCTACTCGAAGTACGGCGGCACCGAGGTCTCCCAGGACGGCGAGGACGTGTTGGTCCTCTCCGGTCGAGACATCCTCGCCATCGTCAAGTGACGAGCTGACCGCTCGCACCCGGAACGAGACGTCCTGAACGAACGCAAGCAACTGAGAACGAGAGAACGCATCACATGTCAAAGATCCTGAAGTTCGACGACGAAGCTCGTCGCTCCCTCGAGGCCGGGGTGAACAAGCTGGCCGACGCCGTGAAGGTGACGATCGGCCCCAAGGGCCGCAACGTCGTGCTCGACAAGAAGTTCGGCGCGCCGACGATCACCAACGACGGCGTGTCCATCGCCCGTGAGATCGAGCTCGAGGACCCCTTCGAGAACATGGGCGCACAGCTGGTGAAGGAGGTGGCGACCAAGACCAACGACATCGCGGGCGACGGCACCACCACCGCCACCGTGCTGGCCCAGGCGCTGGTCCGCGAGGGCCTGCGCAACGTCGCCGCCGGTGCCAACCCGGTCGGCGTGAAGCGGGGCATCGAGGTCGCGGTCACCGCCGCGGTCGACTCGATCGCCGATCAGGCCAAGGAGATCGACGAGAAGTCCGAGATCGCCCAGGTCGCCGCCATCTCCGCTGCCGACCCGAAGATCGGCGAGGTCATCGCCGATGCCATCGACAAGGTCGGCAAGGACGGCGTGGTGACCGTCGAGGAGTCCAACACCTTCGGCATCGAGCTCGACTTCACCGAGGGCATGCAGTTCGACAAGGGCTACCTCTCGCCGTACTTCGTGACCGACGCCGAGCGCCAGGAAGCGGTGCTCGAGAACCCCTACGTCCTCTTCGTGAACGGCAAGATCGGCTCCGTGCAGGACCTGGTCCCCGTGCTCGAGAAGGTCATGCAGTCGGGCAAGGCGCTGCTGATCATCGCCGAGGACGTCGAGGGCGAGGCGCTGGCCACCCTGGTCGTCAACAAGATCCGTGGCACGTTCAACTCGGTCGCCGTCAAGGCACCGGGCTTCGGCGAGCGTCGCAAGGCGATGCTGCAGGACATGGCCATCCTCACCGGTGGTCAGGTCATCGCCGAGGAGGTCGGCCTCAAGCTCGACAACACCACCCTCGACCTGCTCGGCCAGGCCCGCAAGATCGTCATCACCAAGGACGACACCACGATCATCGAGGGCGCAGGCGACAGCGAGGACGTCGCCGGTCGCGTCGCTCAGATCAAGGCCGAGATCGACAACACCGACTCCGACTGGGACCGCGAGAAGCTCCAGGAGCGCCTCGCCAAGCTCAGCGGCGGTGTGGCCGTCGTCAAGGTCGGCGCCGCCACCGAGGTGGAGCTCAAGGAGAAGAAGCACCGCATCGAGGACGCGCTGTCCGCGACCCGCGCTGCCATCGAGGAGGGTGTGGTCGCCGGCGGCGGCACCGCCCTGGTCCGTGCCAAGTCGGCCGTGTCCGATTCCGTCGAGGCGCTCGACGGTGACGAGCGCACCGGTGCCCGCATCGTGCTGCGCTCGCTCGACGCTCCGGCCCGGCTCATCGCCGACAACGCCGGACTCGAGGGTGCGGTCGTCGTCCAGCAGCTCGAGCGTGAGACGGGCTCGGTCGGCCTCAACGCCGCCACGGGCGAGTTCGAGGACCTGCTGAAGGCCGGCGTCATCGACCCGGCCAAGGTGACCCGTGCGGCGCTGCAGAACGCGGCGTCGATCGCCTCCCTGCTCCTCACCACCGAGGCCCTCGTCGCCGACAAGCCCGAAGAGGCTGGCGCCGGTGGCGGCATGCCCGACATGGGCGGCATGGGTGGCATGGGCGGCATGATGTGACGTCCCCTCTGGGATGACACCGCTCGCCTGAGCGAACAGCACTGCGAGCGAGGCCCGGACCGGTTGCGGTCCGGGCCTCGTCGCGTCCGCCTGGCTGTCGGACCGCGCCTCGATCTTGGGGGATTTCGACCGCTCACACGTCGGATTCCCCCAAGTTCGGGTCGGCCGTGGGCTGGCGCCCATGGAGAGCCGTAGGCTCTGGCGCATGGAGAACCGCCCCGCACCAGATCCCGCCAAGCTCCTCGCACAGTGGATGGAGTGGGAGAAGGGCGAGACCACGCCGGGGCGGACGATGAGCAACCTCAAGACCGCCGGCCTGCGCGACCTGCTCGAGCAGATGATCGAGG
>JAPXRJ010000311.1:0-3025 GCA_033813615.1 Microthrixaceae bacterium | reverse complement strand
TGAACGGCCTCGAGCGGTGCTGCGACGGCGACCTCGGCGGCAGGCTCCGATGCCGCGCTCAACGCCGCGGCGACCGCGGCGAGCGGCACGATCGCAGCGACCGTCAGGTACACCAGCACTCGGACCGCGGCGCCGCCGGGCGCGCCGCGTGCCAGCAGCGCCGCCGTGCCGAGCGCGAGCGCCACGGAGGCCAGCCACGCCAGGCGGAGCGGCACCGTGGGAGCCAGCAGGCGCACGTGACGCTCGCTCACCCCCAGTCGACGCAGCAGGCGCGCCGGCCCGCCGACAGGGTCGGCGTCGATGCGCCGCTCGACTCCCTCCCACGACGCCGCCAACTCCTGTGCCGGCGTGCGTTGTGCGAGGCGGTCCCGGCAGTCCGAGCAGGTGACGATGTGGGCTTCGATCGACGCGGCGACCGGGCCGTCGACCCCGCCGTCGAGGTAGTCGTCGATCTGTCCGCCGACGATGTGCCAGGTCATGTGAGGGCTCCTCTGAGCTGGATGCGGGCCCGCCGCATCCGGGTCTTGACCGTGCCGCTCGGGATGCCGAGCAGTCGTGCTGCCTCTCGGGTGGTGAGACCGTCGAGCACCGTCGCCTGCACCACGGCCCGCAGCTCGGGTGACAGGGCGGACAACGCACCGTGCAGGTCGCCGTGCTCGGTGCCCACCAGCACAGCGTCTTCCGCCGATCGATGCAGGTCGTCACGGCCTCTGATGCCGGCGAGCGCCACGAGCGCGTCGTCGCTCACCGGCGTCGGAGCGCCGCGCCGTCGGAGCCGTCCGATCAGCTGGCGAACACCGATTCCCCAGATCCACGCCGCCACCTCGCCGGAGCCGTCGTAGCGCCGCGCGCCGCGCCACACGGCATGGAAGGTGTCCTGCACCACTTCGGCCACCACGTCGGGGTCGCCGCAGCGTCGTCGCAACCGGGCGATCAACCAGGGTGCGTGGCGGTCGTGCAACTCCCGCAGGGCGTCCAGGTCGCGATCGACGACCAGCTCGACCAACGCGGTGTCGGACAGCTGTGCCGTCCGGCCATGCGTCGCGTCCCCGGGGATGTCGCCCATGTGACCACTGTCGCGCCGCGACCCCCGAACGGTTCTCGGAGTGGGGATCCGGCTCGGAGAACCGCCGCGGTGACTCGACGCGACAGGTGGAGCAGGGCACGAGACGTGCCGAGACCAAGGAGGATCCCCGTCCACGTGCGGGCCATGACACCGGGGCGACACGGCATCCACGTCCACAACGTCGCGAGCTGCTCGTCAGCGACGGCTTCGTTCTCCGGCGCCGGCAGCCACCACAACCCGGCAGGGGTCACTCACGGCTCGCACGCCGGTGACCTCCCGAACCTCAGGGTGAACCGGGCAGGCTTCGGTCACCTCCACACCACCACCGATCGCCTCACGCTCTCCGCCGGGGCCCACTCGGTCTTCGACGCGGACGGCAGCGCCCTCGTCATCCACGCAGCTGAGGACGACCTGGTCACCGATCCGACCGGCAACAGCGGGGCTCGGGTCGCCTGCGGGGTCATCACGGCGAACTGACCCTGATAGGGAACTGACCCTGATAGGACTGCGCACGAACCCGGGTCGACCGGACCCGTCAGGACTCTGCAGGGTCCGGTCACTCCCGCGTGGTCGGTGCCGCCGGTCGGTCCGGGGTCGCCGTAGGGTGATCCTTGGTCCCACGCGACCTGGGAAGGGGATGAACTGCAATGACCGGCTCGTCGGCTGCCGATCCGACGGACGCATCCGAGGGCAGTCGGCATCTGGCCGTTCTGCTCGCGATGGCGATGTTCGTGCTCGTGGTCGACACGTCGCTGATGAACGTGTCGATCGCTGCGGTGATCGACGACCTGGACACCACCGCGAGCGGCGTGCAGTCGGCGATCGCGCTCGAAGCCCTGGTGTCCGCCGCCTTCATCCTGATCAGCAGCAAGGTCAGCGACCTGATCGGCCGCAAGCGCGCCTACGTGATCGGCCTGTGCGCGTATGCCCTCGGCGCGCTGGCGATGACGCTGGCGCAGAGCCTGACGGCGATCGTGGTGTTCTGGGCCGTGATCGGCGGTCTCGGCGCCTCGCTTCTGCTGCCGGCGATGCAGTCGCTGATCCACGGCAACTTCAGCGGGTCGATGAGGAAGCAGGCCTATGCCCTGGTCGGCGCGGCTGCGGCGATCGCTGCTGCGGTCGGACCGCTGCTCGGAGGGTTCGTGACCACGTTCCTGTCGTGGCGGGTGGGGTTCGCCATGGAGGTGGTGATCATCGCCATCGTGCTGGCCCGGATCGGTTTGATCCGCGACGTGCCTTACACCGGCTCTCGCAAGATCGACGTCGTCGGTGCCGTCCTGTCGGTCGTGGGTATGGGTGGTGTCGTACTCGGCATCCTGATGTGGCAGGAGGGCGGCGAGCTCGTAGGACTGATGATGTCGGTCGGCGTCGCCGCGCTGGCTGCGCTGGCCTGGTGGTTGGTGCACCGCAAGCGGGTGGGGAAGGTCACGTTGTTGGACCCGGACCTGTTCCGGCACCCCAACTTCACTGCCGGCGCTACGGGCCAGGCGCTGCAGAACACCACGCTCGGCGGCGCCATGATCGCGTTGCCATTGTTCCTCCAGATGACGCTGGAGTACGACGCGCTGCGAACCGGTCTGTCGATGGCGCCGCTGTCCCTCACGATGTTCGCCGTCGCCATCCTGGCCGGCAAGAAGGCCGGTGGCCGTCGACCCTCGGCGATCATCCGTGCCGGATTCGCGCTCACCACCGTCGGCATGGCCGCCATCATCCCGTTGGTGCCGCGTGTCGAGTCCGGCTGGTGGCTCGCGATCCCGCTGGTGGTCGTCGGCGCAGGACTGGGCCTGTTGGTATCGCAGCTGAACAACTACACGCTCGCCCCGGTACCCGAGGAACGGGTCAGCGAAGCCGCCGGGGTGAACTCCGCCGCAGGGAACTTCGGCCTCTCGTTCGGACTGGCGATGGCGGGTGGCGTCCTGCTCGCCGTGTTGTCGTTCAGCTTCACCCGGATGACCGAGG
>JAPXRJ010000310.1:0-3030 GCA_033813615.1 Microthrixaceae bacterium | reverse complement strand
CCGGCTCGGTTCGGACATCGACGCCGCGGCAGAGCGGATCGACATGACGCCGGTCGAGCTCCGGGAGACGCTCATCGAGGACTCGTCGGCGCGCATCGACCAGTGCGGCGCCCTGTACTTCGAGGAGCCGGTCGTGCCCGCCGACACAGTTGGACCGCAGGGCGCACCGCTGCCCCAGGCGGCGGTCCTGCCGTACTCGTCGACGTTCACCCTGCACAGCCGCCCGGGCGCGTTGCGCACGATCTACCTCGACTTCGACGGGCACCGACTCGAGGGCACCGGGTGGAACGAGTCGTACAACGACGGCGCAGGCTGGGACCTGCTGCCCTACGACAGCGACGGCAACGGCTCGTCGTTCTCGAACGCCGAGCAGGACATCATCCAGGACGTGTGGCGGCGCGTGAGCGAGGACTTCGCGCCGTTCGACATCGACGTCACCACCCAGGACCCCGGCTACGACGCCATCGATCGCTCCTCCGACGACGACACGCGGTACGGGACGCTGGCGGTGGTCACCGACGACGCTGTCATCGCGTCGCTCTGCGACTGCGGCGGCATCGCCTACATCGGCGTGTACGACGGCTGGCCCGGTTCGAGCCACTCCTACTACCAACCGGCGCTCATGTTCGCGAACAGCCTCTCGGACGGAACGAGCTCCAAGACGATCGCCGAGGCGACGAGCCACGAGGTCGGCCACAACCTCGGTCTCAACCACGACGGAACGTCGAGCCAGGACTACTACGAGGGTGCCGGCGCGTGGGCGCCGATCATGGGCACCGGCTACGGCCAACCGGTCACCCAGTTCAGCAAGGGCGAGTACGCCGGCGCGAACAACACAGAGGACGACTTCTCGATCATCGCCGCCAACGGCGGAACGCCGCGGTCCGACGACCACGCCGATGTCCGGGCCTCGGCGACCGCGCTGAGCGCGCTGCCCGCGGGTATCGAGGGCGAGATCTCCACCGCTGCCGACATCGACTGGTTCAGCTTCACCTCGGCCGGCGGGCCCGTCACCCTGTCCGCGACCCCGGCGGTCCTGTCACCGAACCTGGACGTCAAGATCAGCCTGTACAACTCGGCGGGGACTGTCGTGGCGTCGGCCGACCCGGCGTCGGCTCGCATCAGCGACGACGCCGCATCAGGTCTGGCCGCGTCGCTCACGTCCACGGTCGCGGCCGGTACGTACTACGTCCAGGTCGACGGCGTGGGCTCCGGCAACGTCGCCACCACCGGCTACTCCGACTACGCCAGCGTCGGCCGCTACAGCATGTCGGTCGCCGCCAACGCCGCTCCGGTCATCACGACGACCTCGCTGCCGTCCACGGTGGTCGGCCAGCCGTACTCGGCGATCCTCTCCGCCGCCGGTGGCACGGGCAGCCGGACGTGGTCGCTCGGGTCAGGAGCGCTGCCGGCTGGGCTCAGCCTGAGCGCGACCGGAACCCTCTCGGGCACGCCGACGTCGACGTCGACCGCCAACTTCACGCTTCGGGTCACCGACACAGCATCGCTGTCGTCGACCCGGGCCTTCACGGTGACGCCCGGCGTCAGGATCACCAGCCAGAACCTGCCCGACGCCACGACCGGCACGGCGTACTCCACCACGCTGACCGGCGCGGGAGGTTCCGCCCCCTACACGTGGTCGATCACCTCCGGCGCCCTGCCAACCGGGCTGTCGCTGTCGGGCGCGGTCGTCTCCGGCACGACCTCGTCAACGGGCACTCGAGTGCTGACGATCCAGATGACCGACTCGGCCGCGCGCACGGTGTCGAGCGTGATCACGCTCACCGTCTCGGCGCCGCTCTCGTCCTCCAACCAGACGATGAGCTCTGGGGACGTCGGCAGCTACTACTCGGCGTCGCTGAACGCGTCCGGCGGTCGCCCGTCCTACGTCTGGACGTTGGAGTCGGGCTCCCTGCCGGCCGGCACCGTCCTCAACAGCATCGGGAAGGTCACCGGGACGCCGACCGCGGCCGGCACCTCGATCTTCACCGTCCGGGTGACCGACCGCTCGGCGCGCACGCTCACCGCGGTCATCACGCTGGTGATCAACCCGCTGGCTCCGACGTTGACCGCCGTGTCGCCGGCGTCGGGTCCGACCGTGGGTGGGACGTCGGTGACGATCACCGGCACTGATCTGACGGGTGCGACGGGTGTGTCCTTCGGTGGCACTCCGGCGGCGAGCTTCTCGGTGGTGAACGCTTCGACGGTGACCGCTGTCAGCCCGGCTCACGCGGCCGGTCTAGTGGATGTTGCGGTGACGACCCCGGGTGGGACCACGCCGACGGGTGCTGGTTCCAAGTTCACGTTCGTGGTGCCGGCTCCTGGAGGCCTGAACGGCACGGTGACGACGACGTCGGGTTCGCTGCGTGGCGCGCAGGTTCGGGTCTACTCGACCACGGGTGCGACGCCGCGGGCGGTCGCCGTGTCGGCCGCTGACGGGACCTGGTCGGTGCCGTTGCCGGCGGGCACCTACGAGGTGCAGGTCGTGCCGCCGTCGGGACGGCACCTCCGAACGTGGGTGGGCGGCGCGACGCGGGCCTCAGCGACCGACTTCGTGGTCACGTCGGGTTCGACCGGTACCGGCACCACGTCGTTGACGGCCCGGTAGATCTCGCGAAGAGCCCGACAGCGCCGCCGCGCTCGCGTTGTCACACCGATGTGTGACGCTGTTCGGATGCGACTGGGCCGGCAGGTGGATGTGACGACGCTGCCGGCCGACACGCGCACCGTGCGAAGGTTCCGGGTGCAGCCGACGATCACCGGGGTGATCGTCACCCTGGCAGTCGTCCTCTTCGTGCTGATCGGCCCGCAGGTGGCAGACCCCGACATGGCCGGCTTCGTGTGGGCCGCGGCGCTCGGGGTCGTGGTGGTCGGCGTGCTGTGGCCGTGCGTGACTGTGCTGAGGGTGTCGGTGTCGGCCAGCATCGGTGGCAACGCTGGTCCGCCTGGTGCCATCGACGCTCCTGGTGGGCCCCCGGCACCGGTGACGTCGGCGACGCCCGGCCGCTGGCGGCGTCAACTCCGCGTGGG
>JAPXRJ010000309.1:2568-3041 GCA_033813615.1 Microthrixaceae bacterium | reverse complement strand
GCTAACCCCGACTACACCCTCAACTGCGAAGAGCCGCTTATCTACCGCGAGCGAGCGGCGACTAAGCAGCAAGCTTGCAGTTGAAGGTGGCACGCGAATTCGCTACGCCCCAGTCGAGCAGTTCCTGATACCAGGGCACCACAGCCAATACCCCGCAGTCGACAGCGGACATGAACCCCGACCACAGGAAGTCTGCTCGAACGTTCACGCCGTGATCAACAAGAACTCGCGCCAGAGCTCGGAAGAGGTCATGGTCCCCGGCAAGCACCGCGACGTCAGTGCCTGCGTGCGACCGATGGCCTTCTATCTCGGCTTCCAGCTGCGCGGCAGTCAGCGTTGTGTCTGACCGCTCTATGACGAGCGTTGAGAGATCCGCCGCCGTCGGCACGATCGAAGCAAGACGGCCGAACGGAAAGTCCCTGAGATTGAGGTTGTAGCCCATTCTTTCGTTCACAATTCGGAGAGGTGCGAGG
>JAPXRJ010000309.1:1684-2558 GCA_033813615.1 Microthrixaceae bacterium | reverse complement strand
CAATCACGCGGTCTAGAACCGCCGGATTCGTGAGCACCACGTCGATCATCGCGTCGTGGTGTTGAGAGGCGACGACGTTGGAGGGATAGCGCGAAGCTGGCTGAGTGAACCTGTCGTAGTCGGCGTCCACTAGGAACCGCACCCCCCGCACACCTCGCTGCTCCGCTTTCACTGCCGCTTCAAGCACCTTTGGCCTCCCACTCCCACCAATCAAGACCACGTCGCCGTCGTTGATGTGCTCCTTGATCATGAAGTGATCGTCGTCTCCTTCAACCACAAGGATCAGGGAACTCGACCCTTGGCGCGCCATCGCCACTGTGCCGAAGATGGTCGTGGGCGTTACGGCCCCCCTCATGCGAAGGGAACCTCCTCCGGCCCGAGCGCAGTCGCCCTGTCCCAATCGTCATTGATGATTTGCGGTGAGTGAGTGGCGACAATGAACCGAAAGTCAGCCAACTCCGCAATCCGTTGCACATCCGGAATAAAGGCCAACTGCCAGACCACGTGCAGTGAGATCTCCGGCTCATCAATCATCACGAGGGCGCCGGCGGGCACGTTGAAGAGGAGATCGAACATGAGGATAATCTCGTGCTGCTCACCCGATGACAGCGAGTCAAGACTGATCGGCCGGTCATCGGACTGGTGCTGAACCGACAGCCCATCCTTCGCTGTGATCGCCAAGCGCTTTCGCAGCAGCCGGGAGTTCACAACCTCCTCGAGGAGTTCGACCTTCCGGAGCAACGCCGCAAAGGGAGCGAGCTTCTTCTGAGCATCATCGAGATAGAGATTCAGTAGGCGCAGTTCCCACTCCTCGAGCGGCCTATCGGGCAGTTCGAGCTCATCCGAGAGGTCTACTGAGGCGACGCGTCCCAGC
>JAPXRJ010000309.1:0-1674 GCA_033813615.1 Microthrixaceae bacterium | reverse complement strand
AGTCATTCTGCTCTTCGTAGCGCCGGCGAACCTCGTCGACGTGCGGCACGACGCTTCCGCCCGACAGGACTCGCAGCGGAAAGTCTCGGTCCAACTGCTGAGTGATGGTCGAGTGTGCTGTTTGCGGGCTCTTCGCAGTTGAGGGTGTAGTCGGGGTTAGCGCGCCGTCGGCCGGATAGGGGTCGAGGTCTTCCAGGATGGAAGTTCCTACACTGCCCATCCGAAAGACCTCGACGTTGCTCAACGCTACCTTCGCTGCGCCCGATCTGACCACGTTCTGCCGTCTCGACGAGCTCGGTCTGGAAGCCGTTGGACAGCGCCTCGAGCCGGATCGGGCGGTGATCGCGTGCCGGATCGTCGAGCGGGATCCGTGGTGCCGCAAGTGCGGCGCCGAGGGTGTGCCTCGCGACACGGTGACTCGCCGGTTGGCGCATGAGCCGTTCGGGCACCGGCCGACGACGCTGCTGGTGCGGGTGCGCCGCTACCGGTGTGAGCACTGCGGGCGGACCTGGCGGCAAGACACCTCGAAGGCGGCGCCGGCCAGAGCGAAGATCTCCCGTGGTGGGCTCACGTGGGCTCTGACCGGCATCGTGATCGACCACCTCACCGTCTCTCGCGCGGCGGCCGGTCTCGGAGTGTCTTGGCACACCGCGAATAACGCGATCATCGCCGAGGGCAAGCGCCGACTGATCGATGACCCGCACCGGTTCGACGGGGTCACCACGATCGGCGTCGATGAGCACGTCTGGCGGCACACCAGGTTCGGCGACAAGTACGTGACGGTGATCATCGACCTCACCCCGACACGGAACAGGACCGGTCCTGCACGGTTGCTGGACATGGTCGAGGGGCGTTCGAAGGCGGTGTTCAAACAGTGGCTTGCCGGGCGCCCGAAAGAGTGGCGGGAGAAGATCGAGGTGGTCGCGATGGACGGGTTCAGCGGGTTCAAGACCGCCGCCGCGGAAGAGCTTCCCGACGCGGTCCCGGTGATGGATCCGTTCCACGTCGTGAGGCTCGCTGGCGACGCACTCGACCGGTGCCGGCAACGCGTCCAGCAGGCCACCCTCGGGCATCGTGGTCGCGCCAGCGATCCGCTCTACAAAGCGAGACGCACCCTGCACACCGGGGCGAGCCTGCTCACCGACAAGCAGTCCGCACGCCTGAAAGCGGTATTCGCCATCGAGGAGCACGTCGAGGTTGAAGCGACCTGGGGCGTCTATCAGCGCATGGTCGCCGCGTACCGGGAACCCGACAAGAAGCTCGGCAAGCAGATGATGCAAGCCGTCATCGATGCAGTCAGCAGCGGCGTCCCCGCCGCGCTCGTCGAGATCCGACGCCTCGGACGCACCCTGAAACAACGCGCCGTCGACGTCCTCGCGTTCTTCGACCGACCCGGCACCTCCAACGGCCCGACCGAGGCGATCAACGGACGCCTCGAACACCTCCGCGGCTCCGCCCTCGGCTTCCGCAACCTCACGAACTACATCGCCAGATCACTCCTCGAGAGCGGAGGATTCAGACCCGCGCTACACCCTGGAATGCGATGAGCCGCTTTCCCTCGGCGAGGATCGCGGTGTTCGCGGTGTGCCACGACACCCCCAGGCCTGCCGCGGCGCGGGAGACGGTGAGGTGGTCGACCACGATCGCCTTCAGCGCCCACCCGACCCCGCCGCG
>JAPXRJ010000308.1:0-3050 GCA_033813615.1 Microthrixaceae bacterium | reverse complement strand
GAACTGAAGTCGAGTGTTGATCTCCTTCATGATCCGCTCGGCGATGAGCGCCTGGCGGTCGTCGAGGTGGAGGTTGGCCAGCCGGTCCCGCGACTCGGAGATGCTCAGGCCGCACAGCTGGTGCATGTTCAGGTCGTCGACGGTGACGGCCAGCGCGTATGGGTTCAGGCGGGCGCCACCGCACACCGAGCACGGCACCTGGCGCATGTAGCCCTCGACCGCCTCCCGGGCCGAGTCGGACTCCGCCTCCGCGTGCCGCCGCTTGAGGTACGGGATGATCCCCTCGTAGCGGGCGGTGTAGGTGCGGGTGCGGCCGTAGCGGTTCTTGAACTTGACGTCGACGCGGGTCGAGTCGCCGATCCCGTACAGCAGCAGCTTCCGGTCCTTCTTCGGCAGGTCCTGCCACGGCAGCTGGTCGTCGATGCTGTACTCGGCGGTCACCGACTCCAGCAGTCGGTGGAAGTACTTCGAGTGCCCGGACGCCCACGGAGCGATCGCACCACCGGCGACGGTCTGCTCCGGGTCGGGCACCACCAACTCGGGGTCCACTTCGAACACGGTGCCGAGGCCGTCGCACGCCGGGCACGCGCCGTAGGGCGAGTTGAAGGAGAAGTTCCGCGGCGCCAGCTCCTCGAAGGACTTGCCGTCCGATGGCCTCGCCAGCTTCTCGGAGAACGTGAGCAGGTCCGCCTCGGCATCGGCGGGCGCGTCCTTCGCCGGGACGATCTCGATCTGGGCCATGCCCTCGGCCAGTTCGAGCGCTGTCTCCATGGAGTCGGTCAGGCGGCGCTCGATGCCGTCTCGCAGCACGAGCCGGTCGATGATCACCTCGATCGTGTGCTGCTCGTAGCGGGCGAGCTCGATCTCGGCCGGCAGCTCGTGGACCTCGCCGTCGACCCGGACGCGGTTGAACCCCCGCTGAGCGACGTCGACGAACAGCTGCTCGTAGGTGCCCTTGCGGCCCCGGACCATCGGAGCGATCACCTGGAACCGCGTGCCCTCGGGCAGCTGCAGTATGCGGTCGACGATCTGCTGAGGCGTCTGGCGGACCAGCCGCTCGCCGGTCTCGGGGTCGTGGGGCACGCCGACACGAGCGAAGAGCAGTCGCAGGTAGTCGTAGATCTCGGTGACGGTGCCGACGGTGGACCGCGGGTTGCGCGACGCCGACTTCTGATCGATCGAGATGGCGGGGCTGAGCCCCTCGATCACGTCGACGTCGGGCTTGTCCATCTGGCCGAGGAACTGACGGGCATACGCCGACAGGGACTCGACGTAGCGGCGTTGGCCCTCGGCGTAGATCGTGTCGAACGCCAAGCTGGACTTGCCCGAACCGGACAAGCCCGTGAACACGATCAACTGATCACGCGGCAGGTCGAGCGACACGTCGGCCAGGTTGTGCTCCCTGGCGCCGCGGATGACGATCGTGTCGGATGGGTGGTGCGTGGCGCGGGACTTGGCGGGAGGTGCCATCGACACCACAGCCTAGCCCCCGAACAGGTGTTCGTCGGCTGGCAGTCGTGATCGGATCCACACCGAGGATGCTGCGACGCCGACGCGTCAATCGGTTGCGTCGACCCGCTCCATGCGGGTGAACTGCCAGCCGCCCACCTCGTTGCGCTCGAGAACCCGCCAGTCCCCCAGGTGATCGCCCGTGGGCTCCTCGTCGTCCTGGGCGACGACGAGGACACGCCGGACATCGGTGCCGGAGACACCGGCCAACGCCACATCGATCCGACTCGGGTCGGCCACGCTCAAGAGGCGGATGCCCTCGAGGCGATCCCACGCGAACCGGCCGAACGTGGGTCTGGCGCTCACGACGACGAGCGCGCCACCATCACCTGAGGCGCCACCGGGTTCGTCAGCCATCGCCCGCTCGGCATCGGCGACCTGATCGAGCACGACCGCGACGGTCATCTCGGACCCGCGGTGCAGCTCGGCGACGGTCCTGAGGGCGAGCACGCTCGGGGAGATGGCCAGGACCACGATGGCCGCCGTCGCCACGACGGCGGCCCGCCCGGTCAGCTGGGCACGAGCGAAGCGCAACCCCAGCAACGCCGGCGGGACGAGGAGCGGAACCACGATGTGGAAGTAGCGACCGCCCCACTCCGCGCCCCCACCAGCTGGGTAGCTGGTGGCGACCACTCCGGCCGAGGTCAGTGCGGCCACGGCGAGGCAAGCTCGAACGGCGTCGCTCCGCAGCTCCGATGCCGTCAGGAGCAACAACGGCGCGAGCAGCAGCGGCGCCGCCGGGAGCATGCCCGTCACGAGCCCCGCGGGGGCGAGGAAGAGGAGCAACGAGCACGCCGCTGCGGACGTCACGACCGCGACGACCGAACGGCTCGAAGCACCTCGACGGACGAGCATCGCCGCCGTGACCACGAGGACGAGGACGATCAGCACCACCACGGCGGTCCACGCCGGCACGTCGTGGGTCGGGCGCAGCAGCGACGTCCACGCTGCCGACATGCGACCCCGGAACGGCTCGAATCCCTCGGTCGACGGCACGAACGCGCGGGGCGCTCCTCCGACAGCACTCGCCGCCATCTTGATGTCGAGCACATAGCCGGCGATCCCGGCGCAGCCCGCCAGCAGCCCCGCCGCGACCCTCATGAAGGTGCCGGCGGCGACGCGACGGCCCAGGAGCGCCCGTACGATCGGTTCGGCCGTCGCCAGCACCGCCACCGCGGCGATTCCGAACATCCCTTCGGTCCGCCACAGCGGGACCGTGAACGCCAGTGGGACGACCGGCACCAGACGCCACCAGCGCGGGCGGTCACGGACTGCGAGGACCGCAGCGACCAGGAACCCGAGCGCCGCAGCGGCTGCGCCGGTCGACACGACGATGTTCGCGTCGAAGACGAGCGGCGACATGAACACGGTCGCCCAGAGCGCCAACGGCGCCAGCGTCGCATCGCACCTGCGCGCCAGGATCGCAGCCGCCACGCCCGCGAGCCAGACCGCCCAGGCCGACAGGAGAACCCCGCCCGCACCGCCGAACACCGTCGTCGCCACCATGACCGCGGCGGGCAGCGCCAGGTGCTTGACGTACG
>JAPXRJ010000307.1:0-3059 GCA_033813615.1 Microthrixaceae bacterium | reverse complement strand
GCCTGGGCGCCGAGCAGGTTCACCTGCAGCTGGCGGGTGAACTCGACCGGATCGGCGAGCGTGGTGATCGGCTGCACGTCACCGGCGTTGGACACGAGGATCTCGACCGGACCCATCTCGAGCTCCGCACGCCGGGCGAACTCCTCGATCGAGCGCGCGTCGGTCAGATCGAGCCGTACGGCCAACGCCTCGCCACCGCCCTCTGCGATCCGTTCGGCGAGCTGCTCCATCCGGTCCAGGCGACGGGCCCCGAGCACGACCGGGTGGCCGGCCTGGGCCAGTCGAAGGGCGATCGCTGCGCCGTGGCCCGACGACGCTCCGGTGACGATCGCGACACGCCGATCGGGATGCGGCTCGAAGCGGGGCATCAGTCCACCGCTCCCGCGCCTGCGGCATCGCCGCCGCCCCGGAGGGTCACGCTGGTCGGGACCTTGGCGAAGCCACGCACGTTGACCGAGTGCACCCGTTCGATGCCCGACGGGTCGATGTCGTAGTCGCTGAACGCCGCGACCAGCTCCTCGAGGCCGACACGGGCCTCGAGGCGGGCCAGCGATGCCCCCAGGCAGAAGTGCCGACCGAACCCGAAGCTCGCCAGCTGGGGCAGCGGTTCGGGACGATCCAGGTCGTAGACGTCGGGGGCGGAGAACACCGACGAGTCCCGATTGGCCGAACCGACGAGCAGCAGGACCCGCTCCCCCGCCGGGATGACCTGGCCATGGGACTCGACGGGCGCCAGCGTGTAGCGGCCGAGCATCTGCGACGACGTGTCGTAGCGCAAGGTCTCCTCCACCCAGTTGGTGACGTAGGTCGGATCAGCGAACGGCTTGGCCCGCTCGTCGGGGTTGCGCCACGCCCAGTACCACGAGTTCGCGAGGAGCTTGGTCGTGGTCTCGTTGCCCGCGACGACCATCAGGAACAGGAAGCTGATGATCTCGTCGTCGGTGAGGCGGTCGCCGTCGGCGTCGACCACATCGAGCAGCGCCGAGGTGAGGTCGTCGGTCCGCCGCCGCCGACGCTGGGCCAGCATGTCGGAGTAGTAGACGACCAGCTCCATCGCCGCCGCCGCGCCCTCGGGCGGCACGTCGCGGACGCCCTCCTCCCGGTGCACCAGCAGGTCGCTCAGCCGACGCAGCTCCTCGCGGTCGGCGGGCGGCACGCCCATCATCTCGGAGATGACGTCCATGGGGAGCCGGCCGGCGAAGTCCGCGATGACATCGAGGTCGTCGGGGGTCTCCTTCATCACCGCGATGTAGTCGCGTGCGATCTGGCGGATGCGGGGCTCCAACTCGGCGACGCGACGAGGCGTGAAGCCCTTGGACACCAGGCCCCGCATGCGGCCGTGCATCGGAGGGTCCATGGCCAGGAACGACATGGTCCTGTGAGCGTTCGGTCCCGAAGCGGCCGGGTCGAGCGACACGCCGTGGGAGTTCGACAGGCGCTCGAAGTCCCGGAACCCCTCGATCACGTCTGCGTGCCGCGACAACGCCCAGAAGCCGAGCTCCTCGTTGTGGTAGAGCGGCGCCTCCTCCCGCAGCCGGGCGTAGGTCGGATACGGGTCCTCGTGGATCTCGTAGGCGTACGGGTCGTAGACGACCGCTTCGCTCGCCGTCGTGCTCATGTCGCTCCCGGGTTCGGTTCGCGTGCGGGCTGGTCGAGGGGTGCGCTCATCGGAGAACCAGCTCGGCGACGCGCGACAGCTCTCCCGGCAGGGCGTCGTAGGAGAGGTGGCCCATGCCGGCCTGCAACATGGCGCCCGACACCGAGAACTCGAGCGTCGACAGCACGACCGGGTCATCGTGGTCGCCAAGGGCCCGCTGGAGCCGGCGACGCCACTCCAGACCGATGCGGTCGCGGAGCACCTTGACGTCGGGGTCGTTGGCCAGCACGGCAACGGTCCACGCCGCGGCCAGCTCGGGTTCGCCGGCGACGACCCTGGCGAACTGCGACACGGTCGCTGCCACCCGCGAGGCCGGGGTGCGACGGAAGTCCAGCTCCGTGTCCGGCAGCTCCTCCAGCCGGCGCCAGAACACCTCGGTCACCAGGTGCTCACGGGACGCGAAGTAGTTGTACGCCGTGGCAGGGGCGACGCCGGCCCGTCGGGCCACGTTGCGGACCGTCAGACCGTCGTAGCCGACCTCACGCACCTCCTCGACCGCCGCGTCGACCAGGCGCTGCACGGTCTGGGCCTGGCGGTCCGACAGGTGCCGGCGCGGCACGAGCACCGGACGCGGCCCGACGGCGCCAGCACCGGTCGACACAGCACCGGTCGACAGAGGGGCAGACACCACGGACTTGGACATGTGTCCAAACCTTAGTCCATGTTCCGCCGGGTGTGCTGCGGTTTCACCCCGTCGGGTTCAGCTGCCGGGCCAGCCAGTTGTCGACGTCGCGCTGCCAGCGCTGCGCCTGCATCGTGCCCAGGAACATCGTCACCCCGTGCGGGTACCCGGGGTACACGTGCAGCTCCGTCGCCACGCCGGCCTGGCTGAGTCGAAGGGCGTACTCGACGTCCTCGTCACGGAACCCATCTGCGCCGCCGACGGCCACGTAGGCGGGCGGCAGACCGCTCAGATCGGGTGCGCGCGCCGGAGCCGCGGTTCCGGGGACGTCGTCGGAGCCGTAGAGGTCGCCCAGGTAGGACCGCCATCCGAACGTGTTGTCGTCACGGGTCCACACCCTGAGGCCGTCGAGGCGGCTCGAGGGGGTGATCTGGCGGTCGTCGACCATCGGGCACTCGAGCAGCTGGAACGCTATTGGCAGCTCGTCGCGATCACGAGCCAGGATCGCCAGCGCGGCCGACAGGCCGCCCCCGGCGCTCGTGCCGGCGATGCCGATGCGAGTCGGGTCGATGCCCAGCTCACCTGCGTGGTCGTGGGTCCAGCGCAGCGCGGCGTAGCAGTCCTCGAGCGGTCCCGGATACGGCGTCTCGGGTGCCAGGCGGTACTCGACCGCCACCCCGACCACCCCGAGCATCGGACACCAGCGGTCGAAGACCCCGTCGTCCATGTCGTAGCTTCCGATCACGTAGCCACCGCCGTGGATCGACACGATCGCCGGCA
>JAPXRJ010000306.1:0-3068 GCA_033813615.1 Microthrixaceae bacterium | reverse complement strand
GGGCTACACCGCGACCGCGGCGGGCGCTGCCAAGTTCCCGAACGCGTGCGACAACGCGGCCTACGGCGTCGAGGTGGTGCTCTCGCCACGCACCACCCTGCGTCAGCTCGACGGCAAGGTCGCCATCTGCGACCGTGACGCCAACGTCGCCACCAACAGCTCTCCGGCGGCGATCTGGCAGGCCGGAGCGGCCGACGGCGGCTGGCGTGGCACACCCGATCCAGCGGTGAGCACCGCGGTGCTGTCGTTCCGCACCACCGGTCAGATCTGCCTGCCCTGGATCGGCTGCTTCCCGCTGGCGAGCGGCACGGCCACCTTCCTGAACGGCTCGGCGAACCGGGGTTGGATCGTCGACGGGAGCAGTGCCCAGGCCCGGTTCTCCTGCACCGCGGCCTTCGGCGGCGCCTGCATCGGCGACGTGAACTTCCAGGGCCGGGGGATCGGTCAGACCAGCTCGGCGGCCCCGTCGCCGGGTCCGGTCACGAGCCTCGACGTCATCGCGACCGGGACCGCCACCGAGCGCGACACGCTCTGGGCGATCTACAACGACGGAGCGATCGGCTCCGAGATCAAGCTGTACCTGCCGGGCAGCGCGACCGCGCTCTGCGGCTCCTTCTTCCCCTACTCGCCGGACTCGATGATCTCCGGTCGGCACGTCACGCTGGCCTACGACTTGCTGTCGACCGAGTCGGATCCGATCGCCGGGCTGCTGCCGTGTCGTTCGGTGCAGATCGACCGCCAGCAGCTCCGGGGTGCCGGAGTCGACCTGAAGGTCTCGGCGTACCGGTCTGTTCCGATCTACAACACCGTGCACATCGGGCTCGAGCTCGACGGCTTCGAGCTTCGGGCCGGCTGGGACCTCAGCCCGACCGCGGCGACGAGCCCCGGCTGGTCGGATCCGACGAACCTGCTGCCGAGCGCCTCGGGTGCGGTGAGCGATGGCGCCCACTCCGGGTTCAGCCTGCAGTGCGTCCCGGGGTTCCTGGGCTTCGACGTGACGTGTCCGACCGACACCCGGACCGTCACCGTGAGCGGCTTCGACAACACCCGCGACCCGCACGTCCCGGTGTCGGGGACCCTGCAGGCGGCCGGCATCGTGATCACCGGCAACACGTCGGATCGGGCGTGGTTCACCGGACGGGGTCTCTACGACGTCGACCGGTCGCCGACGGTGGACCGGTACTCGACGATCTCGGTCACGATCAGCAACCTCCGCGGCAGCGCCGGTTCGTGCACTGCGAACTGGCCGAAGGTCCCGTTCTGGGGACAGGGCCTCTACCTGAACCTGCTCGACTCGACAGTCGCCGGCACGTGCAGCACGGTGCTGACGAACGCCGAGCAGTTGATCGGGGCGACGGCGGCGGTGACGGTGTACCTGCGGATCAACGATGCCCCGGTCTGGTGCGCGTCGGCATCGTCGTGCGACTACTTCGGGGTCCGCGTCGACTCGGTTCGTCTCTCCACGGTCACCTCCGGTGACTACACGCGGCCCCGTGCTCCGATGCTCATGACGATCGGCAACGACTCGGCGACCGGGCCCTCGACGTTCAACGTGTTCGGCCAGGTGTCGATGCCGCGCAACGACCTGACGATCCGCTGGAACGGTCCGTCGCCGCGGGTCGACGGCGGTACCAACGACGGCGACCCGGTGCCGATCGGTGGCGGCAACATGATCCTCGCCGGGCTCGGCAGCTTCGTCGACGCGGACGGCGAGGCTGGCATCATCTGCTGCTCGCCGACCAAGCCCGCGGAGCGGATCGTCGACCTGGTGGCTCGACGCCAGGGCGACGCCACCGTCGTCGGCACCGCCAGGATCCGGGTCAGCGATCTGAACGGACCAGGCGCGGGGCTGGCCATCGAGGACTGGTCGATCGGGTCCTGATCCGGCCCGCGGCCTGGAGCGACCGCCAGCAGTGGAGTGTGGTTCAGAAGCGGGTTGTTGTTCAGAAACGCAGTGCCATGAAGATCACGCCGGCCAGCGTCGCGGCCGTCGCGACGTTGCCGCCGATCGCGTAGGCCGACAGCCGGTCGAACTTGGCGCCGAACTTCTGGTCGAGCCGGTCGAGCTTGGTGTCCATGCGGTCGATGATGCGGATCTCCATCGAGGCCATCTCGGTGCGGAGGTCGCTCATCTCGACCCGGAGGTCGCTCATCTCGACCCGGAGGTCGTTCATCTCGGCGCGGAGGAACTCCTTGGTGACGGGTTCTTCGACGTCGCGTGCGGGGAAGTAGGACAGCATCTCTTCGACTGCTTGTTGGTTGTCGATGATGGTGGTGAGCCCTTGGTAGAGCGCTGAACGGCTCTTCTCGGTGAGTGCCACTGGTGGTTCCTTCGGATCGTCCGGCGTGTCGGGTGACGCGTCCGGGGTTCGAAGGGGAAGTGCTCGTCAGGATAGGACCCGACACCGACACCGACAACGGGGCACCGAGCCCGACCGCACCCAGCGATCGGGTGTGAGTCCTCGGTCGAGGACCGATGCAGCCGGTCGGCATCGTGTGGTGCCAGGCCCGGGGGCTGCGATCGCCGCTTCCAGCGTGCACGCACCCGAGAGCAGGTCGCCGGTGCGAGTGTGGTTCAGAAGCGCAGTGTGGATCAGAAACGCAGTGCCATGAAGATCACACCGGCCAGCGTCGCGGCCGTCGCGACGTTGCCGCCGATCGCGTAGGCCGACAGCCGGTCGAACTTGGCGCCGAACTTCTGGTCGAGCGCGTCGATCTTCGACGTCAGCTTCTGGTCGAACTTCTGGTCGAGCGCGTCGAACCTGGCGCCGAACTTCTGGTCGAGCGCGTCGATCTTGGACGTCAGCTTCTGGTCGAGCGCGTCGAGCTTGGTGTCCATGCGGTCGATGACGCGGATCTCCATCGAGGCCAACTCGGTGCGGAGGTCGCTCATCTCGACCCGGAGGTCGTTCATCTCGGCGCGGAGGAACTCCTTGGTGACGGGTTCTTCGACGTCGCGTGCGGGGAAGTAGGACAGCATCTCTTCGACTGCTTGATCGCCGATGATGGTGGTGAGCCCTTGGTAGAGCGCTGAACGGCTCTTCTCGGTGAGTGCCACTGGGTGGTTC
>JAPXRJ010000305.1:0-3102 GCA_033813615.1 Microthrixaceae bacterium | reverse complement strand
GGGTAGTGGTCCACCTTGTCCAGGACACCGACGCGTTCCAGGTTCCGGCGGGCGACCGCCGCGGCATCTGCTGCGGAGCGCTTGAGCACCTTTCGCTGGGCGATCGTCACGTTGTCGAGCACGCTCAGGTGCGGGAACAGGTTGAACTGCTGGAACACCATCCCGATCCGACGACGCACGGCGTTGACGTCGGTGTCGTCGTCGCAGATGTCGATGCCATCGATGAGCACCTGCCCGCTGTCGGGCGTCTCCAGCAGGTTGACGCAGCGGAGGAGCGTGGACTTGCCGGAGCCCGATGGACCCAGCACCACGACCACCTCGCGATGATCGACGTGGAAGTCGACGCCCTTCAGGACCTCGTTCGACCCGAAGCTCTTGCAGAGCGAGCGGATGTCGACGGTCGGACGAGCGTCACGGTCTGCTGCATCGGGCACGAGCGCCTCGCTCATCGTCGGTTCGCCTGGGTCCTGCGCTCCACCCAACGGGCCAGGAACGTCAGTGGCAGGGTGATCACGAGGTAGCAGACCGCAGCGGCTATCAGCGGGGTGTAGTTGCCGATCGAGTTCGAGATCGTGCGGCCCCACGTCGTCAGCTCGCGCTGGCCGATCGCGACGCCCAGCACGGCCAGGAGCGACGTGTCCTTGAGCAGCAACACGAGCTCGTTGGTGAGCGGCGGCAGGATGACCCGGAACGCCTGGGGCAGCACGATCGATCGCATCGTGGCGCCGGCCGGCATCCCGAGCGAGCGAGCCGCCTCGATCTGACCTCGGGGCACCGCCTCGATGCCCGCTCGGATCGTCTCGGCCAGGTAGGCGCCGGCCACGAGGGCGAGCGCCAGGCACCCGGCACCCCACGGTTGGGAGAGGAAGCCCGGGAGGTTCTCGGCCCCGAACGCGATCGGGAGGCCGAACCCCACGATGAGGATCGTGAGCAGCGCGGGCAGCGCGCGGAACAGCTCGACGTAGACCGACCCGATGAGCCGGGCCGGCAGCACGGTCGATTGGCGCATCAGCGCCACGACCAGGCCGATGACCAGACCGCCGCCGTAGCCGATCGCCGTGTACACGAGGGTGTTGCGGGCAGCCTCGGTGACGATGCCGGGGAACTGGTCGGAGAAGTCCTCCCACTTGAAGAACCGGTTGGCGAGCGCACCCCAACGGACGGTCAGCGCCAGGACGACGCCGACCACCACCAGACCGCCGAGGAAGACCGCCCACTGGATGAGCGTCGATCGTCGTGCGCGGGTCATGCGCTGTCAGGTCCCTCCTCCGGCGACGAGCGGGGGGGCGGCGTCCGGTCGGGACGCCGCACCCCGTCGATCACCGGTGCGCCACCGGCGGCGGCCGGCGGGTTCGATCGCGGAGCGGTCGATCAGGACGACGGCTTCTCGCCGAAGTACTTCTCGTAGATCGTGTCGTAGGTGCCGTCGGACTTGGCCGCCGCGAGGCCCTTGTTCAGCAGCTCGAGTGTGGCCGAGTCGTCCAGCTTGGTCGCCATGCCGTACTTCTCGTCGGTCGTGATCTTCGCCGTGACGACGAAGTTCGGGTCCTGCACCGCTCGGTAGGCGTTGATCGGGTAGTCCTGGATGACGGCATCCACGGTGCCGGACTCCAGGGCGGCGAACAGGTCCGCTGCGCCGGGCAGAGCGGTGACGGTGGCGCCGTCCGGCTTGTTCGCGGTGACGTACTCCTCGCCCGTGGTACCGGACTGCACACCGATCGTCTTGCCGGCGAGCGACTCGACCGTCGTGAACTTCTCTGCGTTGGCCTTGGTCGTCAGGATCGACTGCTCGGCGTCGAAGTACGGATCGGTGAAGTCCATGTTCGCCTTGCGCTCGTCGGTGATCGACACCGAGGAGATGACCGCGTCGCAGTTGCCGGCGTCCATGGCGGCGAAGATGCCGTCGAACGGCGTGACCTTCACCTCGAGCGTCTTGTCCGCCCCGTCGGCGATCGCCTGAACCAGGTCGATGTCGAAGCCGGTGAAGCCGCTCGGTGTCGTCTCCTCGGTCGCCTCCATCTCCATGGGTGCGTACGGGATGTCGGAGCAGATGACCAACTTGGCAGAGCTGTCGCCGCCGCTGGCCTCGGTGGTGTCCGACGACGAGTCGTCGTCGCTGCTGCACGCGACCAGGCCGAGGCCCATGATCGCTGCTGCGGCAACCGCTGTGAATCGCATCGTTGTCCTGGACATCGTTGTCGGCACCTCGCTGGGGTTCGAAGTCGGTGACCGGGATCGTAGTCCCGCCACGAAGATCGCATCCGGACCGTCGTCGATGCTGGATCCCAGACGGGTTCATGCCGATGGGAGGAGATGGCCCTCCCCCTGTCGCCCCATCCAGCGACCTCACCATCACCGACCGCACGGCCGGTGCTGCGACGGATCGACTTCGGCCTCGACGACGTCGACGATGCCGTGTGGAACCCGGCGGCCTGCGAGTTCGTCGCAGCAGCGAACGCCGTGTCGCTCTTGATGCCCGCCGTCGAGCCCTACTTCGCGTCGTCGGTGCGACGAGCCATCCCGGCACTCGACGTCGGGCTCGCGGCCGAGGCCCGCACGTTCGTCCGCCAGGAGCTCGAGCACCAGCGCCAGCATCGCCGGTTCAACCGTCGACTCGTCGAGTGCTTCGGCGGGCTGCGCCGCCCGGAGCATCGCTCGCAGGCGGTCTACGGATGGCTCAACCGAACTCGATCGCTCCGCTTCAGCCTCGCCTTCGCCGCGGCGTCGGAGACGATCGCCTACTCGCTGGCACGGTGGACGAGCGACCACCTGGCGGAGTTCCTCCGCGGCGCGGACCCCGTCGCGGCGGACCTCTTCGTGTGGCACCTGGCCGAGGAGGTGGAGCACAAGTCGGTGGCGTTCGACGTGTGGGAGGAGGTGGACGGATCCCGATGGCGCTACGCGCGAGCCGCGCTCCTGTCGCTGGTGCTGCTGGCATGGCTCTGCCTGTGGTCGATCGCCGTCCAGCTGCACGCCGAGGGACGCCTGTCGCGGCCCGGCTCCTGGTGGCGCACCGCTCGACTGCTGCTGAGCTTCACCTTCGAGGTCGTCCCGACGTTGTTCATGTCGTCGCTGCCGGGACATCACCCCGACCAGCTCGTC
>JAPXRJ010000304.1:0-3108 GCA_033813615.1 Microthrixaceae bacterium | reverse complement strand
GACATCGGTGGCGAACAGTTCGATCATGTCGTCGGTCAGCGACTGCGTGGCCGTGACCATCTCTCCCTGCTGGAGCAGGAAGCGCACGACGTCGGCAGCGGTGCGGTTGAGCTTGGGACCGAGGTCCTGCGGCGTGGACGCCCGCTCGATGACGCTGACCCCCTCCGGTACCGGCGCAGTGGCCGGCGTGTAGGTGGGGATGTCCATCGGCTGGAGCTCTTCGCGGTTGCGACGACGACGCCCCTTGCGACGCGGCGGACGCGGCCCGCCACCGGGACCACGACCGCGGCCGGGGCCCCCACCAGGTGCTCCACCGCCACCGGGCGGAAAACCGCCACCGGGACCGCGGTTGAATCCACCGGGACCACCCGATCCACCTGGACCGCCGGGCGCACCACCGGGGCGCGGACCGCGGCCGGGAGGACCACCGGGCGATCGGCCCGGACCGCCCTGACGGGACGGAGCGGGTCCGCGACCGCCCAGACCAGGCGGCGGCGGGATCGGCTTGCCGGTTCGCGACAGCGGCGGACCGGGTGGCGGCGGGATCGGCTTGCCCGAGCTGGACAGCGGCGGGCCAGCAGGGGCGGGCGCCTCGCCGGGCGACGTCGACGTCGGAGCGGACGCGGTGTCGCTCGGAGCGGACGTGGTGTCGGTCGGCGTCGAGGCGGCAGGTGCGGCAGGTGTCGGCGTGGAACCGGTCGACGAGGGAGCGCCGGTCCGGGGGCCCTGCGGGGCCCGAGCCGCTGGTGCTGCACCGGCGGGCGGACCGGCGGGGCGGGCCGCAGGCGGACGCTGGGCAGCTGGGGCGACGTCGGGATCGACCGGTCGGGGAACGGGACGACCGCTGGCCGGCTTCGACGACACAACCTTGCGGGCGGGCTCCGCAGCAACGGGCGTCTCGACCGACGCGGATGCGGCCGGCGCGGATTGCACCGACGTCGTCGGCTCCGGTGCGGCCGCCGCGGTCGCCTCGGCCGGCGCCGCGGTTGCAGGCGGGGCCGGCACCGCCCGAGCGTCGGGCGCAGCTGCGGCCGGCACGGCACCATCGGTGGCCGGCGCAGCGGCCTCGGCGGCCGGGGCGCTCTTGGCAGGCGCCTTCTTGGCAGGCGCCTTCTTGGCCGCCGCCTTCTTGGCGGGCTTCTCCTCCGCCGGCTGCTCGTCGCGGATCAGGCCCTCTCGCTCGGCCTTACGACGAACTTGGTCGGCATACGCGCCGTCGAGGGAGGAAGAGTGGCTCTTCACCCCGTACCCGAGCGCGTTGCAGAGATCGATGCACTCCTTGTTGGTCAGACCGAGCTCTTTCGCGAGCTCGTAGACACGCTGCTTTGCCAAGACGTTCCGTTCGTTGTCAGTCGTTCGCCATCAGTCGCTCGCACACGGTGTTCCATGACCCGCTCTCGGGCGCGACAGACCCTTTGAGCGGCCCTCCATCCAAGCACGGATCCGGCGCGGACACGAACCACATCCGGCCCGGCGAGACCGATCCGGCAGATCCTGGCCCCCAGTCAACGACGCCGGGGCAGCATCTCCCAACCGGGCCGGGTGCCGTCGGGCGGTTCAGTCCGAGCCGTCGGGTTCCGGTGCCGTCCCCGCGGTCAGTGCCTCGTCAGCTGCTGCCTCGAGCGCGGACTCGACCTCGTCGGTCGCCACCTCGTCGAGCTCGGACTCCTCCTCGTCGACCTCCGCCGCGGCGATCACGTCGGTGACCTCGTCCACCGCCTCGGCGACGTCGCCCGCCAACTCCTCGGCGACGGCCTCTTCGACCGCTTCGACGTCAGCCTCGGCCTGAGCGGCCTCCCACTGCTCGAGGGTCCACGCAGGCGAACCGTCGCTCGGCTGCCACATCTGCTCGCCGGTCTCCGGATCCACGATCCAGGCGCCCTCGGCATAGGCGTCGGTGCCGTAGGTGCGCTCATAGGCCTCTTGCTCGGCGATGTCGGTCTCGGAGCGGATGTCGATGCGCAGACCGCTCAGGCGCGTGGCGAGACGGGCGTTCTGGCCCTCCTTGCCGATCGCGAGCGAGAGCTGGAAGTCGGGCACGATGACCTCGGCGGTCCGGTTCTCCTCGTCGATGCGGACCTCCTTGACCTTCGCGGGCTGGAGGGCCTTCATCACGAAGTCGTGGCGGTCGTCGCTGAACGGGACGATGTCGATCTTCTCTCCCCGCAGCTCGTTGACGACCATCCGGACCCGGGCCCCACGGGCGCCCACGCAGGCACCGACCGGGTCGACGTTGGGATCGTTCGACCACACGGCGATCTTGGTGCGCTGACCGGGCTCCCGGGCACAGGCCTTGATCTCCACGATGCCGTCGGCGATCTCGGGCACCTCGAGCTCGAAGAGGCGCCGGATCAGGCCCGGATGCGTGCGGGACACCACGATCTGCGGGCCCTTGATGGTCTTGCGGACCTCGACGATGTAGGCCTTGACCCGCTCACCGGGCTCGGGACGCTCGTAGTTGACCTGCTCCGACTGCGGCAGCAGCGCCTCCACGCGGCCGAGGTCGAGCAGCGTGTAGCGAGCGTCGGACTGCTGGATGATCCCGGTGACGATGTCGCCCTCCCGGCCCGCATACTCCTCGTACTTGAGCTCACGCTCGACCTCTCGGATCCGCTGGGACATCACCTGGCGCACGGTCTGCGCTGCGATCCGGCCGAAGTCGTCGGGCGTGACGTCCATCTCCGGTCCGGTCGGCAGGTTGTCCTCGTCGAGCTCCTGCGCGAACACGCGCATCTCGCCGGTCTCGGTGTCGATGTTCACCCAGACGAACTCGTAGTCGTCGTTCTGCTTCTTGTACGCGGCTTCCAGCGCCTCGGCCAGCGCCGCGAACAGCGCGTCCTTGGAGATCCCCCGGCTCTCGGCGAGGGCGTCGAGCGCTTCCATCATCTCGGGGTTCATGCTGTGGCCTCAGTTTCGTCGGTGCTGTCGGAGTCGGTGCTGTCGGAGTCGGTGCTGTCGGAATCGGTGCTGTCGGAATCGTCGGTGTGGTCAGGGCCGCCGGGAAGATCGGCCTCGCCAGAGGGAGGTGCGTCCTCTGCAGCGCGTGCCACGCCCTTGGCTCTGGGCTGCTTGCCCGGCTTGGGGTTGGTCGCCCACACGAAGACGGTG
>JAPXRJ010000303.1:0-3168 GCA_033813615.1 Microthrixaceae bacterium | reverse complement strand
TGCAGGCGGCGCGCCACCACCTCCGCCTCGCCCGGTCCGATGTCGGGCAGGAGCACGGTGAACTCGTCGCCGCCGAGCCGGGCGAGCATGTCGGACGGGCGCAGCGCAGCGCTCAGCCGCTCGGCCACCTGGCACAGAAGGGCGTCGCCCATGCCGTGGCCGAGCGTGTCGTTCACGGTCTTGAACCGGTCGAGGTCCAGGAACATCAGCGCGAGTCGGCGATCGCCGGACATCTCTCTCGGTGACAGCCGTGCGCTCAGCAGCGACAGCAGGAGCGAACGGTTGGGGAGACCTGTCAGCGTGTCGTGGGTGGCCTGGTGCTCGAGTTCGGCCTCCTGGGTGCGGCGGTCGGTGATGTCGCGGGCGACCAGCAGGACCGACTCGACGGAACCGTCCACCGCGAACTCCGGTACGAACGTCGACTCGCACCAGATCTGGCTATCGCCGGTGCCGACGGAGTACTCGACGGCGACCGGACGGCCCTTGGCGAACACCGTGGTGAGCGACTCGGACAGCACGTTCGCCGACGTGCGCTCCAGTCGCGGCCAGCCGGCGTCCATCACGGTGCCGGCCGCGGCCATCTGCTGGCTCGTGCGGATCGCGGCGGGGTTGGCGAAGGTGACGCGATGGTCGGCGTCGAATCGCATCACCGCGTCGGGCATGTTCTCGATGAGCGAGCCGAACCGTCGTTCGCTGCGACCGAGCTGGTTCGCCGTCCGGCGCGCGTCGTCGATGTCGATGAGGTGCACGGTGGAGTAGCGGAACTCGCCGTCGTGTCCTCGGGTGGCCGCGGCGTCCACGCGGAACCACCGGAAGCCCGTCGGGGTGTCGAAGCGCACCTCCTCCGCGGAGCGATCGGGGCCGTCGACCTCGAGCATCGCCGTCCACGCCGGGGCGACCTTCGTCAGGTCCACGGGGTGGATGCGCTGCAGGCAGTTGGAGCCGACGAGCTCGGCGACGTCGATCCCGAAGACGTCGAGCGCTGCGTCGTTGGCGCGCAGCACCGTCCCGCGGTCGTCGAGGAGCATGAGAGGGACCGGCGCGTCGCGGAACACAGCGCGCAGCTCGCGGTTCGTCTCGGCGAGCACGCGCTCTGCGAGCGTCCGGGCCAACACGTTGGCCAACAAGGAGGCCACCGCCTTGAGCGCGGTCACGTCGGTCGGCTGCCAGTTGAACGGGCCGGTGACCATGTCGAAGCCGATCACGCCGGCGAGGCGGCCTTCGATCGCGAACGGGACCTCGAGGATCGCGGTGATCTCCTCGGCTTCCAGGAACGCCTGGTCGTCGTCCCACTCGGGTCCGAGCAGCCGGACGTCGTCGATCTGGCTGACCTCGAGCGCTTCCAACGTCGCCTGTTGGCGAGGTGCGGCCGACATCGGGAGGTCGATCTCCACGTCGAAGCAGGACGGCACTCCGTCCTTGCACCACTCGTGGGTCATCGTGGTGGTCTCGGTGTCCCAGTCGTAGCGGATGATGTAGCTCCGGTCCGTCCCGACGAACCGACCGAGCTCCTCGACCGTGCTCTGCAGCGCTGCGTCGAGCTCCGGGCCCGTGACGCTCAGGAAGCGCGCGAAGAGCTGGTCGAGCAACTGCTCGAACGCGTGCAGTCGGTCGTCGCCGTCGGTCCGCCGGGTCCAGCGCATGCGCTGCCGAGTCTACCGACGCTATGTGATGATCCGACCGCGTAGAGTGATCTGTCACGGAGACTTGCAGACGTTCCGGCCGCTCCCCGGGATTCACAGCCGCTCCCCCGGCTGCTCAGTGCGTTCCCGGGCAGCTCAGTGCAGCAGTTCGAGGTCTGCGAGGCCGAGCCCGAGCGGTGCCTCTTCGACGCCACCGTCGATCTCGAGCAGCTTGCCGGTCACGAAGGACCCGGCGGGTGAGCACAGGTAGAGCACGCCGGCGGCGATGTCTTCAGGGTCGCCGAGCCGCCCGAGGGGAGTGGCCTCCTCCATGGCGGTGCGGATGCCGTCGTCGGTCAGCACCATCTCCAGCGCGGACGTCGCGACCGAACCGGTGGCGATCCCGTTCACCCGGATGTGCGGCGACAGGTCCCTCGCCATCAGGCGGGTCAGGTGGCTCAACGCGGCTTTGGCCGTGCCGTAGGCGGCGAAGCCGCGGTCGCTCAGCCGCCCGATCGCCGACGAGATGTTGACGACCGAGCCGCCTTCGCGGGCCAGCATCGCGGGCACCGCCTGCTTGGTCAGCTCGAACGCCGTCGTCACGTTGAATCGGAAGGCCCGCTCGAAGCTCGCCACGCTCGTCTCCAGCAGCGGCTTGGGGAACGAGCCGCCGGCGTTGTTGACCAGCAGGTCGAGTCCGCCCAGCCGATCGGTGGCGATCGCGACGAGCTCACCCAAGCGGTCGAGCTCCATCACGTCGAAGGCCACCGGTTCGGCTCGAACGCCGAACCCGCGGGCCTCCTCGGCGACGGCCTCGACCTGTTCGGCGGTCCGGGCGGCGACGACGACGTCGGCCCCGCCCTCGGCGAGCGCCAGTGCGCTGGCCCGCCCGATCCCCCTGCCGGCGCCGGTGATCAGGGCGACCTTGCCGTCCACCCTGAACCTGTCCAGGACCGTCATCTCTCATCCCCCTCGTCGGTGCCGTTCGTGGTGTCGGTGTCGTTGGTGCTGTCGGTGTCGTTCGTGGTGTCGGTGTCGGCCATGCGGCTCGACTCGTGCGCTGCCCAGAGGAAGATGCCGCTCGCCATCAGCGACGCCTCGTGACGGGCGCGGGCGCCGAACACCTCGGCCCGCACGCGGTGCACGCCGGGGTCGTCGGGCGCCGCCTGCGCGGCGAGCTCGGCCAGGTGACCGGCCAGGCGCAGCTCCCCGTCCGCGGCCAGGCGCTCGGCACGCGTCGCGAGCCTCACCGCCCCGCCGGCGAGGTCAGCGAGCTCCGCCGCCAACCGAGCGTCGGGCGCCGGCTTGAGGTGGGCGGGGTTGCCGTCGTACCAGCCGCCGTACAGCCGCCAGAGGCTGTGGACCACGAACTCGGGCTCGTCGTAGATCGGCCGCAGCCAGGGCAGTCCGGTCAGGTGTCCGGGCACCGAGACGGCGTGGACGATCTCGTCGAGGCGTGCGCCGGCGTTCATCAGCTCGAGCGTCTGGCCGGCGATCGACTCCAGGTACTCGGCGGCGGTGGTCAGGACCCGGGCGATGTCGTCGG
>JAPXRJ010000302.1:0-3198 GCA_033813615.1 Microthrixaceae bacterium | reverse complement strand
GCTCCGTGTCGCCAGGCGCCTGCTCGGCGACGCCGACAGGGGGACGAATGGTCGAGTTGTTCGCGTTCATCCGACGCCGTGACGGCCTCAGCGTCGAGGGCTTCCGGGACCACTGGCACGACGTCCATGGACCGCTGATCCGCGACACGCCTGAGCTGGCGCGCCACATCGTCGGCTACACCCAGCACCCGCGGCACCGTGAGGACGCGCTGTCGGGCAGCGAGGGCGTCGACGGCGTCGCAGTGCAGCGGTTCAACAGCATCGATGACTTCCTCGGCTTCATCTCCGAACCGGCCTACGCGGAGCTGATCGCCCCGGACGAGCGGCGGTTCATCGACACCGCGTCGATCGAGTTCGTGATCACCGATGAACCCACCGTCGTGATCGGCCCACGAGCGGGGGGTGGGCGATGAGCGTGGGCCTGGAGGACCGCGGCGTCGTGGTCACGGGCGCGGGTTCGGGGATCGGCGCTGCGACGGCGCGTCTGCTCGCGCTGAAGGGGGTCCGGGTGGGCGTGCTCGACCGCGACGAGGAAGCGGCTGCGGAGGTCGCCGACGAGATCGGAGGACTGGCGCTGGTCTGCGACGTCGGCGACAGCTCGGCGGTCGACGAGGCAGTCGCCCGGGCCGACGCCGAGCTCGGCGGGCTGTCGGGCCTGGTCAACAACGCCGGGATCGGCAACCTGAAGCCGCTCGAGGACTACACCGACCGCGACGTCGAGCTGATCTGGCGCATCAACTTCCTCGGCACGTACGCGTGCCTGCGGGCAGCAGCGCCGTACCTGCGGGCAGCGGCGGTCGAGAGGGCGGCGCCGTCATCGGTGGTCAACCTGGCGAGCGTGTCGGGCGTGCGGCCGACCCGCGGCGAGGCGCCGTACTCGGCGGCCAAGGCCGCAACGGTGGCGCTCACGTCGTCGGCCGCGCTCGAGTGGGCGCCCGACGTGCGGGTCAACTGCGTCTCGCCGGGGTTCATCCACACCGCGCTCAACGACGTGCTGTTCCAGGACCCGGTCGCAAGGGCCGGGGTCGAGGAGCGCACGCCGATGGGCCGGGTCGGCTCCGCTGCGGAGACGGCGTCGTTGATCGCGTTCCTGCTTTCCGATGAGGCGAGCTACGTCACCGGTCAGAACGTCGTGGTCGACGGGGGCACGATGCTCACGAACGCGCAGATGGACCCGGTGCTCGGGCCGCTGCTGCAGCTGTTCGACCAAGGCGGCCGCCCGTCCCGAGAAAAGTAGAACGTGTTCCAGTTTTGACCTGACACGTCGTCAGATGTGGGGTTACGATCGCCACATGAGCGACGCGGCGCAGACCTCGGATCAGAGCGCACCCCAGCGGGTTCGTGACCTCCCACCCAACGAGATCCCCAAGATCGTCTCGGTCGACGACCACATCATCGAACCGCCGAACGTGTGGACCGACCGGATCCCGTCCAAGTACGCGGACGTGATGCCCCGCTCCATCCGGATGCGCGGCACGATGAACTTCATCGGCGGCGTCTTCTCCTTCGAGGAGGACGACTCCGGCGACGAGGCCGACTGGTGGCAGTACGAGGACGGCCGCTATCCGCTGACCCGACTGGAGTGCGCCGTCGGCTTCGACCGCTCCGAGGTCACCGTCTCCGGCATCACCTACGAAGGGATGCGCAAGGGCTGCTGGGACCCTGTGGCCCGCCTCGAGGACATGGACGCCAACTGGACCGAGGCGTCCATGTCGTTCCCGTCGAGCTTCCCCCGCTTCTGCGGCCAGCGCTTCTACGAGGCGCAGGACAAGGAGCTCGCGGATCTGTGCGTGAAGGCCTACAACGACTGGCAGGTCGAGGAGTGGTGCGGCGGATCCGGCGGGCGCCTGATCCCGTGCATCATCGTGCAGCTGTGGGATCCGCACGCCGCCGCCGCGGAGATCCGACGCAACGCGGCCCGCGGCGTCAGGGGCATGACGTTCTCCGAGATCCCTCCCTACCTGGGCCTGCCGTCGATCCACGACGCGAGCGGCTACTGGGACCCGATGTTCGAGGCGTGCGCCGAGACCGGCGTCGTCGTCAACATGCACATCGGTTCCAGCTCGAAGATGCCCTCCACCTCGGCCGACGCCCCGGCTGCGGTCGGCTCCACGCTGACGTTCAACAACGCGATGGCGTCCATGACGGACTTCCTCTTCTCGGGTGTGCTCGCCCGGTACCCCAACTTGAAGCTCGCGTACTCCGAAGGCCAGATCGGCTGGATCCCCTACATCGTCGAACGCGCCGACAAGGTCTGGGAGGAGAACCGGGCATGGGGTGGCTTCGGCGACAAGGTCCCCGAACCGCCGTCGACCTACTACTACCGCCAGATCTACGGCTGCTTCTTCGACGACGAGTACGGGCTCGACAACATCGAGAAGGTCGGTGTCAACAACATCTGCTTCGAGACCGACTACCCGCACTCGGACTCCACGTGGCCGCACTCCCGCGAGACGGCGCTCAAGCTGATGGGCGACCTCAGCCCGGAGCTGTTCTCGAAGTTCGTCCGCGGCAACGCGATCGACCTGCTCGGCCTGGACCTGGAGCGCTGAACTTGTCGGACTCCACCTACCGGCTGACCATCGGCGGCGAGTCCGTCGAGGGTGGCGCCGGCACCTACGACATCGTCAACCCGGCCACCGAGCTGGTCGCTGGGCGTGCCCCCGAGGCATCGGTCGAGCAGGCCAACGCAGCGGTCGACGCCGCAGCCGACGCGTTCCCGGCGTGGTCGCGCACCACGCCAGAGGAGCGTGCGGAGCTGCTCGACAAGGCAGCAGATCTCATCGAGGCGCACCGCAAGGAGATCATCCCGGTCCTGCAGGCGGAGACGGGGGCAACGGCGCGCACGGTCAAGTCCATGCAGTTCTTCCCGGCGACGGCACGGCTGCGTCGCTACGCCAAGGGCGCCCTCGAGCCGACGATGACCCCGCTGCCGCCGGCGGTCATGCCCACCACGCCGTTGGCCCCCGGTGGGCTCATCTCGGCCCTGGCCAACCGCCAGCCCGTCGGCGTGGTCACCTGCATCACGTCCTACAACGTCCCCATGACGAACATGGCCGGCAAGATCGGTCCGGCGCTGGCCATGGGCAACACGGTCGTGGTCAAGCCGGCGCCGCAGGATCCGCTCGGCGTGCTGCGCATGGTCGAGCTCATGAACGAGGCGGGCTTCCCGCCCGGGGTCGTCAACGTGGTGACCGG
>JAPXRJ010000301.1:0-3203 GCA_033813615.1 Microthrixaceae bacterium | reverse complement strand
GAACAGCTCGACTCGTGGACCAGCAGGAGTCGTAGATCAGCGTGCTCGATGCGCAGGAGAGGCAGGGCCTGGTGGGGATCGAGATCAACGGCGGCGTCGGGACGCTGACGGCGACGGGCGCGACACCGGGCACCCACCTGGTGGTGCGCGCCGACGACGGTGCGGAGCTGGTCACGTTGGTGGCCGACCCGTCGGGCAACGCCCACCTGGCGTTCGTCCCCGACACCCCGATCGTGGTCGACTCGCCGACCGCGCTGTCCGCAGTGGTCGCCGACGGCCGCCCCCTCGCGCCCGGCGACTACACGGTGAGCGTCGGCTCGACCGGTGACGTGATCGCCGTGACCGTGCTCGGCCTCCAGGACCGACCCGACCCGTCGTTCTACGACCGCGAGCTGTCCGAGGGCTACTCCTACATGACCATGCGCGACGGCGTGCAGCTCTCGGTCATGGTCCGGTTCCCCAACGAGGATCTGTACGGACCGCCGCCGTGGCCGACGGTCATCGAGTACTCCGGTTACACGCCGTCGGACCCTGACGACCCGCAGCCCGGCACGCTGCTCGCCAACCTCATGGGCTTCGCTGCTGTTGGCGTGAACCTGCGCGGTACAGGGTGCTCCGGCGGCGTGTTCGACGTCTTCAGCCCGGCTCAGGCGGCCGACGGCTACGACGTCGTCGAGACCGTCGCCCGTCAACCCTGGGTGCTGCACGGCCACGTGGGCATGGTCGGCCTCAGCTACCCGGGAATCACCCAGCTCTACGTGGCCGCCACCCGGCCACCGTCGCTCGCCTGCATCACGCCGCTCTCGGTGATCGACGACCCGTGGCGCCAGCAGTGGCCGGGCGGGATCTACAACTCCGGCTTCACCAAGGCGTGGATCGCGGCGCGGGACGTGCAGACGGCCGCCGGCGGACAGGCCTGGGACCATCGCCGCATCGAGGCGGGCGACGACGTCGCCCGGGACAACCAGCGGATCCGGAGCCAGAACTTCGACTTCGAGCAGTTCGGCCGCGCCTCGGAGTCCTTCCAGGTGCTGCAGCGATCCCGGTGCCTGGCCGACCTGGTGGGCGAGATCGACGTGCCGGTGTACCTGACCGGGGCCTGGCAGGACGAGCAGACCGGCAGCCGGTTCGCCTTGATGCTCGAGGACTTCGCGAACAGCCCCGAGCAGCGCTACGTGCTGTTCAACGGCCACCATCCCGACGGCTACAGCCCGATGGTCATCCTCCGGTGGTTCGAGTTCCTGAACTTCCACGTCGCCCGACGGGTCCCGAAGGTCCACGAGATGATCCGCATGTTCGCGCCGGCGCAGTTCGCCGAGGTGTTCGGCTTCAGCCCCGAGCTCGAATCGGACCGCTTCTCCCACCACGGCGACGACGTCGAGGCCGCGCTGGCCGAGTACCGGAGCGAGCCCCGGGTCCGCCTCCTGTTCGAGAACGGTGCCGGCCACGACACCCCCGGCGCGACCGCACACCGGTTCGAGGTCGGCACCGACGTGTTCCCCCCCGAGGGTGTCCGCCCGCTCCGCCTGCATCTGGCCGGCGGGGGCCAACTGGCCGCGGAGGTCCCCGACGCGGCCGGAGCCGACGAGTACCGCGACGACCCGGAGGCCGGCGACGAGGCGTACTGCAAGGATCTGCTCGTCGACATGAACCAGTTCGCCATGCCGAGCGTGCCGATCCGCTGGACCCGCTTCGACGACGCCTGCACCGCGGCCTACGAGACCGAGCCGCTCGAGGCCCCGTTGGTGCTGGCCGGATCCGGGCACGTCGACCTGTGGCTGAAGCCCGGCACCTCTGACACGGCGGTGCAGGCGACCCTGACCGAGGTGCGGCCCGACGGCCACGAGGTCCGCCTCCAGTGCGGCTGGCACCGTCCGGTGCACCGAGTCGAGGACCAGGCCAGCGCCGACGACCTGCGGGTCGACTACACGTTCGCCCCCGAGGACCGTCGAGCGCTGGTGCCAGGGGAGTGGCTCCACTTCCGGCTGCCGGTGTACCCCGTGACCGCACTGGTGCGGACCGGCTCACGCCTGCGCCTCACCTTGTCGACGCCGGGGCGCGACCACCCGTTCTGGTGCTTCGAGAACCCGGTGGTCGAAGGCGCCACGCATCAGGTCGGACGAGGTGGCGACCACGCGTCCGCGCTGGTGCTGCCGGTCTGGGACGTGACGATCGAGCACCCCGACGACCTCCCGCCCGCCGGAGCGCTCCGAGGCCAGCCGGCCCGTGAGGCACTGCCGATCACCAACACCGAGGTCGCCCCCAGCTCGACGGCCGGCGTCTGACGTGCCGACGTTCCGCACGGCGGCGGTCACCGAGGTCCTCTCGGCCCGCCCTGGTCTGCAGCGCGTCGCGGTGCAGATGCCCGACGGCTCCGGCGCTCGTGCCTACGCCTCCACAGTGCTGGTCGGCGACTGCGCCGTGGGCGACCGCGTTGTGCTCAACACGACCGCGGTCGAGCTCGGCCTCGGCACCGGCGGCTGGCACGTCGTGCACTGGAACCTGGCCCGCGACCACCTCGAGCTCCCCGGCCCGGACCACGTGATGAAGCTGCGCTACACGTCGCTGCAGGCCGACGTCGGCACCTCGGAGCTCCTGCATCCCGAGTGCGACGACCCGATCCCCGGCATCCCGGTCGTGGCGTGCACGGTCCACAGCCAGGTCCCGCTCGTCGTGCTCTCGATCGCCGCGGTCCGGCCCGGCACGCGGGTCGTGTACGTGATGACCGACGGTGCCGCGCTGCCGATCGCCCTGTCCGACGTGGTCGACGCGCTGCGCGCCGGCAGCGCGCTGAGCGCCACGGTGACCGCCGGACACGCCTTCGGTGGCGACATGGAGGCCGTGTCGGTCGCCTCGGCGGTCGGACTCGCCGTGCACGCGCTCGGAGCCGAGGTCGTGGTCGTCGGCATGGGCCCCGGCGTCGTCGGCACCGGTACCGCGCTGGGCACCACCTCGGTCGAGGCGGCCGGCATCCTCGACACCGCCGCCGCCCTCGGCGGGGAACCGGTGCTCTGCGTGCGAGCCTCCGACGGCGACGAGCGTGCACGCCACCGTGGCGTGTCCCACCACAGCGCCACCGTCGCCCGGCTCAGCTCGTGTCGGCCGCTCGTGGCGCTCGTCCCGGCGCAGGCAGCTGAGCTGGCGGGCGTGCGACCCGTCGCGCTCGACGACGTCCCCGATCCGGCGCAGCTACTGGTCGATGC
>JAPXRJ010000300.1:0-3204 GCA_033813615.1 Microthrixaceae bacterium | reverse complement strand
GACACGTGGGCCGGCATCGTGAACCCCACCTACAACGACGAGGGCTTCCCGTACCTGCCGGAGCACGCGTCGATCGGCATCCACGCCGGTCCGCTCTTCGGCGCCCTGGGCGTCCTGGCCGGCATCACCAAGGCCCGGGCGACCGGCGAGGGGTCGTTCCTGGAGATCGCCCAGTCCGACGCGTCGGCGGCGATGGACTGGCTGCGCAGCGAGACGTGGAAGGCCTACGAACGCCCGCAGTCCGAGGTCACCGGCAACCGCTCCGACGACTACGAGCGTCGCGCCCCCGGCACCGCCGGGATGGAGGAGGGCGTGCGCTACCAGGTCTACGAGTCCTCCGACGGCTTCGTCCTGTTCATGGCGTCCGAGCAGGAGTTCTGGAAGAACTTCTGCACCGGTGTCGATCGCATGGACCTGTTCGAGCGCTGGCCCGGCAACACCTACGGCGACCACGCACGCGGCAACACCGAGCTGCGGGCGATCCTGGCCGACATCTTCAAGACCCGCACCACCGCCGAATGGGTCGAGTGGTCCGGCACCGTCAACACCACGATCGCCCCGGTGAACTCGCCCAAGACGCTCGCCGACGATCCGCAGTTCGCCGACCGGTTGGGCTTCATGCCCTACCAGGAGCACGGCGCCGACATGATCGGCACCCCCCTCAAGTTCATCGACGCCGACCTGCCGATCCCGAGCCGCGCCCCGACCGTCGGCGAGCACAACGACGCGGTGCTCGCGGACGTGCTCGGCTACGACGCCGAGCGCATCGCCGCGCTGCGCGCCGCCGGCGCGCTCGGGGAGGGCAACTGAGCGCTCCGGTCGTCGTCGAGCGGACCAGCCTGCTGGCGGCGCCGCCAGGGCCCGTGTGGGCGCACGCGTCGTCCATGGCCGGCGTGAACCTGGAGCTGGCGCCGTATGTGCGGATGACGCACCCGGCCGACGTGTCCGACATCGCCTCGCTCGGCGATGACCGCTCGCTGCTCGGACGCGTGGCGTTCCGCAGCTGGCTGCTCGCGTTCGGGGTCGTGCCGTTCGACCGCCACTCGCTGCGCCTGGACGACGTCGTCGACCACGGCCTCGCCGGTGGGTCGTTCCGAGAGGACTCGACCTCGTTGCTGCAGGCGCGCTGGCGCCACGACCGCGACGTCGTCGCCGACGGGACCGGCACCAGGGTCACCGATCGGATCGAGGTGACGCCTCGGGCCGCGCTCGCCCGGCCGGTCGTGGAGCGGATCGTCGGGTTCCTGTTCAGCCACCGGCACCGTCGGCTCCGGGGCCGCTTCGGTGCCGCGGAGCGGCCGGTACAGTCCAACTCGCCGGCCGCTGCCGGTCGTCAGATCCACGGGGAGCAGCAGCGCATGACGGAGCAGACAGACGAGGGTGCGCGCGGCGACCTGCGGTGGGCGTCGGTGCCGGCGTTGCTGCGCGACGCGGCAGACCGGTTCGGGACCGCTGAGGCCGTCGTCGACCTCGCCGGCGGAGCGGCCGGTGGCGGCGACGAACCGATCCGCATCGACTTCGTCGACCTGCGTCGTCGGGTCGAGTCGGTCGCGAAGGGCCTGATCGCCGCAGGGATCCAACCCGGTGACCGAGTCGCGATCTGGGCGCCCAACTGCTGGGAGTGGGTCGTCGCCGTGCTCGGCCTGCAGTCCGCCGGCGCCGCGCTCGTCCCGCTCAACACCCGCTACAAGGGTCTCGAAGCGGCCGACATCCTGCGCCGCAGTCGGGCCCGCCTCCTCTTCACCGTCGAGGGCTTCCTGGGCAACGACTACGTGTCGATGCTCGACGCCGCCGGTCGACCCGACACGCTCGAGCGCGTCGTGCTGCTGCGCGACACCGGTTCGCGGCCCGAGGGCGCCTCGTTCCTCGACGAGCTGCTCGCCGAAGCCACGATCGTGACCGACGCGGATCTCGATGCCCGGGTGAACGCCGTCGACGGCGCGGACGTGTCCGACGTGCTGTTCACGTCGGGCACGACCGGTGCGCCCAAGGGCGTGGTGCAGACGCACGCGTCCACTCTGCGGGCGTTCCTGGACTGGTCGACCCTCGTCGGCCTGGCCAGCTCCGACCGCTACCTGATCATCAACCCGTTCTTCCACACGTTCGGCTACAAGGCCGGCATCCTGGCATGCCTCATGACCGGGGCGACGATGGTCCCGCTGCCGGTCTTCGACGTGGAGGCGGCGATCGACGTGATCGAGTCCGAGCGGATCAGCATGATCCCCGGACCGCCCACGCTGTACCAGACGCTGCTGCAGCACCCCAGGTTCGATCGGAGTCGTGTGGACACGCTGCGACTGGCGGTCACCGGTGCCGCGGTCGTGCCCGTCGAGCTGGTCGTGGCCATGGAGGACGAGCTCGGGTTCGAGACCGTGCTCACGGCGTACGGGCTGACGGAGGCGTGCGGCGTGGTCACCGTCTGCCGTCGGGAGGACGGGCCCGAGACGATCTCGCGGACCTCGGGTCGCGCCATTCCCGGCGTCGAGGTCGTCGTGGTCGACGCCGACGGCACCGTGCTCGGAGCAGACCAGCCCGGCGAGGTGCTCGTGCGGGGCTACAACGTCATGCGGGAGTACTTCGAGGACCCGGAGCAGACCGCCGAGGCGATCGACGTCGACGGCTGGCTGCACACCGGTGACGTCGGCACCCTCGACGCGGACGGCTACCTGGCGATCACCGACCGCACCAAGGACATGTTCATCGTGGGTGGCTTCAACGCCTACCCGGCAGAGATCGAGAAGCTGCTGCTCACCCATCCCAGCGTCGCTCAGGTGGCGGTGGTCGGCGTGCCCGACGAGCGGATGGGAGAGGTCGGGGCTGCGTTCGTGATCCCCGCCGCCGACGCTGCGCTCCACGGCGACGAGGTGATCGCCTGGGCGAAGGAGCACATGGCCAACTACAAGGTCCCTCGAACGGTGGAGATCGTGGACGCCCTTCCCCTCAACGCCAGCGGCAAGGTGCTCAAGTTCGAGCTCCGCGAGCGGGCGACGGCGGCGGGCTCGTGAAGTTCGCGCAAGCACTCATCGGCTCCAACCCGCTCGACTGGCCCCGGATCGCGAGGGCCGCCGAGGACGCCGGCTTCGACTCGGTCGCCGTGTCGGACCACGTCGTGTACCCGAGCTACCTGAGCTCGAAGTACCCGTACACGCCCGACGGCACTCCGCTGTTCAGCCCCGACGAGGACTGGCCCGATCCGTGGGTCGC
>JAPXRJ010000299.1:0-3204 GCA_033813615.1 Microthrixaceae bacterium | reverse complement strand
CAGCAGCGTGTGCTCGCCCGCCGCGATCGCCGGCCACGCCCCGGCCTGCGCGTCGGTCGGTTCGGGGAACGACGTGGCGAACCAAGCCCGGACGGCATCCGAGAAGCCTCGGAGAGGATCGCCGACGGGCGCCGGCTGCGATGGCGCGACCACAGCTCCGCAACCTACCGACACGACCCGACACCGGCTCGGCCGCCCGGATCGCTCGATCACACGGTCTTCCTGGGGAACGTCGTGCCACAGTGTCCATGTGAGCAGCGAGATCGGCCAGGGAGAGCCTCCCAACGACAGCGGGCGCGTCAGAGGCATTGTGCCGCAGGCGGACGTGCACGACCACGAGCAGCGGAACGCCGGACGGCAGGCTCGCTCCCGCGCTCATCGAGGGTTCGTCGCCGCCGACGTGGCGCTCGCAGCGATGCAGGATGCCCCGCCGATCGACGCCGCGCGGTTCCGTCGAGATCTCGATGCGTTGGCCGACCAGGACAGCGAGCCCCGCTTCTGACGCTCCCGGCACGGACGCGAACTCCTCGACACGAGCGTCGTCATCGACCTCGAGCACATCGCCGTCGACGATCTCCCCGAAGCGGTGGCGATCAGCGCTGTGACGATGGCGGAGCTCACGGCTGGACCGCATGCCACGTCCGACTCCGACGAACGCGCTCGACGCCAGGATCGGTTGCAGCGAACGGAAGCGGCCTTCGACCCTCTGCCGTTCACCGTCGACGCAGCACGAGCGTACGGCCGAGTGTTCGCAGCAACGGCTGCAGCCGGCCGAAAGCCGCGTGGACCTCGCGTCGTCGACCTCCTGATCGCAGCGACCACCCTCGCTGAATCGCTCCCGCTCTACACCCGCAACGCCGACGACGTCAGCCATCTGGTCGGGCTCGTCGAGGTCATCAGCATCTGACGACGTCCGTTGATCACGGCCGACACGATCGGCGCGGAGGTCATGAGGTGGCGGTTGGCCGCGTCATAGGCCATCGTCTGAGACCCGACACGGGTCGTGTTCCCATGATCGTCATAGGACAACGACCCGTTCGCCATGTCGGCCTGGCCAGCCGCGGCATCGGTGGTCGACACCAGCCGATCCGCATGGTCATAGCAATAGCCCACCACCGCCGGCGCACCACCGTTGACCACCGTCACCTTGCCCGTCCGGTTCGAGCTCTTCCCCGCCCCAGACGCCACACAACCACTCGACGTGTCCGCGAAGCCATACGACGTCGTCCGAGACCCCCCGGTGTTCGGCGTGACCGCAGAGGTGAGCCGCCACGCACCGTCATAGGTGTAGTTGTCGGTCCCCCCGTTCACGTCGGTCCCGTCGCCAGCCTGGTTGCGGATCCGGTTGGTCAACCACCGACCCGTCACCTCGTCAGAGGTCATCAACGAACCACCCGCCTGGTTCCACGTCACCTTGTCGTTCAACCCAGTCTGCGTCGAGTACACGAAGCTGCCGCTCGTGCCGTTGCCCCGGTTGCCGGTCCCCGACGGATAGGCCACCGCCGTCACCCGCTCCGCCGCGTCGTAGGTCAACGTCGCCACCGGTTGACCATCGAGCCGGCTGGTCGTCACCCGACCCCACGAGTCGTAGTCCACCGTCCGCGCACTGGACACCGCACCCTTGGTGACCGTGGTGCCCGACGGTCGTCCGACCGCGTCGAACGTCGCGGTGGTGACCACGCCCCACACGTCGGTGGTACTCACCGTCCGACCCAGCACATCCGACGTCGTCGTGATCGTGCCGGCCGGACCGGTGAGCGAGGTGACGAGCGGGTTGGAGCCGACCGCGTAGTTCGCCGTCACCGTCCGAGCCGGCTGACCGCCGTACGCGGGGTACGCCGTCGACGTGGGACGGCCTCGCGAGTCGAAGGTCGTGCACGTCCACGGGCTGGTACCCGTCTCCACCGCGGCTTTGAGGCCACTGGTCGAGGCGCGCACCCGGCCCGCGGCGTCATACACGCTCTCGTACATCAACGCCTGCTGCGCACCGGCGCCGTCGGGATCAGCAGAGAGCGACCGCCAGGGTCGACCCGCCTGCGCGATCGTCTGGGTCCCCGCCGTGCACGGATCGTCCGCCGTGCCGTCGCGGTAGCTGTAGGTCAACGCAGAACCCGAACCGGCAGGCAGGCTGCGGCCCGTGCGGCGCAGAAACGTCGACTCGTAGGTGTAGGTCTCGTCCAGGTTCGGCAGCGGCGACTCGACCCGAGCAGTGCCGACCAGCCCGTAGACCGCCGCCGTCTGATGGCAGCGTGGCGCTGACCGGCCCACCCACCGCGCCGGAAGTAGGATCCGACCCATGTCGACCGACGCCAAGGGCAGCCGCTCCAAGGAGTTCCACCCCGCGTTCGAGGAGTACTGCGAGGCCATCTGGGAGCTCCGGGAGGACGACATCGACGTCATCCAGGCCCGCATCGCCGAGCGCCTCGAGGTCTCGCGGCCCGCGGTGTCGGAGATGATCCGCCGGATGGAGAGCGAGGGCCTCGTCGACATCGGCTCCACCATCTCGCTCACGCCGTCCGGCAAGACGCTGGCCGAGCGGGTCGTCCGCCGCCACCGGCTGGCCGAGCGCTTCCTGACCGACATGCTCGGGCTGTCCTGGGCCGACGCCCACACCGAGGCCGGCAAGTGGGAGCACGTGATCTCCGAGCCGGTCGAGGAAGCGCTCGCACGAGTCCTCGGTGACCCGACCACGTGCCCGCACGGCAACCCGATCCCCGGTGCCGACTACCACGCGCCCGACGCGACCACGCTCAGCGCGGTGGCGATCGGAGCGGACTTCACGGTGGCCCGCATCCCCGAGGAGCTCGAGTTCGAGCCGGGGATGCTGGCGTTCCTGGAGGAGAACTCGCTCCAGCCCGGCCACTCCGGCACGCTGACCGCGCTGTCGCCCGACGGGACCGCCACGGTGGAGATCGAAGGTCGCCACGTGGGCATCGGGCGCTTCGCGTCCGACCGCATCCTCGTCACCGCCTGACCCGGCGCCTGACCCGGCACCTCAACCGCCACCTGAACACCGCCTGATTGTCGCCCGGAGGGGCACCGGTCCGTCGGTCCCGAGCAGTCCGTCGATACGGTCCACCGGGTGAAGTCGCTCGGGCTGATCCTCAACACGCTCGGGGCCACCCTCCGCAGGCCGCGCTCGAACGTGCGCGTGGTGGTGTGGCTCGTCGGACTCCTCATCGTGCTGGTCGCGGCGTACAGCGC
>JAPXRJ010000298.1:0-3208 GCA_033813615.1 Microthrixaceae bacterium | reverse complement strand
GATCGAGTTGAAGTTCGTCCCACGGTACCCAGGCGTCTTGAAGGTCTTCGCCCACCGGACGTCTTCACGCATGAGCGATCTGGAGTAGTGGTCGTCCGCGATCACGAGTGCGAGTTCATCGCGCTGAATCGGCCGGGGTTTTGCATCAGGTCCTCCCAGTCCCTGGAAGGATCAAGAGATGCCAGCAAGGAAGGAATACACGCCTGAGTTCAAGGACCAGGCGGTCAGGTTCGTGCTCGAGGAGATCGAGCCCGATGAGTCGCGTAAGCAGGCGTGTGAACGTCTCGCGCCGAAGCTGTCGATGAAGGCGGTGACGCTCTACAACTGGGTGAAGCAATCAGCGCCGGCCAAGACGCGCCCAGCCGCGCCGCCGGGGTCGGTCGAGGAGCTGCGTGCGATGAACGCTGCGTTGCGAAAAGAGAACCGTGAGCTCGCTCGGGCGAACGCGATCTTGTCGGACGCGGCAGCTTTTTTCGGGGCGGCGCTCGACCGCCAAAAGAGGTAGCAGCGTTCGTGGTTGCTCATCGCCATTACGGGGTCGTGCCGATCTGCAGGGTGCTGCAGGTCGCCCCGAGCGCTGTTCGTTCCGCTATGTCCCGACCGGTGTGCGCCCGTCGGGTCGCGGACGACGCGATCAAACCGAAGCTGTTGGAAGTGTTCAACGCGAACTATCGGGTCTATGGCCGGCGCAAGATGAAGGCCGCCTTGCGTCGCGAGCATGGGATCAACCTCGACAAGGATCGGATCGCGCGGTTGATGGCTGAGCTGGGCATTCGCGGCGCAAGCAGGACAAAGGCCACGGTCACGACCCGTTCGGACAGGAACTCGCCGCGGGCGCCGGATCTGGTGAACCGTCAGTTCCGCGCTCAGCGACCGAACCAGTTGTGGGTCTGCGACTTCACCTACGTGCCGACGTGGTCCGGCTTCGCGTACACGGCGTTCGTCATCGATGTGCACTCACGGATGATCGTCGGATGGCGCACCGCCGCGTCGATGACCGCCGATTTGGTCACCGACGCGTTGGACATGGCGATCTTCTCGCGCCGCACCCAACTGCTCCACGGGGTGATTGCACACTCCGATGCCGGCAGCCAATACACGTCCGTGGCGCACACAGAACGCCTCGCTGAGATCCACGCCCTGGCCTCAATCGGCAGCATCGGCGATTCCTACGATAATGCGATGGCCGAGTCAGTGAACGGGCTCTACAAGACCGAGCTCATCCGCCGCCAAGGCCCCTGGCGCAACGCCGAGCACGTCGAACTGGCGACGCTCACCTACGTCGACTGGTTCAACCAACGGCGCCTGCACAGCGAGCTCGGCGACATCCCACCAGCCGAATTCGAACACGACTACTACGCTCGAACCCGGACCGAACATCAAGTCCCAACACCCACCCGGACCTGATGCAAAAGACCGGCCGATTCAGAAGTTCGGACACGACCGCACCTATCTAAAGGGATCGGACGACGCGGCACTCGGCTGGGTTGACAACCGAACTGGCGTCGTGACCGTCGAGGACCAGCGGCATCGGGACGCCATCGAAGTATGGCTCGCCGCCCGCAGCGCCCCAGGTGATGAGCCAGCGGTCGTCAGCCCTCCGGGCGACGCCATGCCGCAGCAGCTCACCACGTGTGAGTCTCGCTCGGAAGCAATCGACCTGGCCGAGAACCGGCCTGGCCAAGCTGTCCGCTCACGGGCGAACTCCGAGCGCGAGGCGATGCGCGAGAAGTCAAAGTTCTTCACCGGTGTTGCACGCATCCTCGATCTGAAGACAGACGAGCGGGCTTGGCGAGTCGGCGCCGATGGTGAGGAAACGATCGGAGCAAAGCTCGAGAAGCTGACCAAGCGCGGATGGCACGTACTTCACTCCGTGCCGATCGGCTCGCGGGGATCGGACATCGACCACCTCCTCATCGGCCCCGGTGGTGTTTGGACCATCAACACCAAGAACCACCCCGGGAAGCAGATCAGCGTCACGAAGAGAACCGTCTTCGTCGACGGTCACTCGCAGAGCTACATCCGAAACTCCGAGTTCGAGGCAGATCGGGTTCGTTCGCTTCTCAGTGCGAAGCTCGGATGGGAGCCATTCGTCAAGTCAGCGATCGTGTTCCTTACCGGCACCCTCGTCCCCGACGTCACGATCAAGAGTCCACCGGAGAAGGTCCTGATCCTCGATCGGATGGATGTGCCGATGGTCTTCAAGAGAAGCACTGGACGGCTTACCGAAGAACAGGTCGCGACGGTGTTCGACACCGCACGCCGACAATCCACCTGGCAAGGATCGGCGTGAGACCTGGAGAGCACCAGCGTCGTGTCGACCGACTCCCACCCGCAGTCGTACCGCCGATGGCAACGGATTGACCGGCAACTATCCGCTGGCGGATCGTTGGCCCGACGATGTTCACAACATCAGGAGGAGCGAGGCAGCGGCCACTCAGAGGGTGGGTTTTCGAGAGCCACGGAGTGGGCCGCTGACTTCGGGTTGAACGAACGGTGTGTTCGCCACCACTGCCCCGGGGAAACCCCTGCACTCGTCGAACAGAGCCGTCCAGGCCGACACCCCTTCTCCTGTTTTTGCGCCGGTCACCTACGCGGTGCCGGGCGTCTCGAGCCCGTCGCGCCGACATGTGCTTGGACGGATGCCCGGCAAGTCAGCCCCAGAAGATGAACGTTGGGTCGTCGTCGATCTCGTTGAGCAGGTCCTGCACTCTCGGGTTTGGCTCGAGGAACTCGTAGCGGTGCGCTCTGCTGTTGCTGTCGAAGCGGTAGAGGGTCCACATGCCGGTCGTGCCCGACCAGCCGAGCTTGGCGACTGGCACTTGCAGCCAGTCGACCCTGCCTTCAGACCCGTTGCTGTCGAGGATCGTGATCGAGCGCGGCCCGACCTCGACATCGACCCGCATCCGGTGACGAAACTCCGCTGGAGTCTTGGCCTCGGCCCACCGACGGACGGCATCAACAGCATCGGCGGGAAGCACGAGCGACGACGATACTGCAGAAGGCCCGACCTTGCGGTCGGGCCTTCCATTTAGTGGCGGGGGCAGGATTTGAACCTGCGACCTTCGGGTTATGAGTGCACCGACGCCCATGGGACCTCGTGGGCGCTCATCGGTGTTTCCCCTGCTCAACGAGCGAATCGGAGCCTGCGTACGGCCCGTTCGTATGCGTTGGTAGGAGCCCGTTGGTGCTCGTGGCGTTGTACGAC
>JAPXRJ010000297.1:0-3248 GCA_033813615.1 Microthrixaceae bacterium | reverse complement strand
GGGTCATGTGCCGCGCCGCCGCGACCATCCGCCCGATACGCCTTCACGAACTCCGACAGATCCAGCTCCGCAACCGCGTCCAGCACGAACCACGCCAGACCTGGATCGTGTCACCGTCGGGTGATTTCGCGGGTTGAGGATCGTTGAGGCTTGATTTTCCGGGGGTGTTGGTGCCTCGTGCGGGGCACTAACGGCGTCGATCTAGACTCGCTCGGTGGGGTGGTTCGTGCGGAAGGTGCGCACCGCGTCGGGTGCGACGGCGGTGCAGATCGCGTCGAAGACCCGTGGTGTGCGGACGATCGTGGAGCACCTCGGCTCCGCGCACGACGATGAGCAGCTCGCGGTGCTGGTCGCGATCGCGCGGGAGCGGATCGCGGAGCTGGCCGGGCATGTCCCGTTCGATCTGGACGGGCTGGGCGCGACGCCGCCGGCCACGACCGCGCCGACGGTGACCGGGTCGAGGTCCAGGTTGTTGTGGGATGTCCTCGAGGACGCCTACGCCCGTCTCGGGTTCGACGCGGTCGGCAACGACACATTCAAGAAGCTGGTCCTGGCCCGCGTCGTCGAGCCGACCAGCAAGGCGGACACGCTGCGGGTGTGGGACGAGCTCGGTGTCCCGGGTGCGCCGTCGCTGTCGACCGTGTGGCGGACCCTCGCCCGCAGCGTTGAGCAGGACTGGCGGTCGAAGATCGCCGCCGCAGCCTACGCGCATGCGACCCGATCTGGCCCGCTCACCGTCGTGCTCTACGACGTCACCACCCTCTCCTTCGAGGCGGAGCGTGAAGACAAGCTCCGCAAGGTCGGGATGAGCAAAGAGCGCCGCGTCGACCCGCAGATCCTCGTCGGCCTCCTCGTGGACCAGGGCGGGTTCCCCCTCGAAGTCCACGAGTTCGCGGGCAACAGGGGCGAGACCCTCACCCTGCTGCCCGTCCTCGACCAGTTCCGCGAACGTCACTCCGCGACCGAGGTCGTGGTCGTCGCGGACGCCGGCATGCTGTCCGCAGCGAACCTGAACCGGCTGGAGGACGCCGGGTTCGGTTTCATCGTCGGCTCCCGCACCTCCTCCGCGCCATACGATCTCGCCGAGCACTACGCGACCGTCGGGAACATCGTCACCGATGGGGAGACGGTCGAGACCACCCGAACCATGGGTGCGGGTGTGAACGCGCGGGAGCGGCGAGTGGTGTGGCAGTACTCCCACAAGCGGAAGATCCGCGACAACATCACGTTGAACAAGCAGATCGAACGCGCCGAGCAGATCGCTGCCGGCACCCGCCCGGCGAAGAAGGACCGGTTCGTCACCCTCGGCACGGGGCCCGGCGTGAACTGGGCAAGAGTCGAGAAGGCCCGCGAATACATCGGCCTCAAGGGGTACGTCACCAACCTCAGCACCGCGACGGCTTCCGCTGCAGAGATCGTGGCGGCCTACCATGACCTGTTCCAGGTCGAGGCGACGTTCCGGATGGCGAAGACCGACCTGCGGGCGAGGCCGATGTTCGCGTCGACCGCGGACTCGATCCACGCGCACCTCACCGTCGTGTTCTGCGCTCTCGCGATCAGCCGGCACCTCTACAAGACCACCGGCGTGACGGTCCGCCGTATCGTCCGCGCGCTGCGCCCGCTGCGCGACGTCACCATCACTATCGACGGACACGAACTCACCGCGACCACCCCGCCAACGGGGGAAGCCGCCGACATCATCGCCGCACTCCGGCCGAGCGTGGGGCACTAATCTGACACGATCCAGGTCTGGCGCTCTGATCGCGGCACTGCCCCGGATGACGGCCACTGCAGCAGAGGTCGCCTTGGACTTGATTTGGTTCAGTACTGGTGTCCCCGGCGTGGCATAGTGGATCGGTCGATGACCGAGGCAATCTCCGATAGCGATCCCCGGCGGCGATGGCCTGGACATTCGTCAAACCGCAGCTCTACCGCGGGACTGCGACTTCGAGTCATTGACCTCTATTCTTTACTCCGCCACAGGTAGGATCACTGGGGCGCGGAGGAGGAACGTCAGTACCGAGGAACCGGAGACTGCGTTCACGTAGTGGCTGGCGTCGTCGCGCCCATCGCCTTCAGCGCGGTTTCTGTCGTGTGTCGTGCAAGGCGGTCATCCAGCGGCGCGTTCACGGGCAACAGGGCACGGGAGAGTATCGGTCCCACAAGATCATCACAGATGCTCTCTATGTCGAGACCTTCTTCGACGAGCTCATCGCGCGCGATCGCCATGCGGATGATTCGTGCGACGTTTTCTCGACGAGGGCGGATGAAGCACGACTCGTAGCGCGCGCTCAACTCGCTGTCATTACGTGCGGCTTCGAGGAGCCCGAGAAGGTTATTGCGGATGAGAGGGGAGGCGAACATCGCAATCTCTTCCCGCTGGATGGTGAGGAGGTCTTCGTAGAGCGAGCCTGTGTCGACTGGCGAACCCGTTCCGTATCGGTTCTTGATGACTTCAAGCGCGAGGTGCGCGATGCTCGGGAACCGTCGGTAGAAGGTGGGCCTGGTGGTGCCAACCTCGCCAGCGAGCGCGTCGATCGTCAGCGCCGAGTAGCCCTCGTCGACCATAACGCGCTCCGCTGCTTGGAGTAGGGCCTCGGTGATCCCCGGAGTGAAGGGGCGCCCGTTCTTGTTACTTGGCATCCTGTAACTTTACCGATCGCTCGTCGCCACGTGACGGATGCCACGCGCGTGCATACGGCGGTATCTGTAATGTATGAGCATGACGCTTGAGATCGAGGGGATGGGCGACCCGGTTGCCGTACCGGTGAGCTTGGAGTCGTTGCTCGGTCCCGCACACGGCCGATACTTCGGCGCTGGCTACCGAGCGGTCCGCTACTCATGGGAGTCGGCTGTGCGGGGTGCTGGGTCGCAGGTGGAAGCGGTGGGACGTGTGGTGTATCCGGCGACCTGGTCAACCGCTAGCGACGGCTTCGTGCGGCAGCCGCACCTGAGCTCGGTCGACGCAGTGGTCTTGCCGTTGCTTGTCCTGGAACGGGGAGCGCCGCCGCGGCAGCGTCAGGCTCTCGACGGACTCTATGTCACGTCTATTGACCTTCGAGCCGGAGCAAGTCCTTGGCTAGAGCTGGACGCTGTTCCGGTCGGATACACCGTGGAGGCTACAGAGGCGCAGTGCCATCTCATGGGGGTATCTGGCAACATTCGGTTCAACACGACCTTGTCGGCTGCTGCGGCCCGACCCACGCGGGACGAGCCGCCTTCGAGCCCAGGTCGTCCCAGTGTGTACG
>JAPXRJ010000296.1:0-3287 GCA_033813615.1 Microthrixaceae bacterium | reverse complement strand
CCGTTCCCGCGGACGTAGCTCAGTTGGTAGAGCGCAACCTTGCCAAGGTTGAGGTCGCCGGTTCGAGGCCGGTCGTCCGCTCCACTCGGAACCCCTGCTGCTGCGGGGGTTCCGACGCGTTCGGCGGTGTCGGTCCGACGCTCCCATCCGCGGAACGACTTCGTTGTCTCGGCGACGGAGCGGCCGGACGGCAGAGCTCCACGTTGCTGCAGCAGGGCGGCGCTCGACGCCCGCCACTCCGCGTGGTCACGTCGTGGGCAGGGAAGCGACCTGGTGCTGCGTCGCGCCAGTCGTCACGGCGGGTCGCCATGCCGGGCCGAGGCGCTAGGGTGGTCGGCCGCTGGCGACGTGGCCGAGTGGTGAGGCAGAGGCCTGCAAAGCCTTGTACAGGGGTTCGATTCCCCTCGTCGCCTCCACGACGTCCGATGGCCGGGTGCTCATGCGCCCGGCCATCGGCTGTCAGGGCGGTCTGCGACGATGTCGGGGTGACCACCGAGCCGACCCCCCAGTCGACCGAGCCCCCGTCGAACGTGCTCGGCGCCGCCGCTTCCACGCTGTCGGCCCTGGCCGGTCCCGACGCCCGTCTGCGGCCAGACCAACAGGCGGCCATCGCTGCGCTGGTGTCGGAGCGATCCCGGGTCCTGCTGGTGCAGGCCACGGGCTGGGGCAAGTCAGCCGTGTACTGGATCGCCACACGGCTGCTGCGCGACGGCGGTGCCGGGCCCACCCTGGTCGTCTCGCCGCTGCTCGCGCTCATGCGCAACCAGGTCGCTGCCGCGGAGCGGGCGGGCATCCGTGCCGAGACGATCAACTCCGCCAACCTCGACGACTGGAGCGAGATCGAGTCGCGCATCGATGCGGATCAGGTCGACGTGCTCCTGATCTCGCCCGAGCGGCTGAACAACCCTCGGTTCCGCAAGGAGGTCCTGAAGCCGCTGACGGATCGCATCGGCCTCCTCGTGGTCGACGAGGCGCACTGCATCTCCGACTGGGGTCACGACTTCCGACCCGACTACCGGCGCATCGCGGATGTCCTGGCCTCGCTGCCCGACGGCGTCCCGGTGCTCGCCGCCACCGCCACCGCCAACGACCGCGTCACCGGTGACGTCGCCGAGCAGATCGGCGCCCGGGGCCACACGTTCCGCGGCTCGCTCGACCGACCGTCGCTGCACCTGGGGGTCGTGGACATCGCCACCTCGGGCGAGCGCCTGGCGTGGCTCGCCGGATGGGTTCGCGGCCGTCCTGGCCCGGGCATCGTCTACTGCCTCACCGTGTCGGAGGTGGAGCGCACGGCATCGTTCCTGGCATCGTGCGGCATCTCCTCCGCGTCCTACACCGGCGCCACCGATCCCCAAGAGCGGGCTCGCATCGAGCAGGCGCTCGACCAGGGCGGCCTGTCGTGCGTCGTGGCCACCTCGGCGCTCGGCATGGGATACGACAACCCTCGTCTGAGCTACGTCGTCCACATCGGTTCGCCGTCCTCGCCGGTGTCGTACTACCAGCAGGTCGGCCGAGCGGGTCGCGGGTCGACCTCGGCCGAAGTCGTGCTCGCGCCCACGGCGACCGACGGCGACGTCTGGGCGTACTTCGACTCCACTGCCATGCCACCCAAGCACACCGTCGACGACGTCATCTCCGCCATGGAGCGCTCCGGTCCGTGCACGATCGCGGACCTGGAGGGAGCGGTGAACCTCCGACGGGGCCGGCTGGAGGTCCTGCTCAAGATCCTCGACGTCGAAGGTGCCGTCGACCGCGACGGGACCCAGTGGTCGCGGTCCGCTGTTCCCTGGGCCTACGACACGGAGCGGATCGAGCGCCTGGCGGCCGAGCGTCGGGCCGAGCAGCAGGCGATGCGCTCCTACGCTCGGGGTTCCGGCTGCCGCCTGCGGTTCCTGCGGGAGGCGCTCGACGACCCCGACGCCGCCGACTGCGGTCGATGCGACAACTGCACCGGCGTCGCGGTCGACGTCGTGATCGATGCCGACCTGCTCGTCGCGGCGCAGATGCACCTGCGGTCCTCGGTGGTCCGCATCGAGCCGCGCAAGCAGTGGCCGAGAGGCCTGGAAGACCGCAAGGGTCGCATCAGAGAGGAGCTCCGTCCCGAGGAGGGCCGAGCACTGGCGTTCGGCACCGATCCGGGCTGGGCCGAGGTGTTGGGTCCGTTGTTCTCCGCTCCCGACGCCGAGCCCGACGACGCGCTGCTGCGGGGCGTCGCGGCTGCGCTCAAGGCCTGGGACTGGGGGCGCCGGCCCACCTGGGTCACGTGGGTGCCCAGCCGGAGCCGCCCGCTGCTCGTCGGCGGCCTGGCTCGTCGGTTGTCGGAGGTCGGCAAGCTGGACCTGGTCGAGGCCATCGTTCGCACTCGGACCGACGCGCCGCCGCAGGACCGGATGGACAACTCGATCAACCAGGCCGCCAACGTCGTCGGGGCGTTCTCCTTCGCCGATGGGCTGCCGCCCGGTCCAGGGCTCGTGGTCGACGATTCGCTTCGCTCGGGCTGGACGATGGCGGTGGTGGCCGAAGGTCTGAGGTCGGCGGGTGCCGGCTTGGTGCTGCCGTTCGTGCTGTGGCGTCGACCGTGACCATCTTGATTCGCGTGAGTTGCGTCACGGTGACGAAACGATCTGCGACGACGCTCAAGGGGACCGATGCAGTCGTGGCGTCGCCGGCTGGCAAGCTGTTGCGGTGAGCGAGCCGTGGACCGAGCCGACCTCTGAACCTCCTGTCGGTGCCGGGGCGCCGGCAGGGAGTGCGACGCAGTGGGCATCGCCGACGGACACGGCGCCCGTCACCGGCCCCGTTGGATCGACCGGGATGTCGAGCTGGCAGTCGGGCGTCCCGCTCGGCGGCGTCGAGCCCTCGCCGGTCGCCCCGGAACCACGTTCCGCCAGCCGCGATCTGCTGCTGACCGCGATCCTCCTCGTGGCCGCGTTGGCCGCCGGCGCCACCAGCCTCCTGGCCTGGCGCGACGTCGGTCGGCTCGCCGGCGGCACCGAGAGCGGCTGGCGCGAGTTCGACGGCGGTCTCGGCCGAGGCTGGGTGGCGGTGTTGGGCGGCGTGCTGCTCGCAGTCGCGGGCGTGCTGGTGGCGGCAGAGCGAGGTCGCAGCGGCCGGACGCTTGCCACGTTGACCGGAATCGGTCTGATGCTCTTCGCCGTGCTGGAGTGGGCGCTGGGCTTGCGCAACGTGCGCAGCGGCCCGGGACCCGGCCTCTGGATGCTCTTCGTGGTCGGGATGATCGTGGTGATCGCCGTCGGCGTGCTCGCCCCCGATCCTGAACCGCCTGG
>JAPXRJ010000295.1:0-3313 GCA_033813615.1 Microthrixaceae bacterium | reverse complement strand
GTTCCATGGCCGCCGCGGTCCCCGGCCCGATGACCGCCACCTGCACGCCCGCCAGGTCGCGCCCGTCGCGCAGCTCGGCGGAGAACCGCTCGGCACCGTTCGGAGATGTGAGCACCACCCAGTCGTAGGAGCCGACCTCGGCGACGGCGGCACGCAAGGCCGCACCGCCGTCGACGGGATCCTCGATCGCGATCGTCGGGGCCGTCACGACCTCGGCGCCGGCGGCGCGGAGGCGCCGGGCGAGCTGCGGCGACTGCTCCCGCGTGCGGGTGACGACGACCGAACGGCCGAGCAGAGGACGCCGCTCGAACCAGTCCAGGTGCTGCGCGGCGACGTCGCCGATCACGATCGTGGCAGGCGAGGCCAGGCGGTGGTCGGCCAGGGTCGCGAGCGTCGCGCGCACCGTCTGCTGCTCCGAGCGCGTCCCCCATCGCACCGCCGCGGCGGGCGTGTCGGGCGACAGCCCACCGGCGGTGAGTCGGGCGGCGATCTCCCGCAGGTGTGCGACCCCCATCAGGACGACGATCGTGCCGCCCACCTGGGCGAGCGCCTCCCAACCGACGTCGGTGCGCCCCTTGGACGGGTCCTCGTGGCCGGTCACGATCGTGACGCTGGTGGACGAGTAGCGGAGGGTGACCGGGATCCCCGCGTAGGCCGGCACCGCGACCGCGGACGTGACGCCCGGGACCACCTCGTAGTCCACTCCGGCGGCCTGGAGCGCGGCGGCTTCCTCGGCCCCGCGGGCGAAGACGAACGGGTCGCCGCCCTTGAGCCGGACGACGGCCGCGCCGCTGCGACCTCGATCGACGAGCAGCTCGTTGATGGCATCCTGGGGCGTGGAGGGGCCGTCGGGCGACTTGCCGACGTCGATGCGCTCCGCGTGCCGGGGCGCCAGATCGAGCAGCTCACGAGCGGACAGCCGGTCGTGGACCACGACGTCGGCGCCGGCGAGGACCTCGGCGCCGCGGACAGTCAGCAGTCCCGGATCACCCGGTCCGGCACCGACCAGGTACACCGTCACCGACCGGCCCTCCGATCGACCTCCACTCCCGTTCTGTTCGGCGTTTCACAACGAAAACGTTGTGAAACGCCGAACAGAACGGGGAAGGGGAGGGCGGGGGGAACGGGGAGGGCGGTCATGAGGGGTCCGCCCCGTCGACCATCGACCGCAGCCGGGCAGCGAGCGCACGACCGACCCGCTCGGCGTCGGTGCCGACCTCCACGCCGTGGTGCACCGTCACCCGTCCGTGCTCGTCAGGTGCGCCGCCGAGGATCGCCCGCATGCTCAACGCCGGTGGCCGCGGTCGGGACAGATCGACGGGCACAGGATCGACGGGCCCGGGATCGGCATCGAGGTCGAGCACGGTCGCATGGGCGCCGGCCGGCAGCGTGCAGTCGCCGCCGAGCTCCGACAGGAAGGCGCGCTCGGCGTCGACCGCCAGTCGGCTCCTCGGGTGCTCGATGCGGGCGAGCAGCTCGCGCAGCCCGGCGTCGTCGTCGCCGGAGCGGCACTCGACCACCAGCGCACCCTGGGCGACCTGGGGAACCATCAGCGTGGCGGGGAGGACCTCGGTGAGCTGGTCGGCCAGGCCGAGTCGCTCCAACGCGACCGCGGCGACGACGATCGCATCGAAGTCGGCCGCCTTGGAGAGACGGGTCGCCATGTTGCCGCGCAGCTCGGCGAAGCGGAGGTCCGGGCGGAGGTGCGCCAGCTGCACCCGACGACGGGCGGAGCCGGTGGCCACGATCCCGTCGGTCGGCAGGTCCACCAGGCGGCAGCCGACGAGGGCGTCGCGAACGTCGCCCCGTTCGGGCACCGCGGCGATCACGAGGCCGTCGGGTGTCGACGCCGGCAGGTCCTTGCCGGAGTGGACCGCGACGTCGGCTCGACCGTCGAGCAGCGCGGCCTGCACCTCGGTGGCGAACACGCCCTTGCCGCCGATCTCCGACAGCGGCACGTCGGTCCGACGGTCGCCCTCGGTGCTGACCGGCTCGACGACCACGTCGAGTCCGACCTCGACGGCGCGCAGCAGCGAGGCGACGTGATCGGCCTGCCAGCGCGCCAGCGGAGAGGCCCGCGTGGCGATCCGGACGCGCACCTCGGCTCAGCCCTGAGCGGTCGAGCCGCCAGCGGTCTGGTCGACAGCCTGGTCGACAGACTGGTCGACCAGGTCGAACAGCTCGCGGATCGAGTCTGCCAGGCGCTCACCCCGGGCGGACCCGGCGGCGTCGCGGAGTCGGACCGTCGGCTCGTGCAGGAGCTTGGCCACCAGGCCGCGTGTCATGGCCTCGACCGCGGCGCGCTGCTCGTCGGTGAGGCCCGACAGGCGGCCCGACGAGCGATCCATCTCCGCGCAGCGGAGGATCTCGACCCGCTCACGCAGCGCGGTGATGACCGGCGCGACCTGTCGCACGTCGGCGGCGGTGCCGTAGCGGAGGATCTCCTCGTCGACGATGTCGCGCACCGCCACCACCTCCCGGCGGCGACCGGCGATGCCCGCCTCGGTGAAGGCGGCCACGGCGTCCATGTCGAGCAGCTCGACGCCGTCGAGGTCCGCCACGGCGGGGTCCACGTCGCGGGGCATGGCGATGTCGACCACGACCAGCGGGCAGTCCCTGGCGTCGAGCACGGGAGCGACGAGGTCGGTGGTGACCACGGCCTCGGGGGCGCCGGTGGCGGCGAAGACCACGTCGGCGCCGGCGAGCGTCGTCGGCAGCTCGTCGAGCCCCACCCCGCGGGCGATCAGACCTTCACGGCCCGAGGCGACCTGCGAGACCAGCTCGACAGCCCGCTCGGTCGTGCGGTTGGCGACGACGAGCTCGGCCACGCCGGCGTCGGCGAGGAACGAGCCCATCCCCCGGCCCATCGCTCCGGCACCGACCAGCACCGCACGGGTGCCGGCGAGCCCGGCCCGGGCGTTGGCCGCCGTGCACGCGCCCGACTCGTCGGCGGGACGATCCACGCTGCGCAGCTCGACCAGGCGCTCGCCGGCCAGGATCACCGCTGCCTGCGACACCGAGGTGACGTGGCGGGCGATCGACGTCTCGGTCCGCGCCCGCTTGCCGACCTCCAGCGCGTGGCGGAACAGCAGGTTGAGGGAGCGGCGGGCGGTGCCCTCCTCACGGGCGACGTCCCACGCCCCGCGCACCTGGCCGAGGATCTCGTGCTCGCCCGGCACCGCGGAATCCAGGCCGGCCGAGACCTCGAAGAGGTGGCGCACGGCCTGCTCGTCGTAGTGGACGTAGAGGTTCTCCGCGAAGCGCTCGGGTGGCAGGAACGTCAGGTCGGCGAAGAAGTCCCGGACCTCGGCGT
>JAPXRJ010000294.1:0-3327 GCA_033813615.1 Microthrixaceae bacterium | reverse complement strand
TCGAGCCGCAGTTCTACGCCGAACTGGTCGAGCTCACCGGTCTGGAGAAGGTCGTCACCGACGGCGGCGAGGACCTCCCGCACCAGATGGACCACGGTGCGTGGGGCCCGTTGAAGGAGCGCCTGACCGAGATCTTCCTCACGAAGACCCGCGACGAGTGGTGCCGGATCATGGAGGGGACCGACGTGTGCTTCGCCCCGGTCCTGACGATGAGCGAGGCCGTCCAGCACCCGCACAACCTGGCTCGCGGGACCTTCGTCGACATCGCCGGGATCACACAGCCGGCGCCGTCGCCGCGCTTCAGTCGGACCGTTGCCGAGGTGCAGCGGCCACCGGCTCATGCCGGTCAGCACACCGATGAGATCCTGACGGACTGGCTCGGCCTCGACCCCGGTGCGGTGTCGTCCCTGCGGGCCTCTGGCGCCGTCACCGGATGATCCACCCGTTCTGTTCGTCGTTCCACAAGGAAAACGTTGTGGAACGACGAACAGAACGGGGGCGATAGCCTGCCGCCGATGGCGACGCTCGTCTGCTTCCACGCACACCCCGATGACGAGTGCATCCAGACCGGCGGCACGATGGCCCGCGCTGCGGCCGACGGCCATCGCGTCGTGCTGGTCGTGGCCACGCGGGGCGAGCACGGCGAGGTCGTGCCCGACGTGCTGGACGACGGCGAGGCGCTCTGGCAGCGGCGCATCGCCGAGACGTTCGACGCCGCCCGCATCCTCGGAGCGCAACGCGTCGAGTTCCTGGGCTACGTGGACTCCGGGATGGTCGGGGAGCCGCAGAACGACGCTCCGTACTCGTTCTGGTCAGCCGATGTGGAGGCGGCGGCTCGACGGCTCGCGGCGATCCTCGAGGAGGAGTCGGCCGACGTGCTCACGGCCTATGACCACCATGGCGGCTATGGGCATCCGGACCACATCCAGGTCCACCGGGTGGGTCTGAGAGCCGCAGAGATCGCCGGCACCCCGGTGGTGCTGCAGGCGACGATGAACCGCGACCAGATGCTCGCCGGCATCGCGGAGGCGCGGGCGGCCGCCGAGGCGGCCCGTGAGGTCGGCGACGAGGTGGCGACGCCGGTGGACGAGCCCGACTTCGAGCCGCCGGAGGACTTCGGTGAACCCGAATCGAACATCACCCACGCCATCGACGTGAGCTCCGAGCTCGCGGCCAAGCGGTCGGCGATGGCGGCCCACGCCAGCCAGATCGCGCCCGACTCCTGGTTCCTGAAGCTGGACGACGAACGGTTCGGTCAGGCGTTCGGCCGGGAGTGGTTCGTCCAGGTCGGCGCGCCGCGGGCGCCGGGTGCGCCGTTCCTCGAGTCGATCTGGACCTGAGGCGCTGCGGCGAGCGACGCAGCGCCTGGCTCAGGGCAGCAGCGGATCGGTCGGTGACGGCCCCGCGTGCGCCCAGGCGTCAACGAACGCCTCGAGCGCGTCGATGCTCTCGATCGGAGCGTCGGACGGGTCGCCGAGCGGGCCGTAGCCGTCGGCCTCGATATCGGCACCTGGCAGGAGAATCCGGCCGGCATCGTGCAGCTCCTGGAAGCTGATCGGCGGGACGTACCCCCTGAGGCGGTCGGCGTCGTTCGGAATCTGATGAGTCGACATGGACGCTCCTTCGGTCGTTGCGTCGACCGTACTCCCGCCGTCGGCGGTCCACGCGTGAATATGAGGAAATCCTCCGATGTCTCACTGAGAGCGTTCGCAGGTGCGGTGCTCGGTCAGCCCTCGAAGAGCCCAGTGGTCAGGCCCGACAGCGGGCCGTCGCCGCGGAGCACGACCGTTCGCTCCACGAAGCGGACCACGACCGCGTCGCCCGACAGCTCGCCCAGCACCAGGTGCCCGTCCTCGTCGACACGGGTGATGCACAGCAGCTCCACGTGGTGGCGGTGCAGCTCGCCTGCATACTCGTCGACGCCGTCGGCGACGACCTCCCAGTCGATCTCGGCGCTGGCGAAGTCGGCGGTCTCCGTGGGGCCATCCGCACCGTCGCCGAGCCCGTTGCGGGCGACCGCGACCAGCGTGGCGAACCGGATCGGCACCTCGACGCCGTCGAGGTGCATCCGGTGGATCACGAGGCGGGCGTGGCGCACCGACGCAGCTTGCCACCGCGTACGACACCTTCGTGACAGGGGCATCGCCGGAGCACCTGCGGGCGACCGACGAGCGCTCGGCATGCGCTCCGGTGTGGAGGACAACGGGGTTTGAGGGGCAGCGCAGGCACACAGCTAAGGTCGCCGCGATGTTCGCGTCCGTCCTCGAGTTCCACACGCAGTGGGCGTGGATGGTCATCATCGGCAACGCCGTCGGCGGCCTCTGGTGCCTCGGGGCGCACTGGATCCCGGCGCTGAGGGTCAAGGCCCTCTGGTGGTTCGTGGTCTTCGTCGAGTCGACGATCTTCGTGCAGGTGTGCCTGGGCGTGTACATGGTGGCGGGTGAGGGCTTCAAGGCGCCGCAGTTCCACATGTTCTACGGGTTCGTCGCGATCATCTCGGTCGCGATCCTCTACAGCTACCGCAACCAGATGAAGGCCCAGCAGTACCTGCTCTACGGCGTCGGGGGGCTCTTCCTGATGGGTCTCGGCATCCGGGCGATGCTCGTCGGCTGACTCCGCACGCCGGTTCGACTCCGAGCCGTCCCCGGCGGGGGCGTTTGCGGTGTGGTCGGGGCGACCGCTGTCAGCGGTCGGCTTCGAGCGCGGCGAGCGCACAACGGGCCAGGATCTCGGCGCCGTGCGCGATCACCGACTCGTCGACGTCGAAGCTGCCCGCGTGCAGGTCGAGGTGCGCATCGAGTCCGGGCGGATGCGTGCCGAGGCGCGCGTAGGACCCACCGGTGCGTTCGAGGTACCAGCTGAATGAGTCACCGCCGACGCTGCGCGGCGATTCGACGACGGCATCGGCGCCGAGCACCGCAGCACCCGCCGCCGCGATCAGGTCGGTCTCGTGCGAGCGGTTCACCACCGGGGGCACGCCGCGGTGATGCAGCAGATCCCATCGTGCGCCGGTCGGGTCGACCACCTCGGCGAGAGCGGTCCGCACGATGTCCGCACCCACCGCCCACACGTCGCGGTCGGGGGTGCGGAGGCTGCCGCGCAACTCCGCTCGAGTCGGGATCACGTTGGGCGCATCGCCGGCGGTGATCGACCCGAACACGAGGTGCAGCTCCGAGTCGGGCACCGCCGATGCGACGAGCGCGGGCACCTCGCGCACCACACGAGCGGCGACGTCGACCAGGTCGATGGTCAGATGCGGCCTCGCCGTGTGGCCGCCCGGACCGCCGAGGTGCACCTCGACGAGATCGGCCGCGTAGGTGAGCGCAC
>JAPXRJ010000293.1:0-3374 GCA_033813615.1 Microthrixaceae bacterium | reverse complement strand
CGACGAACAGAACGGGGGTGAGGGCGCTGAAAGGGAGGTCCGAGGTGAACCTTCGAGAGCTCGAGTACCTGGTCGCCGTCGCCGACCACCACCACTTCGGACGGGCCGCCGAGGCCGTGTACGTCTCTCAACCGACCTTGTCGACGCAGCTGAAGAAGCTCGAGCAGGAGCTGGGCGTCACGCTGATCGAACGCAGCCGCAGCGGCGCGATGCTGACCGCCGCGGGCGAGGCCGTCGTCGAGCGGGCTCGCATCGTGCTCCGCGAGACGTCCGACATCCGCAACATCGCGCGCCACGCCGCAGACCCCGCTTCGGCGACGTTGCGCGTCGGGCTCTTCCCCACCCTCGGGCCGTACCTGCTGCCGCACGTCGTGCCGAAGGTCCGGGATCGGCTGCCGAAGCTGGAGCTGCTGCTCGTCGAGGAGAAGACCGAGGTCATCCTCCACCGGCTCGGTGACGGAGGGCTCGACGTCGGGCTGCTCGCACTGCCCGTCAACGACCCCCGGCTGCACGTCGAGCCGCTGTTCACCGAGGACTTCCTGCTGGCCGTGCCGGCGACGCACCCGCTGGCCGACGGCGACGGCCCCGTCGACGTGTCGGTCCTGGCCGGCGAGCAGGTGCTCCTGTTGGAGGAAGGCCACTGCCTCCGCGACCAGGCGCTCAGCGTGTGCCATGTCGGTGGCGCCTCGGAGCGGCACGGATTCCGCGCCACCAGCCTGGAGACGCTCCGCCAGATGGTCGCCGCCGGTGTGGGGGTCACGCTGCTCCCCGAGCTGGCGGTCAGTCCTCCGGTCCCCGAGCAGCCCGACATCGCACTGCTCCGCTTCGCAGAGCCGGTCCCCAGCCGCGAGATCGCGATGCTGTGGCGGCGCAGCAGCACCTACGGCGACCTGTTGCCGGCGTTGGCGGAGGTGTTCCGTGACCTTCCGGCGGGCATCGTGGAACTGGCTGGGCCGGCGATGACCCACCGCTCCTGACGTCACTCCTCGTAGGCCTCGACCCGGCGCAGGAGGTCGACCGCCAGGTCGGGACCAGGTTCGTCGGTCCACACAGCGGTCACCTCGCCCCGGACGTCGATCAGCACCGTCGTGGGCTGCCCGTCCACGTAGGCGGCCCCGTAGCGGTCGGCCAGCGCGCCCGCCGGATCCGCGAGGATCCGCACGTTGCCCTCGATGCCGACCTCGAGCTGCTCCACGTCGGCCTGCGTGCGCTTGGCCACTGCGAGCAGCTGCACGCGTTCGCGGCCGAAGTCGACCAGGTGCGCGCCCATGCCCTCGAGGGCCTCTCGGGACGCCTCGTCGCCGGGCGGCTCCAGGAAGACGAGCACGATCGGGATGCGGCCGAGGATGCGGTCGAGGTCGACGTGCCCACCGGTGCTGGCGAGGACCTCGCCCGGGCCGTCGTGGAGGTCGGGCGGTTCGGGGCTCATGGCTGGCACCTACCCCGCGGCGCCGCGCCCCATCACGAGCGTGGGTCAGGCACCCTCGGCAGCGTCGACGTCGTCGACCGCCAGAGGCGCGAGGTCGGCCGGGTCGGTCGCCCCCCGACCGCCGAGGGCGAACCCGGGTGCGGTGTCGTCGAGCTCGACGCCGAGCTCCAGCGCTTTGGCCCGGGCCTCTGCGGGGAAGATGTTCTGCACGATGTAGGGATCGGCGGTCACCGAGTAGTCAGGGGCGAGGAACTTGGTGAACCGGTCGATGTAGAGGAGCTGTTTGGCGATCAGCGCCAGCTGCTGGGGCACCGACGCCTTGTAGGCCTTGAGCATCTCGAGCGACTGCGCCACCAGCGCCGCGACGTCGATCGAGCCGAAGCCGTCGACGAGCATCGGCCCCAGCACCATGTTGAGGAACGCTCCCAGGTCCTCGTCGGTGCCCATGCCCTCGGGGATCGCCCCGACCTGGCGATACGCCCGGGCCACGCGGGTGAAGTCGAGGTCGAAGGCACACGTGTAGAAGAGGTCCTTGAGCACCGAGCGCCACTCCGGCGACAGCTCGCCCATGATGCCGAAGTCCAGGTAGCAGCCTCGGCCGTCGTCGAGCGCCCAGACGTTGCCGGCGTGCATGTCGCCGTGGAACGGACCGTGCACCATCGCCGCCTCGGCCCACACCTTCGCACCCCGCCGCAGGATCGACTGACCGTCCATCCCCCGGGCGACCAGCTCGTCGAAGTGGTCCATCGGGATGCCGTGGACCCGCTGCATGCAGATCGTCCGGGGCCCGCAGTGGTCCCAGTAGACCTCCGGCACGGTGATCAGCGTGTTGTCGCCGAACGCTCCGATGTTGCTGCGGAACCGATCCTGTTGGAACGCCTCCAACGCCGGGTTGAGCTCTCGGAACGTCACGGCGTGCAGGTCGCTGATGATCCCCTTGGCGCCCGAGGTCCTCCCCCACGGCGTCCACTCGATCACCGCTGCGATCCGGTGCATGTTGCGCAGGTCGGTGGCCATCTGCTCCCGGATGTCGGGGCGCTGGACCTTGACCACCGCGGTGCGACCGTCGCGCAGCGTGCAGGCGTGCACCTGTCCGATCGATGCCGCCGACAGCGGCGCGTCATCGAAGCTCGCGAACACCACCTCGACCGGTGCACCCAGATCCGCCTCGATCGTGGCGTGGACCGCCTCCGACGGGAACGGTGGCACCTCGTCGAGGCAACGACGGGCGGCATCGGCCAGCACCGCCGGGAACATTCCACCCGAGCTGGCGATGATCTGACCCGCCTTGACGAAGGTCGGCCCGAGCCGGATGAACCCGTCGACCAGGCCGTCGCACGCGGTGGCGACCACGGTGGTGGACCGACGCCGCAGCAGCCGACCGACGAGCGCGGCGACGACCGACCACGACAGCACGACCACCACGACGATGGACCGCCAGATGTCGACGGGGCGGAAAGCGCGGAGAGCCGGCGCCTCCACGTCGAGCGCCGAAGCGGGTGGACCGTCCGCGAACGGCCCCCTGAAGCTGCGACGCGCCGCCGGTCCGTTCATGGCCGACGAGCCTTGCAGACCCCGTTCTGTTCTGCAGAACCGACCGGTTCCGGTCGGTTCTGCAGAACCGAGGGTTGGGCCAACCACGTCAGCGGCGACGGGTGATGCGGGAGCCCGCGACCAGCGCCCGCTGGTGCACCCCGGCCGGCAGCCGCGAGATCAGGTCGATGAGCCGACCGTCGGCACCGACCGTGATGCGCCGACGGTTCAGCTCCACCCCGCGGAGGATCTGCGCCGCCGCGCCATCGGGAGTGGTGCGGGCGACGCGGTCGAACGCGTCCCCCAGGTCCTGACCCTTCCTCGCGACCGACGGCGTCGACGGGTCCTGACGGGCGCGTCGGGCGATGTTGGTCTTGACGCCGCCCGGGTGCACGGTCGTCACCGACACGTG
>JAPXRJ010000292.1:0-3377 GCA_033813615.1 Microthrixaceae bacterium | reverse complement strand
GGCTCTGCCTGTGGTCGATCGCCGTCCAGCTGCACGCCGAGGGACGGCTGTCGCGGCCCGGCTCCTGGTGGCGCACCGCTCGACTGCTGCTGAGCTTCACCTTCGAGGTCGTCCCGACGTTGTTCATGTCGTCGCTTCCGGGACATCACCCCGACCAGCTCGTCGATCCGGACTGGTATCGCCACTGGCTGGTCGATCTGGAGCACCGGCGCGGTGCGGTCCACCCCGAGGCGGCGCAGTGTCCGGCCCCGTCCCCGCCCCCGCCCGAGCGCTGCGCCTGACCCCGTTCTGCTCCCCAGAACCGGGGGGCGGAGCCAGAGAGCGGGTCAGTCCGTCAGCGTGATCGCGTACTCGGGGCAGTTGTCCGCGGCGAGCTCGGCCTTCTCGGCGAGCTCGGACGGCACCTCCCCGTCGGGGCCGAGGCGATCGACCAGGAGCACGGCGTAGCCGTCGTCGTCGACGTCGAACAGCTCTGGCGACAGCAGGTAGCAGCGGTTGTGGCCCTGGCAGGCGTCACGGTCGAAGTGGATCTTCATCTCGTCTCCCTCACTCCCTGTTCACTCGCTCGCTCCCTGACTCGGGCGCTCACCGACTCCGCTCGCTGCCACTCGTGGTCGGCTCAGCTCGTGGCGAGGACGCGGACCGGCAGCTCGCGCGGGCCCCGGACCTGGCCGGTGGACCATCGGACGCCCCCGGGGTCGGCCAGCTCGTAGTCCGGCACCCGCTCGAGCCACTCCTCGATCGCGATCCGCAGCTCCATGCGGGCCAGGTTGGACCCGAGGCAGCGGTGGATCCCGAGCCCGAACGCGGCGTGGCGGTTCTTGCGACGGTCGATCACGAAGCGGTCTGCGTCCTCGAACGCCTCCGGATCGCGGTTGGCGGCAGGGAAGGGCAGCAGCACCCAATCGTCGGCCTTCACGGGGCAACCGCCGAGCTCCGTGTCGGACGCGACCATCCGGGCCATCGTGACGGGTGCGTAGAAGCGCAGGAACTCCTCCACGGCGAACGTCATGAGCTCCGGCTCGTCGATGAGCCGATGGCGGTCCTCGGGATGCTGCGCCAGGTGCCACAGCGACGCGCCGATCGCCGACCACGTGGTGTCGATGCCGGCGATGAGCGCGAGCGCCAGGGTCCCCTCGACGTGCTCGCTCGTGAGCGGTTCGCCGTCGATCTCCTGGCCGAGCAGGTAGGTCACCAGGTCGTCCTGCGGGCGCTCGACGTGCTCGGCGACGATGCCCTGGAGGTAGTACACGAACGTCTCCTCCTCATCGATCGGTCCCGACTGCCCCGGCTTCTCCAGGATCCGGTGGATGAACACGCGGAACCGGTCGCCGTCCTCCTGGGGCACCCCCAGCATGTGGGCGATCACCCGGACCGGGATGTGCTGGGCGTACCCGGTGGCCAGGTCGGTGAGCGACCCCGACAACTCGCCGTCGTTGCCGCTCGCCGCTCGGGCGAGCAGCTCGTCGATGAGCTCCCCGCAGAACCTCCGGGTCAGCTCCTCCAGCGGGGCGACCGCCTTGGGCGAGAACGCCGGCAGCAGGATGCGCCGCGCCTCGGCGTGGAACGGCGGGTCCGAGGTGATCGGCGGAGCGAAACCGGCGGGTGACGGCGCCAGCGGTCGGAAGTCGCTGACGATCACGCCCCGGGAGCTGAAGTGCTCGGTGTCGTGGGCGATCGCCGACACGTCCTCGTGGCGCGTGGGCAGCCAGGTGCCGCCGAAGCGGTCCGAGTGCGCCACAGGACACCGCTCCCGCAGGTCGTCCCAGATCTCCGGGGCGGCGGCTGCGTAGGCCTCGTCGGTGTGGTCGAAGTCGGTCGCCCAGTCGACGATCCCTGAACCCTGGGGTGGCTCCAGCATGGTGACCTCCATCCATCGACCTGGATCCGTCGATCTGGATCCGTCGAGGAGCACCCGCGGCCGCCCACCATCGGGCGAAGGTCGACTCCTCCCGCTGCACCGTATCTCGCTGACCGTGCGGTCAATGAGCGATCACGCCGACAGCTGGTCAACGATCGCCGCCCCAGCACCTGGCCGCCCGTTCAGCCCCGATCCTGACGATCGGACACAACCGCAGCGGTTGTCCGATGTCATGAGGATCGGGCCGACGTGCGTTGTGGAAGCCTGATGGCCATGGACGACGCGTACGAGACCGATCTCGGCGGGGCGCGGGAGCGTGGGATGACGTGGGCAGGGCCCACGTCGTTCTGCCGGCTCCCGGTGACCCGTGATCTGACCGGCGTGGACATCGCCGTCGTGGGCATCCCGTTCGACAACGCCACGACCAACCGTCCCGGCGCAAGGTTCGGACCGCGTGCCATCAGGGAGCAGTCGATGCTGTCGGGCGAGTATCCCGACGGCCTGTGGCCGTGGGGGTACGACGTGTTCGCCCGCCATCGGGTGATCGACGACGCGGACGTCACGTACGCCCCGGGCGACACGGAGGAGATGCTGGCCAACGTGGAGGCCGAAGCCGGGCGGATCATGGACGCCGGCGCCTCGGTGCTCGGTCTCGGAGGTGACCACGTGGTCGCCTACCCCCTGCTGCGTGCCGCCGCCGCTCGGTTCGGTCCGCTGTCGCTCATCCACTTCGACGCCCACTCCGACACGTGGGACTCCAACGGCGAGCTCAACCACGGCACGATGTTCCTGCGCGCCGCCGAGGACGGAATCGTCGATCCCGGCACCTCGGCGCAGGTCGGCATGCGGACCCCGAACGAATCCCACGGCTTCCAGGTGATCCATGCGGACGAGATGTTCCGCATCGGCATCGACGCCACCGTCGGGCGCGTCCGCGACGTCGTCGGCGACCGGCCGGCCTACCTGACCTTCGACATCGACTTCCTCGATCCTGCATACGCGCCGGGCACCGGCACACCGGTCGTCGGTGGTCCGACCACCTGGCAGGCCCGTCAGCTGCTGTTCGGGCTCCGTGGGCTCGACATCGTCGGAGCGGACCTGGTCGAGGTGGCACCCATCTACGACCCCAGCGCACAGATCACCGCGCTCGCCGGCGCGACGATCGCGCACGACGAGCTCTACCTCCTGGGGGTGGCCCGGTCGCTGCGTTCGGGGTGACACACTCCTGACCATGTCCGAGGTCGTCATGGTCCACGGGGCCTTCCACGAGTTGTGGGGCCCGTTCCGCCTCTGGGTGCGCTGGACGCCGAGCGTCCTCGACGGCCTGTGGGTCGCCGGCGTGTCGATGAGCGACGTGTCGCTGCCACGCTTGCAGGATCGGTCGGCTGTGGCGTTCTGGGGTGACCTCGTCCGACCGCGACCGCGCACAGCCGAACAGATCGCCGCGCACGTCGATGACCACGCTCCGTCGGGGGAGGCACCCGACGGGATCGATGCGGTGTTCGAAGGCGTGGGT
>JAPXRJ010000291.1:0-3379 GCA_033813615.1 Microthrixaceae bacterium | reverse complement strand
GTCCCACACGTAGCCCTCGACGGCCTCGAGTGAGCGCTCGACCGGGGTGCGGGCCACCCCGGAGCGCGGTGTCGTCTCCTGGAACCAGATCGGATCTGCCGACGAGCATCCGTAGACCATCGTCGAGGACTTCACGATGACGGTCCGCACCGTCGACGCGGGTGCGGACGCCGCGGCGAACAGGTTCATCGTGCCGATCACGTTGATCTCGTGGGTCGCCCGCTGCGACATCTGCGTGGGGTCGACGACGAGGAACGTGTGGATGATCGTGTCGATCTGCGCGGCGCGCACGATGCGGGCCAGGATCGAGTAGTTGGCATCGACTCGGACGTACTCGGTTCGTTCGAGCTCGACGGTGGGTTCGGTGGTGTCGAGCCCGACGATCACCTCGACGTCGGGATCGGACTCGAGCGCCTGTGCGACCCGACCGCCCCAGAAGGTGCCGAGACCCGTGACGAGGACGCGGGCCGGACGCCCCAGCCGGCCGGGGCTCACCCGAACCACACCGATCGACGCTGGCGGAGCATGTCGTAGAGCGCGCTCTGGATGCGGTCGCGGATGGCTTCGGACTCATCCATCACCCGTGAACGCGAGTAGCGCTCCTGGTCGGGTGGCACGTTGAACTGCACGGGGTCGAGCACCCGCAGCTTGAACTTGGCCGGCAGGTAGGCGACCACCCCCGCCGGGCCGAGCATCACCATGTTCGCCGTGATCGGTGCGTACGGCATGCCGATGAGCGACGCCAGGTGCGGGACCCGCACGAGCGTGGGCATCGACTCCTCGGCACCGACCACCGCGATCGGTACGACCGGCACGCCGGCGCGCATGGCGATCTCCACGAAGCCGCCGCGACCGAAGCGACGCAGCTGGTACCGCTCGTTCCAGGTCTTGGCCGGTCCCTTGACTCCCTCCGGGAAGTCGAGCACCAGCTGGCCCTGCTCGGCGAGCAGGCGGTAGGCGTTGTCCGGGTGCGCCGGCACACCGCCGAGGCGTGACCACAGCGTGCCGACCACAGGGATCCGGCGGAACAGGTTGTCGGCCAACCCGTAGACGGGTCGGCCGAGCTCCTCCTCGATGCCGTGCATGATCACCGGAGCGTCCGATGGGATGGCCGCGGCGTGGTTCGCGACGAGGAGCGCGCCGCCGTCGCTCGGGATCTTCTCCAACCCCTCCCACTCGGCCCGGAACCACTGGCGGTACAAGGGGTCGTACACGCGCCGGGCGAGGGATCGCATCCGCTCGGAGCGGCCCCACTCGTCGACGTCGGAGCGTCGGATGTCGTCGTCGAGGTCCTCGTCGGACTCCGGCGAGGGGACGGGCACCAGCGCCCGCGTCGAGCTGTGCGGATCGCGGGCGCGAGGCGAGGTGTGGTCGACGAGCGCGTCGTCGATCAGCGCGTCGTCGACCAGCGCGTCGGGCCGGACACCCTTGCTGCGATCCTCCGCTGACGCCATGTCGGCGAATGCTAGTGGGGGACCCCCGTCCCGGGTACCGGGGTCACGAGGCGTTCCAGGTGTAGGTCTGCTTGGTGAGCTGCAGGTAGATGACCGACTCGGTGCCGACCACGCCGGGAACCTTCCGGATGCGGTCGTTGAGCAGGCTGAGCAGCGCCTGGTCGTCGGGGACGAACACCTCGGCCAGGATGTCGACGCTGCCGGCGGTGAGCACCAGGTAGTCGACCTCGTCGAACCTCTCCAGCTCGGCTGCGACCTCCCGCACGTCGCCGTCGACCTTGATGAGCACCATCGCCTGGCGCAGGAGGCCGAGCTGCAGCGGATCGGTGACCGCCACGATCTGCATCACGCCCTGCTCCAGGAGTCGCTGCACGCGCTGGCGAACTGCCGCTTCGGACAGGCCGACCTGCTTGGCGAGCTGCGTGTACGGGCGGCGACCGTCGACCTGGAGGTGGCGGATCAGCTCCGCGTCGATCTCGTCCACCAGTGGTTCGGTCATGGTCTGATTGTCGCGACGGTGGCCATCAGCGGTCGAGGGCCTGGCGGTAGAACGCGGCGATCCAGCCCGACACCAGGTCCTGGTCGAGGGGCGGCGCGGGTGGGTGCAACGACGCCAGGCCGGCGTCGACGACGTCGTCGCCGATCGCGCCCCGACGCATCTCCATGAGCACCTCGGAGAGCCCGGGAGTGAACTCGGGGTGGCCCTGGACGCAGAACAACCGGTCGTCGATCCGGTACGCAGCGACCGGGCAGTACTCGGACGTGGCGACGAGGTCGGCCCCGTCGGGCAGTCGGGTGACCTGGTCCCGGTGGCTCATGAGGAGCGTGAAGCGCTCGGCAGGCGCCCCATCGGGGCCGGTCATCCACTCGGCGGGTGCCACGACGTCGAAGGTGCGCCCGCCGACGCCCCAGCCCACCTCGGCGCGCTGCACCTCGCCGCCGAGCGCCAGCGCGGCCAGCTGGTGGCCGAAGCACACGCCCACCTGCGGTCGACCGGCCTCGACGTTGCTGGCGATGAGGTCCTTCACGTCGAGGATCCAGCCCTCGTCCTCGTATGCGGAGCGTCGCGATCCCGAGATCATCCAGGCGTCGCACTCGTCGAGGTCATCGGGCAGCCGGCCTTCGGTGGCCTCGTAGACGCGGATGTCCAGGCCGTGGTGCGCGAACGCCGCCGGGTACAGCACCGGGTAGTCGCCGTCGACCGAGGCCGGATCGGGGTCCAGGTGATCGCAGAGGATCAGGCCCACGCTGATCCGCTCGGCCGGTCCGTCGTCGCTCACCGGAACGTGAACACCGAGTCGACCGCCGCTGCGGGCGCCGGGCCGAGCAGCTGCCGCCGTCGCAGCTCGGGGAGCAGGCCCTCACCGACGCGCCACGCCTCCTCGAGGTGCGGATAGCCCGACAGGATGAACTCCCGGAACCCGATGCGGTGGTACTCCTCGATGCGGTCGGCGACCTCGGCGTGGCTGCCGACCAGGACGGTGCCGGCGCCGCCGCGGACCAGGCCGACACCGGCCCACAGGTTGGGTGAGATCTCGAGGTCCCGAGGGTCGTCGGGGACGCCGTCGGTGCCCTGGTGCAGCTGCGCCATCCGAGCCTGTCCGACCGACGCTGTCGCCGCGAAGTCGGCGCGTGCGGCGGCGACGGCGTCGGGGTCCATGCCTCGAAGCAGCCGGGCCGCCTCCTCCCACGCCTCGTCGGCGGTGTCCCGGGTGATCACGTGGAATCGGATGCCGAAGCCGAGCGGTCGGTCGTGGGGCCGGCCGGCCTCGACGGCCAGGCCGCGCAGGCGCTCCACTCGCTCGGCGACCATGGTCGGTGGCTCGCCCCACGTGAGGTAGGTGTCGACGTGCTCGACGGCGACGCGCTCCGCGGCGTCGGACGCGCCGCCGAAGAAGATCGGTGGCGCGACGGTCGGGGAGCTG
>JAPXRJ010000290.1:0-3393 GCA_033813615.1 Microthrixaceae bacterium | reverse complement strand
TTCCGCGGCTTCACGTCGCTCGGCGCGCACCTCCTCCTCGTGCTCGTTCACCCTGCGCACGTAGGCAGCCGCGACCTCCTGAGCCTTGCCGGTCATCTGCAACACGCCGTGGTCGAGCCACGCGGCACCGTCGCACATGGTCTCCACCGTGCCCATCCCGTGGGTGACCACGATGATCGTGACGCCCCGGCGGCGCAGCGAGTACAGGTGGTCGAAGCACCGGTTCTGGAACTCCTGGTCGCCGACTGCGATGACCTCGTCGATGATGAGGATCTCCGGGTCGACGTGCACAGCGACCGAGAAGCCGAGTCGCACGTACATCCCCGACGAGTAGATCTTGACCGGTGAGTCGATGAAGTCCTGCACCCCGGCGAACTCGACGATCTCGTCGAACACCCCGTCGATCTGCTTCTTGCCCATGCCGAGGATGGTTGCGTTCATGTACACGTTCTCGCGGCCGGTCAGGTCCGGGTGGAACCCCGCGCCCAACTCGAGCAGCGTCGAGATGCGACCGTCGACCTTCACCTGACCCTCGGTGGGACGGTAGATCCCGGCGATGCAGCGCAGCAGCGTCGACTTGCCACACCCGTTGTGGCCGATCAGCGCGTACATCGACCCTTCCGGCACCTCCAACGACACGTCCTTGAGCGCCCAGAAGTGGTCGACGTCGGAGCTGCGATCGCGGCGGGTGACGAGCTCCTTGACCGAATGAGCGCGATCCGTCTGCAGGCGGAACCGCTTGGACACGCCCTCGACGACGATCTTGGACACCTCAGAGCTCCTCGATGACGCTCGGCGCGTACCGGCTGAACACCCACCAGCCGGCGACCAGGCTGACCGACGCGGACAGACCCATCATGATCCAGTTCGAGGTGGTCGGCAGGTCCAGCATGTAGACCGTCTGGGTCATGGCGTTGACGTAGGACGTGAGCGGGTTGAACCGCAGGACGTCCTGCGCCAGCGGTTCGAGCATGTCCAGTCGGTAGACGATCGGCGTAGCGTAGAACCAGATCTGCAGCATGATGCCGACCAGGTACGACACGTCACGGAACCGGATGTTGCCGAGTCCGAGCACCAGGCCGATCCCGAACGCGAAGCACGCGGCGAGCGCCATCACCGGGATGGCCACGAGGAACGTCCAGGAGTAGTTGCCCAACACGATCATGAAGGCGAAGAGGATGCCGAGCTCGAGCGCACCTTGGATGAGCACTGTCGTCAAGCCGGCCACCATCGGGGCTTCGGGAGGGAAGTAGGTCCGCGTGAGCAGGCCCCCGGCGCTGAGGAACGAGCCGATCGACGTGTTGATCACGCCGGAGACCAAGTTCCACAGCACGAGGCCGCAGAAGAGGAACAGCGCGAAGCTGGTGAGCTTCCCGTTGCCGGCAGGCGGAGCCTGCCCCTTGAGGAACACACCGAAGACCAGCGTGTAGATGCCGAGGGTGGCTGCCGGGTTGATGAGCGACCAGGTCCAGCCCAGGAAGCTCTTCTTGTACCGGGCCTTGAGGTCTCTCTGGGCCAGGTTGACGATCAGCGTCCGGTACGACCAGACCTGCGCGGGGGTTGACAATCGACGACCTTCGTTGGGCGAGGGGAACCGGACGAATCTAGCAGCGCGCCCGAAGTCGGCCGAGGCTCGGGGCGCTCAGTCGGCGGCCACCGTGAAGCAGAAGAGGTTGTTGAGACCGAGCTGGAACGCCTTGCGGTGCTGGGTGACGAAGCCACCACGCTGGAACAGCGGCTCGGTGTCCTTCTTGGCATCGAAGCCGTAGTGCTGGTGGATCGAGTCGTCCTGCACGAGCTTCACCTTCTCCAGGACGTCGAGGATCGTGTCCACCTGCTTGGAGGGCACGGTCATCACCACCCGTCCGCCGGGCTTGAGCAACCGTCGACAGCTGGCGACGACGTCGTCCTGGGCCTCGGGCGGGATGTGCTCGAACAGCGCCAGCATGGTGATGGCGTCGAACTGGCCGACGTCGTCGGGCAGGTCCTTGGGGAACCAACCGGGGACCAGCTTGAAGCGGCCCTCGGTCACGACCCCGTCGAGATCCGCGTCGATTCCCACGCCCTCGCCCAGACGGGAGCCCATCATCTTGAACAGCGTCCCGTCACGGCACCCGACGTCGAGCACCCGCGAGCCATCCGGCACCAACGCCAGCACCCTCGCGATGCGGAGATCCCGCAGCTTGTCATCCAGACGTGTCACTCGTTCTCCTCACGACCCCCGAACCGGGGTTCCTCTCGGTCCCATCGACACCGCAGTGCTGCGCTGCCGCTAGCTGGCCGTCCGCACCTGCGGCGGAACGTCGTCGACCCACACGCGCTGATCAGGGAAGTACAGCACCACTCCCCCGCCCGGGCGCTCGGTGGTGTAGCCGATGTCGTTCGATTCCAGGTGGTCCTCGAACGCGGATGCCGCCGACTGACCATCGAAGAAGATCCACGGGCAGTTCCCCCGATCCTCTGCTTGGTCGACGTACAGCGGGTTGCGGTTCTCGTACGTCGACACCGCCACGATCCGACCGTCCGACGCGTACATGAGCCGATGTCCGCCCGCCCAGTAGTCGCCGATGACGCAGGTGTCGCCGCGGGACTCCAGCAGGTCCACAGCCGGCTGGATGTCGCTCGGCGGCGCTGCCTGCCACGTCAGCGCCCCGAGAAGCGCGACCACGGGGAGGACGGCGAGCGCCCCGAAGGCGGCCAGGTCGTTGCGCCACCGAGCCGCCACCAGCAGCGGGAACACCGGAGCGGCGAAGAAGACGTAGCGGAGGTTCGCGTAGATCGCCCCGGTCTGGCTCGTGAGGAACAGGAACACGACGAACACGCCCGCACCAAGGAACGTGACGATCGTCTCCCGGTGACCGCGTGGCCTGCGGACCACCTGGACCACCAGCAGCCCGCCGAGCGCCACGGCTCCCACCACCCAGGGCCACCCGCCCAGCCACGCTCCACGCTCCAACGCCCCGAGCGGAGCCTTGAAGCCGGTGAAGCCCGGCATCTGCTCGGTGAAGAAGAGCTTCACACGGCTCAGGACGTCGTCGTTCGGACGATCCGCGTAGTTGTTGCGACGCGACGGTCCGAGGGCCGTGACGAAGATCCATGGGTAGGCGCCGACAGCGAAGCCGACCGCGGCGGGGAGCGCAGCGCGCAACACCTGGACGACCCGACGCGTCCAGACGAGCGGCTCGACGGGCGAGCGCAGCGCACGGAAGGCGACCCAGGCGAACGCTGGCCCGCTGAGGTACAGCGAACCAGGGTTCACCCACCACCCGATCCCTGCCGCGAACCCGGCCGCGAGCATCAGCCAACGGCTGCGGGCGACCCCGCCGATCACGCTCGCGTCACCTGCGGCGACGTCCGCTCGCAGCACGATCAGCACTGTGAGCAGCCCCATCG
>JAPXRJ010000289.1:0-3415 GCA_033813615.1 Microthrixaceae bacterium | reverse complement strand
GCGGGACCTTCTGGATCTGTCCCCGCACGTCGGGGGTGTCCTCCAGCACGTGGCTCTTGCCGATGCGGCCCAGGCCGAGCGCACGGAGCGTGCCGCGCTGCTTGGGCTTGGTACCGATGGAGGACCGGACCTGGGTGACCTTGATCTGACCCATCACGCGACCTCGGTGGGCTCGGGCGCGGGACCGCGCTCGGACTCCTGGTAGGCCTTGAGCAGCCCGGCCGGGATGATCTCGTCGACGGGAAGGCCACGCAGCGCAGCGATCTCGTCGGGGCGGCGCTGCTGGCGGAGGCCGTCGACGGTCGCCTTGGCGACGTTGATGTAGTTCGACGAGCCGAGCGACTTGCACAACACGTCGTGGATGCCGGCCTCCTCGAGGATGGCACGGGCAGCGCCACCGGCGATCACACCGGTACCGGGGGCGGCCGGCTTCAGCATCACACGACCGGCACCCTCCACGCCGATGACGGGGTGGATGATCGTCCCGCCGGCGAGGGGCACGGTGAAGAGGTTCTTGCGGGCCTCCTCGGTGCCCTTCTGAATGGCGAGGGGCACCTCCTTGGCCTTGCCGTAGCCCAGGCCGACACGGCCGGCACCGTCGCCGATCACCACGAGGGCGGTGAAGGAGAACCGACGTCCGCCCTTGACCACCTTGGCGACGCGGTTGATGTGGATGACCCGCGACTCGCGCAGGTTCACGTCGTTGTCGTTCGAGGGCATCAGAACTCCAGTCCAGCGTCTCGTGCGGCGTCCGCGAGGGCGGCCACGCGCCCGTGGTAGCGGAACCCACCGCGGTCGAAGACGACCTTTTCGATGCCGGCGGCCTTGGCCCGCTCGGCGACCAGCGTGCCCACCTTGGCCGCGGCCTCGGCGTTGCCGGTGGCGCCGCTGCGCAGGTCGGTCTCGAGCGTCGACGCCGCAGCCAGCGTCACGCCGGCGCGATCGTCGATCACCTGTGCGACGACGTGGCGGTTCGACCGGAACACCGCCAGGCGGGGACGCTCGGCGGTGCCGGCGACGTGGCGGCGCACCCGGCTGTGGCGCCGGATGCGACTGTCGCGCTTCTGCTTGCTCTTGTCGCTCATCTCACTTGCCTGCCTTGCCGGCCTTGCGGCGGACGTGCTCGTCGGCGTAGCGCACGCCCTTGCCCTTGTACGGCTCCGGCTTGCGCCACTCACGGATGTTGGCCGCCACCTGGCCGACCAGCTGCTTGTCGATCCCGTGGACCTCGATGCGGGTCGGCTGGGGGACGACGAACGAGATGCCGTCGGGGGCGTCGACCAGCACCGGATGCGAGAACCCGAGCGACAGCTCGAGGCCCTTGCCCTTGGCCTGGGCGCGGTAGCCGACGCCGACGATGTCGAGGTCCTTCTGGAACCCGTCGGTGACACCGGTGACCATGTTCTGGACGAGCGATCGGACCAGGCCGTGGAGGGCCCGGGCCTGGCGGTCGTCACTGACGCGCTCCACGCTGAGCTGCTCGCCGTCGGAGCTGATCGAGATCAACTCGGAGAACGTGCGGGACAGCTCGCCCTTGGGGCCCTTGACCGAGATCGACTGGCCGTCGATCGACACGGTCACGCCGCTCGGCACGGTGATCGGCGCCTTGCCGATGCGAGACATCAGTTCACCTTCCCTTCGTCACCAGACGTGGCAGAGGACTTCGCCACCGATGCGCTGGCGGCGAGCCTCGCGGTCGGTCATGAGTCCCTTGCTCGTGGACAGGACGGCGATGCCGAGGCCTCCGAGGACGCGCTCGAGCTCGTCGTGCTTGCGGTAGACGCGAAGACCCGGCTTGGAGACACGACGGATGCCGGAGATGACCCGGCGGCGCTCCTCGGAGTACTTCATGTCGATGTTCAGGTACCTGCCGGGGCCCGACGGGTTGTCGGTCACCTCGAACCCGATGATGTAGCCCTCCTTCTCCAGGAGGACGGCGAGCGCCTCCTTGAGCTTGGAAGACGGCATCTTGACCTCGTCGTGCATCGCGATGTTCGCGTTGCGGATCCGGGTCAGCATGTCGGCGATGGGGTCGGTCATTGTCATGTCGTCTGTCCTCCCCTCACCAGCTGGCCTTGGTCACGCCCGGGATCTCTCCCGCGTGGGCGAGCTCGCGCAGGCACACACGGCAGAGGCCGAACTTGCGGTACACCGAGCGCGGACGCCCGCACCGGCGGCAGCGGGTGTAGGCCCGCACCTTGAACTTGGGCTTGCGCTGCTGCTTCTGCTTCAGAGCCTCGGTCGCCATTACTGCTGCCCTTCACGACGGAACGGGAAGCCGAATGCGTCCAGCAGGGCGCGTCCTTCGGCATCGGTTCGAGCGGTGGTCACGATCGTGATGTCCATGCCTCGGGAGGCATCGATCTTGTCGTAGTCGATCTCCGGGAAGATCAGCTGTTCGGTCACGCCGAACGTGTAGTTGCCCCGACCGTCGAAGCTCTTCGACGGCAGGCCCCGGAAGTCGCGGATGCGGGGGATCGCCAGCGTGATCAGCCGGTCGAAGAACTCCCACATGTTGTCGCCACGCAGCGTCACCTTGACGCCGATGGCGTTGCCTTCGCGGAGCTTGAAGCCCGCGATCGACTTCTTGGCCTTGGTGATCACGGGCTTCTGCCCGCAGATCGCGGTGAGGTCGGTGACCACCTTCTCCAGGAGGCCGCGGTTCTCGGTCGCCTGGCCGGCGCCGACGTTGACCACGATCTTCTCGAGGCGGGGGACCTCCATGATGTTGCCCAGGCCGAGGCCCTCCAGCAGCGCCGAGCGGATCTCGTCGTTGTACTGGGCCTTCAGGCGGGGGACGATCGCCGTGGCGGTGCTCACAGCTCACCTCCGTTGGTGCGGGCGACGCGGGTCTTGGTCCCATCGGCGCCGATGCGGTAGCCGACCCGGGTCGAGTTGCCCGAGCTGTCGATCAGCGTCAGGTTCGACACGTGGATCGGCATCGCCTTGTCGATGATCCCGCCCTGCTGCATCGCACGGGTGGGCTTCTGGTGGCGCTTGGCCACGTTGACGCCTTCCACGATCACCTTGTTGGCGGCCGGGTCGACCGACATCACGTGGCCCTCCTTGCCCTTGTCCTTTCCGGACAGGACGCGGACGCGGTCGCCCTTGCGGATCTTGAGCTTGGGGGAGGACATCAGATCACCTCCGGGGCGAGCGACACGATGCGCATGAACTTCTTGTCCCGCAGCTCACGACCCACCGGGCCGAAGATGCGGGTGCCACGCGGCTGGCGCTGGTCGTTGATGAGGACCGCTGCGTTCTCGTCGAAGCGGATGTAGCTGCCGTCGGGACGACGACGCTCCTTCTTGGTCCGGACGACGACGCACTTGACGACGTCGCCCTTCTTGACCGCAGCACCGGGCAGCGCGTCCTTGACGGTGGCCACGAAGATGTCGCCGATCGAGGCGTACCG
>JAPXRJ010000288.1:0-3416 GCA_033813615.1 Microthrixaceae bacterium | reverse complement strand
GGGGGGCACGGTGAACGCGTCGGAGTGCCACTGGAGCCACGGGCCGGACTCGATGCCGGCGACCGCGCCCACGTCGTTCACGTCGACGTCGAACCAGCCGATCTCGGGGTGCTCGGTACGCCCGACGGTGCCGCCGAGCGCGGTCGCCAGGATCTGCGCGCCGAAGCACAGACCGAGGATCGGGACGCCATCGGCGACGGCCCTCTGCAGGAACCGGATCTCCGGTTCCACCCAGTGCGCGACCTGCGGATCGTCGACCGACCAGCGCGACCCGAAGACCACGATGCGGTCGAACGCGGCGCCGTCACCACCGGCTGCCGGCTCGACGAGATCGGGGAAGACCGGCGAACCGACGGGACTGGAGGGCTCGGCGCACACCTGGTGCGTCACGACCTCCGCTCCCATCCCGTCGAACGCCCGGCCGACGTGACCGTCGCCCGAGTTGGCGTCGTGGTGGACGAACAGCACTCGCACGGTCCCACTGTCGCGCGCATCGACATCACCGCCGGCCCCCTCACCTCGCCCGCCCCACGGGCCCGGTGCGACGCGATCAGGCCGGCCTCGGGCCGACCCGGTGCGAGCGGCCACGACCGGATGCCAGGACGCCGCCGACGACCACGACGATCGCAGCAACGACAGCGAGCACGCCCACTGCGACACGGCGCAGGACGGTGGCATCGCGGCACGCCTGCTCGAGCTCGGTGATCCACGGATCGCTGCCGGGCGAGCTCCGGAACACCGTCCGGCAGGAGACACGCCACATCGGCGCATCGCTGGGTGGCCGAGTCGTCGCCACCTCGATGTCGACCGTGGTGCGCCCGAGGAGGGCCGTCGCGGGGAGCACGACCAACAGGCTGAACGCGGCCAGGGTCGCTCCCGTGCGACGTCGACCGACCGAGCGCATCGCGACGACCGCGGCGACGACGCCTGCCAACACGGCGATCGAGCCACGACCGATCAACGCCGTGTCCCAACCGGCCGGCGAGTCGACCGAGACGCAGTACGAACACGCGAGCACAGCCTGAGCGTACGTGCCCCGGCCTCCCTCACCGCCGCCCGCTTCGTTCCGCCTGGTGGACGCGTTGCGTCCGCAGGCGGGGATCAGCTCGGTCGGGTTCGTCCGGCGAGACCGCCGAACGTGAGCTCCAGCGTCAGGCCCGGGTGAGCTTCGGCAGTAGCGCCCGGGCGCTTCGGGCGCGCACGCAGCCAGCCCAGACGCCGACGGCGTAGGTGGCGTCGTCGGCCACGGCAAGGGCCCCGATGCGGGCGAGCTCGCCGATCCCGGAGCGGTCGCCGGTCTCGGCGTCGCGGAGGCGCGCGTCGCGCACCGCTCCGGCCGCGACGGTCAGCACCGATGCGGTGAGGACCCGCCGCGCCGGCCGAACGACGACCGCCGCCGGCAGGATCGCCGGCCACCAGGTGCGGAGCACCGCCCGAGCCGCGTGGTCGCCGGCGCGGCCGTGGACGTCGACGGAGATGCGCATCGCCTCGACGAGCGGCACACCGTCGAGGCGCCTGGCCATGGAGACCGCGCTCGCGGCCAGGATCGAGCCCCCGATCACCCGGTGCCGGGCGCCGACGGCCGCCCACCCGACGGCCACCCACCACGGGCTGCGCAGCGGCGCGACCTCATCGCCGTGACGCGCCGCCAGCCCGGCAGCCGAGGATCCGTAGTCGAACCGCTGACGCAACCAGCCGACGGCGGTCGGCCGGGCCGGGTGCTGGACCACCGACGTCGGCTCGTAGCGGACCGTCCACCCCCCGTCGACCAGGCGCCACACCAGGTCGACGTCCTCGCCTACTCGCAGCGTCCGGTCGAAGCCGCCGATCGACCGGTAGGCATCGACCCGGACCGCCAACGCAGCGGAGGGCACGTACGACACGCGGGTTCCAGGGCGCACCCGGGCCGGCTCGTCGCCCATGTCGAGCGGAGAGCGCGTCGACTCGTAGCGGTCGAGCACACTCGGCCCATCCGGGGTGGTGACGCGGGGTGCCACCGCGGCCACCCGCTGGTCACCGAGCTGGGCGAGCAGCGGGTCGAGCCAGCCGGCTCCATCCTCGGTCGCCACGGTGCAGTCGCTGTCGAGGAAGACGACCACACGTGTCGACAGCGAAGCGATGCCGTCGTCACGGGCCACGGCAGGTCCGCCGGCGACGTCGCGCCGCAGGTACGTCGCGCCGTGGACCTCGGCGACGTGTCGGTGCGCCGCGTCGTCGACGCTGCCGTCGTCGACGACGACCACAGCTGCACCGGCCGACCTCACCGGTGCCAGCGATCCGAGCAGGCCGTCGAGCGTGGACGGTCGGTCGCGAACCGGCACGATCACCGTGACGTCGGCCGGCGTGAACCCGCCACCCGTGCTCGAGGCCGCCCGCTCCGCCGGGGCGGGGTGCAGGGCACCGCCGTCGACCAGGCGCTCGACCAGCGCCGCGGCGGCCGACCCGTCGATCGGGTCGATGTCGGCCCCGTCGATGATCCGCTCGACGAGCGCACCACCGGCGGGGGTCAACCGCCACAAGCGCATCGGCGAACCACCGATCGCGACGGGACGACCGTCGGTGCCCGACAGGATTCGCAGCGACCTGTCCGCCCGGTACCGCATGTCAGAGGGCGGTCATCCCGCCGTCGACGGCGAGGACCGAGCCGGTGACAGAACCGGCTCCTGGCGAGCACAGCCACGCCACGCCGTGCGCGATCTCCGCCGGGTCGAGAAGTCGACCGGTCGCGTGGTGCGCGGCGAAGTCCTCGACGTCGTCGAGCTCGTACGCCGCGGCTGACGCGTCGAGGATCTGGGTCCGGGTGGAACCGGGGGCGACGGCGTTGACCGTGATCCCGCTCCCACCGAGCTCACCGGCGACGGAGCGGACCAGCCCCACGACAGCGTGCTTGGATGCCGAGTACGCCGCCATCTGCGGCAAGCCGCGATGGGCGCCGGCTGATGCCACGGCCACGATCCGGCCCGACCGCGGCTCGGCACCGGCGAGCAGCGCCGGCACCGCGGCGGAGATGACGTGGAACGTGCCGGTCACGTTGACATCGAGCACCGCGTGCCATGCGTCGAGTGGCATCTCCCACAACGGCGCACCGCCCCACACGACCCCGGCAGCGCACACGACCGCCGCCAGGTCCGGCACCGAGCCGACCAGCGCCTCCACTCCACCGCGGTCGGTCACGTCGAGCACCGCGCCGCTGACACGGCCACCGGATCGTGCGATCGCTGCGACGGTCCGTTGCAGGTCGTCCACGGTCGCCAACCGATAGCCGAGGTCCGCGGCCCCGAGATCGCCCTGGCACGCGTCTGCGCACACCACCGAGTAGCCGTCGGCGGCGAGCCGGACCGCGACCGCCGCGCCGATCCCCCGGGCGGCACCCGTCACCAGCGCTGTCCCCCACCGCCCGTTCTGTTCCTCGAAAT
>JAPXRJ010000287.1:0-3428 GCA_033813615.1 Microthrixaceae bacterium | reverse complement strand
GGTCCGCTCGGACCCGCGCTTCGGCCTCACCGCCGTACCGGTCTCCGCGTCGGTCGAGCGGATGGGCATGGAGCAGGTCCCAGCGGTGCTGGCCTCGCCGCTCAACCTGGCTGCCGTCGCCTATCGGCGGCTGTGGGCCGAGGTGGAGGACCGCCTCGACCTCGAACACCCGCCCGGATCGGTGATCGACCTCACCGTCGGTGCCGCCGCCGAGCAGTCTGCCGACGTCGTCAGCTGAGCCGACCTGCAGCGCCCACGAGCGGCTTTGCCGCTCGCCTGCTGTGCTTCCCGCTCAGCCGCCGCTCGCCTGCTGTGCTTCCCGCTCAGCCGCCGCTCGCCTGCTGTGCTTCCCGCTCAGCCGCCGCTCGCCTGCTTGGCAACAGCGTCGGCCTTGGCCTTCACCGCCTCGGGATCCATGAGGTACCGATCCTCGATCGCCATCTCCTGGGCCGGGCGGAACGCATCGTCGAGCTCGAACACGAGCGGCACGCCGGTCGGGATGTTCAGCCCGGTGATCTCCTCGTCGGAGATGCCGAGCAGGTGCTTGACGAGCGCCCGCAGCGAGTTGCCGTGTGCCGCGACCAGCACGGTGCTGCCCGCCGCGAGGTCACCGACGATCGCGTCGTACCAGTACGGGAGCATCCGCTCGACGACGTCGGCCAGGCACTCCGAGGACGGAACCAGCTCAGGGGGCAGCGAGGCGTAGCGCGGGTCGTCGTTCGGGTTGAACCGGTTGTCGGCCGCGATCGCCGGCGGCGGAACGTCGTAGCTGCGACGCCACACGAGCACCTGGTCCGCGCCGTACTGGTCGACGGTCTCCTTCTTGTTCTTCCCGGTGAGGTCGCCGTAGTGGCGCTCGTTCAGCCGCCAGCTGCGACGCACCGGGACCCAGAGCCGGCCCATCGACTCGAGCGCCAGGTTGGCGGTGCGGATCGCCCGCAGCTGCAGCGACGTGTGCACCACGTCGGGAGCGATCCCGGCCTCGGTGAGCATCCCGCCCGCTGCGGCGGCCTCGGCCTGTCCGGTGTCGGTGAGGTCGCAGTCGTACCAACCGGTGAACAGGTTCTCGCGGTTCCACTCGCTCTCGCCGTGGCGGAGCAGGACGAGCTGGTGCATGGTCGATCTCCCGGTTCGGATGCCGCCGACGATGGTGGCCCACGGCGGCGCCGCGCCGCCACACGACCACGGTCCCCCTCCATCAAGCGCCCACTGCGGCCGAGGGGATCCTGAGGGCCACGTCAGCGAATGCGGCACACGACCGGTGCGGGCCTGACAACATCGCACTCAACTTTGCTATGCTGCGGAACGTCACGAATGCCCGATCCGGTGTCCGACGCCCCTATCGTGGGTCGTCGGGCGGCGAATCGGACCGCGCGAATCGGACAGCGCAGGGGTGCGTTCCGGCCCCTCGTCGACCGCATCCCTCCCCATCCGGCGATCCAGCCGGCTCGATCTCACAACGACAGCCGTCCGGGACCCACGGAGGTCCTCGGTCGGGAACCAGAAAGCGAGAACACCACATGCCCAAGGCAGTCGGTATCGACCTCGGTACGACCAACTCCGTCGTCTCGGCCCTCGAGGCCGGCGACGCCGTCGTCATCCCCAACGCAGAGGGCGACCGGACCACCCCGTCGGTGGTCGCCTTCGCCAAGGACGGCGAGGTGCTCGTCGGTGAGGTGGCCAAGCGCCAGGCGGTCACGAACGCGGATCGCACGATCCGATCGGTCAAGCGCCACATGGGCACCAACTGGGACATCGAGATCGACGGCAAGAAGTACACGTCGCAGGAGATCTCGGCCCGCATCCTCATGAAGCTCAAGCGCGACGCCGAGTCCTACCTGGGCGACACCGTCACCCAGGCCGTGATCACCGTGCCCGCGTACTTCGACGACGCCCAGCGCACGGCCACCAAGGAGGCAGGTCAGATCGCCGGCCTCGAGGTGCTGCGCATCATCAACGAGCCGACGGCGGCCGCGCTGGCCTACGGCATGGACAAGGAGGCCGACGACCAGACGATCCTCGTGTTCGACCTCGGCGGCGGGACCTTCGACGTCTCGGTGCTCGAGATCGGTGACGGGGTCTTCGAGGTCAAGTCCACCCATGGCGACACCAGCCTGGGCGGCGACGACTGGGACCAGCGGGTCATCGACTGGCTCGTCGACTCGTTCAAGGGCGACCACGGCGTCGACCTGGGCAACGACAAGATGGCGCTGCAGCGTCTCAAGGAGGCGGCGGAGAAGGCCAAGATCGAGCTGTCGCAGGTGACCCAGACGCAGATCAACCTGCCGTTCATCACCGCCACCGACGCCGGCCCACTCCACCTGGACTACGGGCTGTCGCGTTCGAAGTTCCAGGAGATGACCGCGGATCTGATCGAGCGGTGCAAGGTGCCCTTCGAGCAGGCGATCAAGGACGCCGGCGTCTCCAAGGACCAGGTCGACCACATCATCATGGTCGGCGGCTCCACCCGCATGCCCGCGGTGCAGGAGCTGGTCGAGAGCCTGACCGGTCGTGAACCGCACAAGGGTGTCAACCCCGACGAGGTCGTCGCCATGGGTGCCTCGATCCAGGCGGGCGTGCTCAAGGGCGACGTCAAGGACGTGCTCCTGCTCGACGTCACCCCGCTGTCGCTCGGCATCGAGACCAAGGGCGGCGTGATGACCAAGCTCATCGAGCGCAACACCACGATCCCCACCAAGAAGACCGAGGTGTTCACCACCGCAGAGGACAGCCAGCCGTCGGTGGAGATCCACGTCCTGCAGGGCGAGCGGGAGATGGCCGACTTCAACAAGACGCTCGGCAAGTTCCAGCTCGTCGACCTGCCGCTCGCCCCTCGTGGCGTGCCGCAGATCGAGGTCACCTTCGACATCGACGCCAACGGCATCGTGAACGTGTCGGCCAAGGACCGTGCCACCAATCGCGAGCAGTCGATCACGATCACCGGGCAGTCGTCGCTGTCGAAGGACCAGATCGACCAGATGGTGCGCGACGCGGAGTCCCACGCCGAGGAGGACCGTCGACGCAAGGACGAAGCCGACGTCCGCAACCGCGCCGATGCACTCGTGTACCAGACCGAGAAGCTCCTCCGTGAGCAGGGCGACAAGGTCGACCCGACGGAGAAGGACGTCGTCGAGTCGGCACTCGTCGAGCTCAAGGACGCGCTCAACGGCAGCGACCTCGATCGGATGAACACGGCGTCGGAGAGCCTGATGGCCGCCACCCAGAAGCTGTCGCAGCTCATGTACGAGCAGGCTGCGCAGGCCGACGCCGGCGAGCCCGGTGCGGGCGGTGGCGATCACGCCGCGGCATCCGACGACGAGGTGGTCGACGCCGAGATCGTCGACGAGGATCCGAAGTGAGCTCGGCCGACCCGATCGACGGAGATCCCCGCGACGACGAGGTCGTCGACGGTGAGGTCATCGATGACC
>JAPXRJ010000286.1:0-3465 GCA_033813615.1 Microthrixaceae bacterium | reverse complement strand
GCGCTGTCCCAGATCGACAGGGCCGAGACCGTCGTGCGATCGCTCGGCGTCAGCGACGTTCGGGTCCGCCACCTGGGCGACAGCGCTCGGGTGGAGGTGCCTGTCCACGAGCTCGGCCTGGCCGCCAGCCACGCGGAGCGGATCGTCGACGGGCTGCGTGCCATCGGGTACCGCTCGGTGACCCTCGACCTGGCCGGGCTGCGCTCCGGCAACCTCAACGCCGCCCTCTCCCTGACCCCGGCCTCCACCCCCCGTGACGCGGACGGGGGTTCCGCTCTCGGGCACACGCGTCCCGACCTCGACCGGGTCCGTCGCATCGGGATGCCCGAGGCGGTCTACGCGGCGGGCAAGACGCCGGAGCAGTGCGTCGAGATCGTCGAGGCGATGCTGCGCGACGGCGACGACCCCCTCGTGGTCACTCGAACCACTCCGGAGCACCGTGCCGCGCTGGCCGCCATCGAACCCGACGGCGTCTGGTCGAACACCCTCACCTGGCGCCACGCACCGGCTGAGCCGTCGCGCCGGGTGGCGGTTCTCAGCGGCGGGACCTCCGACCAGCCGGTGCTCGACGAGTGCGTCGGCACGCTCACCGCGCTCGGAGCCGAGGTCAGCGTGGTGCGCGACGTCGGTGTGGCGGGACTGCACCGCCTGCTCGGTTCGCTCGACGAGCTCGCCGACGCCCGCGTCGTCGTGGCGCTCGCTGGGATGGAGGCCTCGCTGCCCACCGTGCTCGGGGGCCTCGTGCCGCAGCCGATCGTGGCCGTGCCGACCTCCACCGGCTACGGGGCGAGCCTCGAAGGGGTGACCGCGCTCCTGTCGCTGATGAGCTCGTGCGCGCCGGGCATCAGCGTGGTCGGCATCGACAACGGCTACGGCGCGGCGTGCGCAGCGCTGCGGATCCTGGGCACCAGCTCGTGAGCCGCGCCGGCGGCGGCCTCTGGGTCAACCCGGCGGTCGGCGTCGCCGGCGACATGCTGCTCGGTGCCCTGCTCGACGCGGGGGCCGACCTCGACGTCGTGCTCCGGTGCCTGGACGCGCTCGCCGTCGAAGGGTGGACGCTCGAGGCGCGACCGACGACCCGGCGCGGCATCACCGCCACCACAGCGACGGTCACCGTGGCCCAGGCCGACGACGACGGCAGCCACACCCACCGCGATCACCACCGGCACGATCACCGGAGCTGGTCGACGATCGATGCGCTGCTGGTCGACGCCGAGCTGCCCGAGGAGGTCCGCGAGGGGGCGCGTCGCACCTTCCGACGTCTGGCGGTCGCCGAGGCGCGGGTCCACGGCATCGACGTCGACGACGTCCACTTCCACGAGGTCGGCGCGCTCGACGCCATCGTGGACGTGGTGGGCTGCTGGGCGGCGTGGTGGGCGCTGGGTGCGCCGTCGGTGAGCTCCGGACCGATCGGCCTGGCGGTCGGCACCGTCGAGATGGACCACGGCACGGTCCCGGTGCCCGCCCCGGCCACCCTCGAGCTCCTCCGGGACGTGCCGACCGTGCCGGTCGACGCGACGGGAGAGACCGCCACCCCGACGGGCGCGGCCCTGCTGGTCACGATGACGTCCGGGTGGGGGCCGATGCCGGCCGGGACCGTCGGCGCGGTCGGACGCGGCGCCGGGACGTGGGACCCGGACGGCCACGCCAACGTGGTGACCGCCGTGCGGTTCGCACCGGCCGCGACCGCCCATCCTGCGATGACGGCCCCGGGCCGGACCGTCGATGCCGTCGTCGTGGAGACCAACGTCGACGACGTCAGCCCGGAGGTCCTCGGCCACGTGATCTCGACCGCGCTCGAGCTGGGCGCGGACGACGCCTGGGTCCTGCCGGTGACGATGAAGAAGAGCCGACCCGGCCACCTGGTCCGAGTGCTGTGCTCCCCTGCGCTCCTGGCCCCCATCCGCGATCTGCTCGCCCGGGAGACCGGCACGCTCGGATGGCGCGAGTCGGCGGTGATCAAGTACGAGCTGGAACGGTCGACCGCCGAGGTCGACCTCGACGGTCACACGATCGGCATCAAGGTCGGGCCCTGCGGCGCCAAGGCCGAGCACGACGACGTCGTCGCCGCCGCTCGGGCACTCGACCGCCCGGTCCGCGAGGTGGCCGCCGACGCGCTGGCGGCGTTCGACGCGCTGCAGGACGAGGCCGCTGGTCACCGACCGCACCCCGAGAACTTGGGCACCACAGACCACTGATTGGTCGCCGGTGCCCAAGAAGCGCGCGGCACCCGAACCCATCCGCGACCTTGGGCACCACAGACCACTGATTGGTCGCCGGTGCCCAAGTTCGGGCCAGGAGCGCGCCGCGCCCCGACGGCGCCTCAGCCGTTGAGCAGGCGCTTCACCCGGTTGGGCGCAACGCCGTAGCGCGCCGCGACCGCCGCGGCGGCGTCGCGACGGGTCGCACCGTCGGCCAGCGCGGCGGCGAGCGCCGAGCGCAGCTCGTCGTCGGCCGCCTCCGCCGGCTCGTCGGCCCCCGCGAGCACCACGACGTGCTCGCCGCGCGGCTCCTGCTCCGCGCTGGCGGCCGCGGCCTCGCCCAACGTGGCGTGCCAGGTCTCCTCGTGCAGCTTGGTCAGCTCCCGGCACAACGCAACCCGCCGGTCGCCGCCGAGGGCGTCCGCCAGATCCGAGAGCGTGGCAGCGAGCCGGTGCGGCGCCTCGTAGAGCACCACGGTGCGTCGCTCGTCGACGAGCGCGGCGATGCGCTCCCGCCGGATCGGGCCCTTGCGGGGAAGGAACCCTTCGAAGCAGAAGCGGCCCGACGGGTCGAGCAGACCGCTGCCGACCGCGGCGACCGCGCCGGCGAACGGCCCGGGGACGACCTCCACCGTGACACCGGCGTCGACCGCGGCGGCGACGAGCACCCCGCCCGGATCCGACAACCCGGGCATCCCGGCGTCGCTGGCGAGCGCCACCACGCCACCGGCGCTCGCCCGCGACACCAGCCCCGCGGCCGACGTCGCCTCCGTGTGGTCGTCCAGGCGCACGAGCTGCTTCCTGGGGACCCCTGCGTGCGCCAGCAGCCGACCGGTGCGTCGGGTGTCCTCGCACGCGACCACGTCAGCCGCCTCGAACGCGGCGACAGCGCGCGGCGACAGGTCCCCCAGGTTGCCGATCGGAGTGCCGACGACGACGATCCGGCCGTCACCCACTGCCGCGCACCTCCAGCTTGTCGCCCGGTCGGACGCCCCAGCGGCGGAACGCGCCCGCCTCGGCCTCCAACACGACGCTGGCCTGCAACGAGAACCGGGTGACACGCCACGGTCGCAGCGTCAGCACCCTCGCCACGCGGTAGCGGTCGTGGCCGACGGGGACGCAGGTCGCCACGTCGATCGGGATGCGCATCCCGAAGGTGTGCACGGACCGGGCCCGGAGCCGCAGCACGCCGTCGACGGCGTCGCGGCCGAGCAGGCCGCGTCGACGGTCGCGGCCCGTCGCGGCGGTCTCGACCGAGGCCAGG
>JAPXRJ010000285.1:0-3514 GCA_033813615.1 Microthrixaceae bacterium | reverse complement strand
CGACGGCATCGCCCGTTGGACGTGGATCCCCGCATCGGTGGCGGTCGTCGCCGCCGGAATGCTGGGCGCACCGCTGCTCGTGATCGGCGCGCTGCTGGTCGCCATGGTCGCCGCCGAGCAGCTCAGCAGGTCGGACTCCCGGTCGGTGGTCCCGCCGTCGCACGGGTGACCGGCTTGCGGAGGACCGTGGAAGCGCCTCAGCCGACGGGTTGGAGCTCGAACACACGGAACTCACGATCGGTGACCTCGGTGTAGTCGGACCAGTTCGGGAACCACTCGAGCAGCGTGTCCCAGCGCTGGGACCGCTCGTCGCCGCTCAGCAGGCGTGAGGAGACGGGAAACGTCCGCCCCCGGAACGTGACGGTGATGTCGGGATGCGCGATCAGGTTGGCGGTCCACGCCGGATGCGTGTCGCTGGCGAAGTTCGAGCCGACGACGAGGAGCTTGCCGTCCTCGACGGGCACCGCTGCGAGCGGAGTGTCCCTGGGCTGACCGCTGCGGGCGCCGGTCGTGTGCAGCATGCACATCGGCTGGGAGCGGGTGCTGCCGGCGACCCATCTCCCGCGGCTCAGGCGGTGCAGGAGACGATGGGTCTGGGGCAGCACCTTGGGCGCCGCCCATCGGAACGGCCTGGACGCCAGCACCTTTCCCGGGACCTTGATCCCGGGCTGAGCATGGTGGTCCGCGGCCATCCCCAAGACGATGCCACTCCCGGCCCGACCTCGTCACGAAAACCTCAGGATCTTGCGGGACCCCCGCTCGCCGACGACTCGTCGAGCCGCGGCGGCTCAGCTCACGCCTGACCCTTCTCGGCGACCTCGACGGTGGCATCCGCGGGGCAGTGGAACCCGTCGCCGTCGTCGCCCTCGCCGCCGATCTCCGGGAACAGCCGCTCGAAGCGCCCGCCCTTGACGATCAGGAGCTGGTTGCAGGTGCTCGGCGTGGCGTCGGGTCCCTCCGCAGGGTCCTGCGGTCCGTGCAGTCCGCCGCCGGTCCAGTCCGACACCGCCGCGGCCTGCTCGATGATGCAGTCCCTGCTCAGCACGCCGTCGTTCGCATCGGAGCACGCGTTCGCCGCCGTCGCGAAGAGCAGCCAGGCCGACATCGACTGCATGCCGAGCAGCGCGGTCTCGCCGCCGTCGACGTAGGTGTCGACGAGGTCCAGGTACTTGCGCACCGCCGGCCACCGGTCGGCTTCCTCCAGCATGTGCGGGCCGAGGCGCACGATCGTGCCCTCCAGCCCCTGCGAGCTGGCCGAACCGACGAAGAGCTGGTCGTACTGGTTGGACTCGAGCAGCGCCCGACCCTTCCAGCCCTGGTCCTTGAGTCGCTCGATCACCTTGGCCACGTCGGGTGACTCGCCGGTCCAGGACATCGACGTGGCACCGGATTCGATGATCGACAGAGCGAGCGGCGTCCAGTCGGTCGTTCCGATCGGCGGATAGTTGAAGTCACCGACCTGCTCCATCCCGACGTCCTCGGCGACTGCTTCCTGGCGGGTCTTGACCGCTTCCAGCGAGGGCAGGTTCCCCCACACCGGTGCCCACTTGGCTGCCTGTTCGGGGTAGAGCTGCTGGAAGTCCTCGAACCAGGTCGAGGCCACCTCGGTAGGTGGGTTGGGCAGCGGCTGCACGCTGCCGGCGCTCAGCGACTTCGTGGCGGACACCGCGTAGGCGGGGATGTCGATCAGTCCGCACTTCTGGACGTCGGAGCCTTCCTTGCCGGAGAACTGCATGTCGTCCTGCACGTTGCCGCCGCCGACCAGCGCGAACGCCGTCGTGCAGCCCTTCTGCATGGCAGCCTCGACCTCGAACAGCTTGCCGTCCATGTCGATCAGCTCGATCTGCAGCCCGCCGATTCCGCCCTGGGCGTTGCACCATGCGGCGAAGGCGACCGACGCGTCCCACACCGGCTTCTGCAACCCGGGGCGGATCGTCGCGCCGCGATCGTTGGGGACGCCGATCTGGATCGTGCCGTCCGGTCCCTGCTGCTCGCCCGCCGCGATCGTGTCGTCGCCGTCGTGGCACGGCGCTTCGATGGTGCCGAAGTCGGCGGAGCTCACACCGGCGCCGTCGTCGGCCGGGGCGGTGGCTCCGCCGGCGGGCAGCGTGTCGCTGTCGTAGCCCGCGATCTCGGCCGCGTCCGTGACGTCTTCGCCGCCGCGGGCGCCGCAGGCGGAGGAGACGAGCATCAGCGAAGCGAGGATGCCGAGCACCAACTTGATCCGGGGGCGGTTCGAACGGTGCGGCATCGGTTCCTCTGGGGTCGGGCGGCGGCGGTCGCCTGCAGTCTTGACCGAGTGCCAGGCCGCCCCACAAGCGCGTGGAAGTGACGTCGGTCACAGCGCGACGGGTGACGGGCGAGCCCCTAGCTTTGGCGGCCATGCAGTCCGACCTCGACTTCCTGGGGATGGCCTCCGGGCCGGTCGCCGACAGCTTCACGTTCACCGTCGAGGGCCACCTCGCGCGGATGGACGCCATGCTCTACGGCGGCGCCGCGATCGCGGCGTCGATGGCGGCTGCCGAGGCGGTGACGGGCCGGTCGGTCGTGTGGAGCACCACCCAGTTCGTGGCGACCGCCGGCCCCGGCGCGCAGGTCGTGGTCGCCGTCGAGGTCCTGGCACAGGGTCGTCGAGCCTCCCAGGTGCGCGTCACCGGCACCGACGAGACCGGGAGCGTCATGTTCGCGTCGCTGGGCGCCACCGGCGCGCCGGACCCCGATCAGCCGAGCGGCACGTTCGTTTCGGCGCCCGTCGTCACCGACTTCGAGCGGAGCCCGGTGTGGGGCGGTCCCATAGCGACCATGGCCCGGCTGCTGCCGCAGGAGGTCGTGCTGCCGGCCGCTCCGTCGGGCGTCGGGTTCACGTCGGTGCTCGAGCTGGCCGAACCGGAAGTGCTGGAGCACCCCGATCCCGGGCCCGGCCGGATGGCCTTCTGGGTGCGCCGTCGTGACGGCGGTCCCATGACGCCGGCGGTCGTCGCGTACGTGGCCGACCTGGTCCCCATGGCCGTCTCCTCCGCTCTCGGGGTGATCGAGATCGGCACCAGCCTGGACAACACGATCCGGGTGGACCCGTCGGTCGAGACCGATCGTGTGCTGCTCGACCTCCGTCCCCACTCGTCGATCGGAGGTTGCTGCGACGGTGTGGTCCACGCGTGGGCGGCCGATGGCCGCCTGCTGGCCACCGCCAGCCAGACGGCGCTGCTCCGGCCGATCGATCCGGCGATGTTCGCTGCACCCGCCGAGTAGTTCGGGACGCGACCTCGGGCGACTGCCAGCGCCGGCGTCGCCGGCAGTCCATGCTGGTGCGGTGGTCTCGACCCCCGAACCCGAGCTCAGCGTCCGTCACCGTCCGGTCCAGGCCCGTGGACGGGAGCGGTTCGACCTCATCATGCGCACCGGCCGGGAGCAATTGGCGGAGGTCGGTGTCGACGGGTTCACCTTCGACGGCCTGGCCGCAGCGGCCGGGATCCCGATCGGGTCGGTCTACCAGTTCTTCCCCAACAAGCACGCG
>JAPXRJ010000284.1:2905-3533 GCA_033813615.1 Microthrixaceae bacterium | reverse complement strand
ATGCGGAGCGGTCCCGCTTCGTCCACCAGCTCATGCGGGGCCAGCTGCCCCTCGACGGCGTCGCCGACCTCATGGCACAGCACCACGCGATCTACACGAGCCTGGAGCGAACCGGCGCGGTGCTCGCCGCCGATCCGGTCGCCGGACCGTTCCTGGGTCCCGAGCTGCTCCGGGTGCCGCGGATCGAAGACGACCTGCGCTGCCTCGCCGGCGAGGACTGGGCCGAGCGATTCCCGATGAGGCCCGCGACCGCCACCTACGTCGGCAACATCGCCGCCACGGCGAGCCATCCCGAGCGCTTCGTCGCCCAGCACTACACCCGCATCCTGGGCGACCTGTCGGGCGGCCAGATGATCCGTCGAACGCTCGAACGCCACTACGGCGATGCCATCGCCGGCGCGTTGAGCTTCTACGATTTCGACATCGACGACGTCGACGCCTACAAGGACGACTACCGGACCCTCCTCGACACGACACCGTGGTCCGACGCGCAGCACGACGCGTTCATCGACGAGACGAACCGGGCCTACACCAGCAACTCCTCGATGTTCAGCGCGCTCGACGCCGCCTGGTCCGTCTGAGCCCGCTCGCCCTCGACCCGCTCGCCCCCCGTTCTGTTCGTCCTTTC
>JAPXRJ010000284.1:0-2884 GCA_033813615.1 Microthrixaceae bacterium | reverse complement strand
GCCACTCGCCGCTGGCACACTGTTCGAGCTGGTGAGTCGTCCGGGCGGCCGCGGCGCCGTGAGCGATCACGTCGTCGAGGAAGGTCGGGACTCCACAGGGCAGGGTGCTGGCGAGAGCCAGGTCGGAGCGATCTGACGGATCGGGCAACAGAGAGCAGACCGCCGATGGCCGACCTCACGGTCGGCACAGGCAAGGGTGAAACGGTGCGGTAAGAGCGCACCATCGCCGGGGGCGACCTCGGCGGATGGCAACCCCCACCCGGAGCAAGGCCGAGCAGAGGACGTCGACGGCCCGTCGGCCCGCAAGGGCACTCCTCGGGTAGGCCGCACAGATGGATGGCCGCCCATCCGGCGACCCGCGAGGGTCCGGTGGACAGAATCCCGCCTACAGGGCGACTCACCAGCACCACCGGCCTTCCGGCCTGCAGTTTCAGGGGTCCGGGCGTGATGTCGGGTCCGTTGACCCCGCCCGTTGCACATCTGTGACACAACTCGGGGAGACAACGGCATCGATCGCGCCGACGGCCGGCGTGCCGGTCGACGGTGTTTCCGCGGAAACGCCCGAAAGCCGCCCAGACGCGGACGAGCCCCGGTCCTAGGCGGGAGAGGGAAGGAGGACCGAGGGCTCGTCACCACGGTCGTTGCGGAACCGTGGGGGTGATGATGGATCCATCTGTACCCCGGCCCCACACGTCTCAACCATCGAATCGTGTGAAAACCGTCTCACCTCCGGTCCGGGGTCCCCCGATCCGTCGGACCCGGGGACCCCCACCGGTGGTCGCCCCACCACCTCCCTGTCAACGGCGCGACGGCACGAGAGGTTGACAGGCGATCTCACCCACCGCCCCACGCCCGCGAACCGTCAACGGACCGCCCGATGTCCGTATGATGCGGCGCCAATGAGGGAGTCGACGGGCCGGAGCCCGAACCGACGGGTCGTGATCGCCGCCGGCGCCGCCGTGGTGGCGCTGGCCGCCATCATGTCGATCTTCTCGGCTCCCGGATCGGCGCAGGAACCCGCTCCGACGACCACCGCACCGGCCACCGCACCGACCACTCCGCCGGCCGATGGGACACCGACCGCTCCACCGACCGATGGACAGAGCCCGACGACGGGACCGGGCATCTCGACCACGATCGTCGCCGGCGCCGGGAGCGAACCCATCGAGGGCGTCACCGTCACCGTCTCCCAGGACGGAGAGGAGGTCGGCAGCGCCACCTCCGACGCCGACGGGAAGGTCTTCGTCGCCGTGCCGGCCGCCGGCCGCTACCAGGTCGTGATCGACACCGACTCGCTGCCCGACGGGATCGAGCTCGAGGACGGCGCCCGGGCGACGCTCAACCCGAACGTCCAGTCCAACGGCGTGCTCCCGGTGGTGTTCCGCCTCACCGAATCCGGCCAGACCGCCACCGCGGGACCGTCCGACGTCGAGCGACTCGCCAGCCTGTTGGCGAGCGGAGTGCGCTTCGGCCTGGTGATCGCGCTCGCCGCTGTCGGGCTGTCGCTGATCTTCGGCACCACCGGCCTGACCAACTTCGCCCACGGCGAGCTCATCGCCTTCGGAGCCATCGCCACCTGGTACCTGAACTCCGACAGCGGCGGGCTCGGCCTCCCGCTCCTGCTCGCCGCCGTCGGCGGCATCGTCCTGACCGGCGCGTTCGGTGCCAGCTTCGAGCTCGGCGTCTACCGGCCGCTGCGACGGCGCGGCATGCCGGTGGTGTCGCAGATGGTGGTGTCGATCGGCTTGGCGTTCGCGCTGCGATACGTGTTCAGCATCGTGTTCGGCCAGTCCCCGCAGCAGTACTCGCAGTTCGCAGCCCAGTCCCCCACCGTCTCGCTCGGCCCGATCTCGCTGCGGCCCAAGGACCTCGTGATCACCGCGGTCGCGTTCGTCTGCCTCGTCGCTGTCGGGCTGTTCCTCCAACGTGCCCGGCTCGGCACCGCGATCCGAGCGGTGTCGGACAACCGGGACCTGTCGGTCGCGTCGGGCATCGACGACCAGAAGGTGATCCTGATCGTGTGGGTCGTCGCGGGGGCGCTGGCGGGGCTGTCGGGGATCATGTTGGCCAGCACCGACACGGCGTCGTGGAACATGGGCCAGCGAGTCCTGCTCGTCACGTTCGCGGCGGTCGTGCTCGGAGGCCTGGGCACCACCTTCGGGGCGATGGTCGGCGGCCTCGTCGTCGGCGTCGTGTCGGACGTGTCCACGTTTTGGCTCGACGCGGACCTGAAGATCGTGGTCGCGCTCGCCACCCTCGTGGTCGTGCTGCTGATCCGCCCGCAGGGGATCTTCGGCGTGAAGGCGCGAACGGCGTGAAGGTAGCGGCGGCATGAGCGCGCCCGTCCTCGCGGTCGACGCCGGCGCGGCCCTCGTCGACGGCCTGCGCGACATGGTCGCTGTGCCGAGCTGCGTCTACGCCCTCGGAGCGATCGGGCTGAACGTCCAGTTCGGCTACGCGGGCCTGTTGAACTTCGGTGCCGTCGCTTCCGGCCTCGTCGGCGCCTACGGCGCGGCGATCTCGGTCGACCGCGGCCTGCCGCTCTGGGTGGGCGTCATCATCGGCCTGCTCGCCGCCGCGCTGCTGGGCCTCCTGCTCGGGCTGCCCACGTTGCGACTCCGCGCCGACTACCTGGCGATCGCCACGATCTCCGCGGCCGAGATCATCCGGGTGGTCATCAACTCGGCCCGACTCCAGGACATCACCGGGGGTCCGATCGGCCTCACCGGTATCGCCAAGGACTTCTTCGCCGTCAATCCGATCCCCGACGGCCGCTACGGGTGGGGTTCGTTCAGCTTCAACCAGAACACCCTGTGGACGATCAGCGTGGGCTGGACCCTGGTCGCCATCCTGTGCGTGTTCGTGTGGGGACTCGCCCGCAGCC
>JAPXRJ010000283.1:0-3574 GCA_033813615.1 Microthrixaceae bacterium | reverse complement strand
CGGTGCGAGGGCCCAGGATCCGCACGCCGTCGAGCTCGCCCCTGCAACGCAGCATCTCGGTGAAGCGGTGGTAGTCGCCGGCGCTCGACACCAGCCCCCCGCCGCCCGACAGGAACGTCTGCTCGCGGGTCGCCGCAGCTCCGCCCTGATCCCAACGGAGCGCAGCACCGCCATCACCGAAGGGGATGTAGAGCGCGGCGAGGCGTTCGACGTCGTCACCGGTGACCCAGAACGACGTGTCGTCCATCCCGAGCGGGTCGAAGATGCGCTCCCGCAGGAAGTCGTCGAAGGGTCGACCCGACCACACCTCGACCAGCCGACCGAGCACGTCGGTGGCCATCGAGTAGTTGAAGGACGTCCCGGGCTGGAACACGAGCGGGAGCCGGGCCAGCTCGTCGATCACGCCCGCCGTGTCGAGCCCTCTGGGATGGCCCCATTCGAAGCCGTGCTTGCGATAGATCGCGTCGACGGGATGGGTGTGGTGGAAGCCGTAGCTCAGCCCCGCGGTGTGGGTGAGCAGCTGCCACACCCGCATGCCGTCGAGCTGCGGTTCGAGTCGTGGCGATCCGGCCGACCCGCCCTTGTACACCCGCGTGCCGGCGAACGGAGGCAAGTACCACTTCACCTTGTCCTTGAGCTCGAACGCGCCCTCTTCGTAGAGGATCATGGCCGCGACCGACGTGATCGGCTTGGTCATGGAGTAGATGCGGAAGAGCGTGTCGCTGGTGACCGGCGCACCCGACTCCAGGTCTCGGTGTCCCGCGCTCGCGATGTGGGCGACGCGGCCGTGGCGGCTCACCACCGCCAGGTAGCCCGGCAGCCGACGGTCATCGACGTAGCGAGCGAAGTGGGCGTCGATGCGTCGAAGTCGATCGGCGTCCAAGCCGACGTCGATCGGGTCGACCTCCACCTTCAGATCCGCCATGGTGCCCCTTGCCGCCGCCGAGTAGGCCGGATCGTACTGCGCTATGCCCGCAGGTAGCCCAGCTCGCGCGCCTCGAACGTCAGCCGGTCCCGGTGGTCGGGGTGGGCGACGCGGATCAGGCGTTCGGCGCGCTGCGACAGCGACGCCCCCCGAAGCTCGGCCACGCCCCACTCGGTGACGACCTTGTCGACGGTGTTCTTGAGGGTCGTCACCACCGAGCCAGGCGTCAGGCAGCTGACGATGCGGCTCCGGCCCTTGCTCGTGGTGGACCGGGTGACGAGGAACGCGGACCCCTCCTCGCTGAACATCGCTCCCCTGGCGAAGTCCGCCTGCCCGCCCGAGCCCGAGTAGTACCGTCCCGCGATCGTCTCCGATGCGGCCTGACCGAGGATGTCGACCTCGGTGGTGGCGTTGATCGAGACCATGCGCGGCTCCTGGGCGATCACACGGGGGTCGTTCACGAAGTCGACCGTGAGCAGCTCGACCGCCGGGTTGGCATGGAGGAAGTCGTACAACCGCTGCGTGCCGAGCGCGAACGTCGTGACGCTCCGATTGGCGTGTCGGCCCTTGTAGACGCCGTTCACGACGCCTGCCTCGACCAGGTCGACGAACCCGTCGGAGAACAGCTCGGTGTGCACGCCCAGGTCGCGGTGTCCGGACAGCGAGGCCAGCACCGCGTTGGGGATCGATCCGATTCCTGCCTGGATGGTGGCCCTGTCCGGGATCCGCTCGGCGATCGATGCGGCGATCGCGTGGTCCACGTCGTCCGGCTCGATCGCGGCTGTCTCCATGAGCGGACGATCGACCTGGCACCATCCCGCGACCTGCGAGATGTGCACCGTGTTGTGGCCGAAGGTCCGAGGCATGTGTGCGTTGGCCTCGAGGAACACCGGCCAGTTGCCCAGGAACCGGCCGACGTAGTCCGCGTTGGTGCCGAGGCTGAAGTAGCCGTGGCGGTCCGGGAGCGACGACGCGGCGACGATCAGCGGTCGCCGCACCGTGCGGCGCAGCAGGTGCGGCACCTCGCTGAAGTGGCTGGGCACCAGCTCGATCCCACCGGCGTGGAAGTGCCGGCGCGTCACTGCCGACAGGAAGTAGGAGACGTGGCGCAGCCGATCGCCGTAGCGCCCGTCCAGGTAGCCGCGTTCGACGAGCGCATGCATCTGGTGCACTCGCACGTCGTCGATCTCGCCCGCTGCGGCGCCGGCCTCGACGGCGTCGAGGGTGGCGATCGGCTCGCCGGCCGCGAGCGGGACGATCAGGTCCGTGCCCTGCTCGATCAGCTCGAGGACCGCCCCGGGCACGCCCGCGTCAGGGCCGGTCGTGGGGGTCACGGGCTGCGAACGCGAACGGTCGGGAACGGTCGGGAGAGGTCGGGTGCCGTCGGATCCGACGTCGGCCGACCAGTCCTGGAGTCGATCAGTCCTGGACCAGCGTGGTCACCGCGTCGAGGTAGCGCGAGGTGCCGATGATCGGGGCCACCGCAGCGAGCGCCGCGTCGACCTCTTCGGCACTGACCTCGTCCTGCATCAGCTCCAGGTTGATCTCCCAGGCCATCTTCGGTGCCCCGGTGGCGGCCAGCGCGGCGATCCGGACCAGGTGGAGCGTACGGACGTCGAGCGCCGCTGCATCCTCGAGCACGCCGCTGCTGAGCCGGCCGGCCAGGCCCAACGCGTTGGGGAGGTCCGAGATCCTCGTGACGATCTGCGCCAGATCGTCACGCTCCTCGGCTTCGATCTCGTCGGGGGTGGTGCTCTCTTCGCTCACGACGCCTCCGTGGGTCTCGACGCAACCGATCGGGTCGCGTCCGGCACCCCACGCTATCGGCGTTCATCACCCAGCGAGCGCGCCGGGACGACCGGGTGCAGTCCCAGACTCAGCCCGGCCCTCCGGCACCTCTGCGGACATGGCGGAAGCCGTCCTCGTAGAACGCCACGAGGTCGTCGGTGGTTGCGATGTCACCGGTCGGCACCCATCGTCCCCACGGTCGGTTCCACCAGTCGTCGGTCGCGACGAGACCGCGCCCGAGCTCTGAGGGCGCGACGTACGCATACGGATCGGGATCGGCGTCGTCGCCCGGTGACACGCCGAGGACCACCTCGCCACGGACCCCGTCGGCGACGGTGACGGCCAGGTCGAAGTGCTCCGGCCACAACGTGGGTGGACCCGCCGAGTCGGCCATCTCGGGATGCGCAGCGAGCAACCGTTCGAGCGCGTTCGAGCCGAAGGCGAACCACTCGGCCACGACCTCGGCCGCTGCAGGGTCCACGACGAGGGGTCTGTCGAGGTCCACCGACGTCGCCGGCGTGTAGACCGCCGGGGCACCCGGCACCACGTCGAGGAGCGCGGCGGCCTCACGGATCGTGCGCAACGGCGCTGCGGTCCGCTCCTCCCCGACGATCAGCACGAGCTCGGTGCTCTCGACCCTGGCGCTGCGCTTGGCGCCGTCCACGATCACCCAGGGCGTCCCGAACCCACCCAGGGCGGGGCGCAGGCCGATGCGTCCGATGTGGCGGTAGAGGTCCGCAGCGAGGACCTGCTCGGCGACCTCGTGCAGGCTGGAGCGGGTGGCGGCGAGCACGGTGGGTTCGACGGGGACCCCGGAGGCGTACGGGTTGGGCGACACCCCGTCACTTCTACCCGATCGTC
>JAPXRJ010000282.1:0-3606 GCA_033813615.1 Microthrixaceae bacterium | reverse complement strand
GTGATCGCGATGAACGCGACGAGCACGATCACCAGGACGGCCGCGACGACGATCCACGGCCAGCCGTGGAAGACCTCTTTTCGTCGCTGGTGGATCTCGTAGTCGACGTTCGCCTTGCTGCCCACCTTCGGGAGGTGTTGCTGCTGGTGCTGCTTCCTGGGCTTCTGACCGCTGCTTCCCACGACCGGCCACCGTACCGGGTCATCCACGGTGCGCAGGTCCCGGTGCGCTCGACGGTCGGCTCGCGGCACCCGAGATGTGACGACCCGTCAGATCCAGGTACGTTCAGAACCATGCGCCTCGGAGACATCGCCAACGCTGACGCACTCGACGCCGGCAAGCCGCTCGACGGGATCCGGGTCCTGGCCCTCGAGCAGATGCAGGCGCTGCCGTACGCCACGCAGCTGCTCGGCCGGCTCGGGGCCGAGGTGGTGAAGGTCGAATCACCCAAGGGCGGGGACATGGGCCGCTCCTCGCTCCCGGCCATGGCCGACCCCGAGGGACGTCAGGTCGGCGCCACGTTCCTGCGCAACAACCTGTCCAAGCAGAGCGTCTGCATCGACCTCAAGTCCGACGAGGGTCGACAGCTCGTCCTCGACCTCGCCCCTCGCTTCGACGTGGTCGCAGAGAACTTCAAGGCGGGCGGACTCGCCCGTCTGGGGCTCGGCTACGACGACGTGGCGGCGGTGCATCCCGGCGTCGTCTACCTGTCGGTCTCGGGGTTCGGGAACACGACCGACTCCCCCTACAAGGACCGTCCGGCGTTCGCCGCGATCGTCGAGGCGATGTCGGGGATCTACGACTACCAGGCCCGCGACGACCGACCGCCGCAGGCGAGCCCGGTCGGTGCGCTCGGCGACATCTCGGCCGCACTGTTCGGGGCGATCGGCGTGTTGGCGGCGCTCCGGCAACGGGACCGCACCGGCGAGGGCCAGTACGTCGACGTCGCCATGTTGGATGCGCTCGTTGCGATGACCGACATCGTTCCCAACTTCTGGTCGATGGGCCTGACCGAGCGGGCGCCGCTGATCCTCGAGAACTTCCGCGCCGCCGACGGTTGGTTCGTGCTGCAGGTCGGACGTGAACCCCAGTTCGCCGCACTGGCCGAGCTGATCGGGCGTCCCGAGTGGCTGACCGACCAGCGCCTCGCGACGCGACCCGGGTGGGTCGCCCACATGGACGATGTGATCCGCCCCGCCATCGAGGCCTGGGCCGCCAGCCGAACCCGCCAGGACGCCGCCGCGGCGATGGCGGCCGCCGGACTGGCCTCGGGACCGTGTCTGACCGACGAGGAGGTCGTGCACGACCCGCACGTCGCCATGCGCGACATGCTCGTCGAGATGCCCCGGACCGACGGGGTCGACCAACCCGTGCTCACACCCGGCAACCCCGTGAAGATCTCCGGCGTCGCCGAGGGCCCCGAGACGCGCGTGCCGTGGCTGGGCGAGCACACCGACGCGGTGCTCTCCCGAGAGCTCGGACTCGACGCGCAGCGCATCGCCGAGCTGCGTACGTCTGCTGCGATCGCCTGACGCAGGGCCAGCAACCGTCGGCCCGGCGCCGACCCATGACGTCCGTCACATCGGGCTACGGTCGTGCACCGGCAGCAACCGTGGGCCTCCCCCAGGTCGCGCCGACGGGACGACACAGCGAACATGACAGGAGCCAGGATGCGCAGGTTCGTTTGGGCGGTCACCATCGGAACCGCGTTGGCGCTCGCAGCATCCGCGTGCGGCGCGAGCGGCGACAAGAGCGCCGATGACGACGGCGGCACGTCGACGACCGCTGCGGCGCAAGAGGCCTCGGTCGGCGCCTTCGGCGACCTGCAGGACGTGTGCGGGAACGGCGACGCCAGGATCGCCGACGGCGAACCGGGCAGCGGGACCGACACCCTGCCGATAGGTGTCGCCACCGACCGCTCCTCATCGATCCGCCCCGGGCTGAACAAGGAGATGTGGGATGCGTCCGTCGCGTTCGTCGACTGGTGCAACGATCAGGGCGGCATCGGTGGCCTGAAGCTCGAAGCGGTGGAACTCGATGCCGGGTTGTTCGACGTCGAGAAGGCGATGACCCAGGGCTGCCACACCGTCTTCGCGATGGTCGGCGGCGGCTGGGCTCAGGACAACCTGCAGTTCAGCGGCAAGGACAACTCCGACTTCCACCGCTGCGGCCTGATCGACATCCCCGGCTATGCCGTCTCGCCGCAGAAGTCCGACTCGAGCGGACAGGTCCAGCCAGTGCCGAACCCCGGGACATCGGTGTCGAACACGTTCTTGCAGGACTACGCCGAGCTGTACCCAGAGGAGTCCGAGAGCATCGCCATCGCCTACGCGGACCTCCCAGCGCTGGAGATCCAGAAGGAGAAGTACAAGGCGGCCGCCGCCAGCCAGGACCTCGATGTCGTCGCCGAGATCCCCTACCCCGCCACTGGGATGGCGGACTGGACACCGCTCGCGCAGTCGATCATCCAGTCCGGCGCCGGCACGCTCATGTGGGTCGGAGAGGCCGGCAACGTCACCAGCGCCATCGCCAAGCTCAAGGAGCAGGGTTGGAAGGGCCACGCACTGCTCGAGACGAACATGTACGACCCGCTGCTGTTCTCCCAGGGCGACGAAGCCGTGGAGGGATCGGTGGTCCGTCAGACCGTCTATCCGGTCGAGGAGGCCGCTCGATGGCCGGCAACCCAGCAGTACCTCGACAACCTCGAGCGCTACGTACCAGATGCCAAGATCGCTCCGCTCGGCATCCAGTCGACGAGCGCGTGGCTGCTGTTCTCGGTGGCTGCGAACGCGTGCGCCAAGGCCAACGACGGCGTGATCTCCCGGACGTGCGTCCTGGAGCAGGCCGCAGCGCAGGACGACTGGACCGGCGGCGGCCTGCACGCCTCACAGGACCCGGCAGCCTTCAGTGAGGCTCACTCCAGCGCCTGCAGCATGCTGCTGATCGTCAAGGGCAGCGAGTTCGAGCGCCTCTACCCCGAGATCGGCGGCGAGGACGACGACCAGGGCGGGTTCCACTGCCCCGACGACGGCGTCACCGAGGTGCCGGCCAACGCCGGCAAGGGCGTCGTCGCCCCCGGCGCCAAGATCTAGGCACGTTCGAACAGCCTGGTTCCGGCCTCAGGGCCGGTCGTGCACCTGGCGGAGGAACTGACGGGTGCGCGGATGCTGAGGGTCGTCGATGACGTTGGACGGCGGGCCCTCCTCCACCACGACGCCATCGGCCATGAACACGACCCGATCGGCCACGTTGCGCGCGAAGCCGATCTCGTGGGTGACGACCATCATCGTCATGCCGTCCTCGGCGAGCGACCGCATCACGTTCAGCACGTCGCCCACCAGCTCGGGGTCGAGCGCCGAGGTCGCTTCGTCGAACAGCATGATCTCGGGGTCCATGGCCAGCGCCCGGGCGATCGCCACCCGCTGCTGCTGGCCACCCGACAGCTGCGCCGGGTAGTGGTCCACCTTGTCCAGCACACCAACGCGTTCCAGGTTCCGGCGGGCGACCGCCGCGGCATCTGCTGCGGAGCGCTTGAGCACCTTTCGCTGGGCGATCGTCACGTTGTCGAGCACGCTCAGGTGCGGGAACAGGTTGAACTGCTGGAAC
>JAPXRJ010000281.1:0-3627 GCA_033813615.1 Microthrixaceae bacterium | reverse complement strand
ACCGCGACGGCGGACCGACAGAGATGGTGAACCTTGCGTTGTTGTGCAGACGCCATCACGGCATCGTGCACCGGGACGGCTGGTCGATGACCGCGAACCCGGACCCCGGTGAGGGTGAAGGCTTCTACCGGATCACCACACCCACCGGCGCCGTCCTGCACACCCGCCACCAACGAGGACCCGGATGGCGAGCGGCCACCCCCGCCTGAACGCGGGAACCCTGTGGGACCAACCAACCGAGCACACCCGGACCACCCGCGCCCCCAGCGCGGGCAGCAGCGCGTCATCAGGCCCAGCACGCACGCTCCAGCGCAGGCGAGCGGGAATGTGCCCCGAACTTCGCCGGGGAGCGCGGTACCGTGCACTTCTGACGCGGAGGTACCCCAATGGCAGAACGCGAACTGAAGAAGAAGCCGGCTCCCCAGCGTCGCACCGACGAGGTCGAGGAGGCACCCGCCTCCACCGAGGCGGGGGAGAAGATCAAGGCGGAGCTGGACGAGCTGCTCGACGAGATCGACGACGTGCTCGAGACGAACGCCGATGATTTCGTGAAGGCCTACATCCAGAAGGGCGGGCAGTAGCCCAACGACGGCGCTGGTCGCGGCGGGACAGCTTGTACGCTGCCGCCCGTGAACCTGCCCCTCTACAGCCCCCAGGACGACCCCGGTCCGGACTTCGCCGCGCTCGTGCGCCGCGCCGGCCTCGTGCCGCCCGTGCCGGACGGCCTGGCCGGTGCACTCGGCCACGGACCGGGCGGCCTGACGATCACCCACGGGACCACCTGCGTCGCGGTCCGCTACGCCGATGGCGTGGTGATGGCCGGTGACCGCCGTGCGACGTCGGGCAACTTCATCAGCCATCGCACGATCGAGAAGGTGTTCCCCGCCGATCGCCACTCGGGCGTGGCCATCGCCGGTGCTGCCGGCCCCGCGGTGGAGATGGTGCGGCTGTTCCAGCTCCAGCTCGAGCACTACGAGAAGGTCGAAGGGGCGCCGATCAGCCTGGAGGGCAAGGCCAACCAGCTGAGCCAGATGGTCCGCAACCACCTGCCGGCCGCCATGCAGGGCCTCGCGGTCGTTCCGCTCTTCGCCGGCTACGACACCCACGCCAGTCGCGGGCGCCTGTTCCAGTACGACGTCACCGGCGGGCGCTACGAGGAGCACGACCACGCGGCGACCGGGTCGGGCAGCCTCCACGCCGCGACCGTGGTCAAGCTCGGGTTCCGGGAGGGTCTGAGCGAGGCCGACGTGGTCGACCTCGTGCTGCGAGCGCTCTACGAAGCCGCCGACGAAGACTCGGCGACCGGGGGACCGGACCTGCTGCGGGGCATCTTCCCCGTCGTCGCCACCATCAGCGCAGAGGGCTTCCAACGCATCGACGACGACGTGCTGCGGAACCGCTACGTGGAGATGTTCGCCGAGCTCGAGGGCGAGCGGGGCGGCGTGGAGACCGGCGGAATCTCCGGCGGAGGTGAGCAGCCATGAGCATGCCGTTCTACGTCGCACCAGAGCAGATGATGAAGGACCGTGCGGACTACGCGCGGAAGGGCATCGCCCGCGGTCGCTCGCTCGTCGCCTGCACCTACGACGACGGCGTGCTGCTCTGCGCAGAGAACCCGTCGCGGATGCTGCGCAAGGTGTCGGAGATCTACGACCGGATCGGCTTCGCAGGCGTCGGCAAGTACAACGAGTTCGACCAGCTGCGGATCGCAGGCATCCGCCACGCGGACCTCAAGGGGTTCTCGTTCTCACGAGAGGACGTCGACGCCCGCAGCTTGGCCAACCAGTACGCCCAGATCCTCGGCCAGGTGTTCACCCACGAGATGAAGCCGATGGAGGTGGAGATCCTGGTCGCCGAGGTCGGCCGTTCACCCGCGGGCGACCAGCTCTTCCACATCCTCTACGACGGCACGTTGATCGACGAGACCGGCTGGGCTGTGCTCGGCGGCGAGGCCGAGGCGATCGGGGAGCGAGTACGAGCCACGTGGAGCGAGGGCGGTTCGCTCGCCTCCGCGGTGTCGGCCGCCGTCGGTGCGCTCGCGGGACCGGATCGGACGATCCCGGTCACCGAGCTCGAGGTCGCAGTGCTGGCGCGGGGCAACGGCCGACGGGCCTTCCAACGCATCGAGGACGACGAGCTCGCCGCCCTCCTCGACGAGACCTGAACCCACGGCGCGGATCCGAGTGGGTGTCGGGGTAGGTTGACCCCGCGATGGACCGACGGATCTACGGGCTGGAGAACGAGTACGGCGTCACCTGCACCTTGCGCGGACAGCGTCGCCTCAGCCCCGACGAGGTGGCCCGGTACCTGTTCCGACGGGTGGTGTCGTGGGGTCGATCCTCCAACGTGTTCCTGGCCAACGGCGCCCGCCTGTACCTCGACGTCGGCTCGCACCCCGAGTACGCCACCCCCGAGTGCGACTCGCTGACCGACCTCGTCGCCCACGACAAGGCGGGGGAGCGGATCCTCGAGCAGCTCCTCGAGTCGGCCGAGCAGCGCCTGGCCGAGGAGGGCATCCGAGGCGACATCTACCTGTTCCGCAACAACACCGACTCGGCCGGCAACAGCTACGGCTGCCACGAGAACTACCTGACGAGCCGCCACGACGACCTCAGCCACTACACCGAGGTGCTGATCCCGTTCCTGGTCAGCCGCCAGATCTACGCCGGCGCCGGCAAGGTGCTGCAGACCGCCCGCGGCGCCCAGTTCTCCATGGCACAGCGTGCTGAGCACATCTGGGAGGGCGTCAGCTCGGCAACCACCCGCTCCCGGCCGATCATCAACACCCGGGACGAGCCCCACGCGGACTCCGACCGCTATCGGCGTCTGCACGTGATCGTCGGTGACTCGAACATGAGCGAGTACGCCACGTTCCTGAAGGTGGGCGCCGCGGCGCTGATCCTGCGGATGCTCGAGGACCCCACCGTGGTGCTGCGGGACATGACGCTGGAGAACCCGATCCGGGCCATCCGGGAGATCTCCCACGACATCACCTGCACGCGCAGGGTCCGATTGGCCAACGGACGGGAGGCATCGGCGCTGGAGATCCAGTCCGAGTACCTCCAACGTGCGCTGCGCTATGCGGAGAACCACGACCTGGACCCGCAGGAGAAGCAGGCGCTCGGCATGTGGGAGCACGTGGTCACCGGCCTGGAGCGCGACCCGCTCAGCCTCGACCGCGAGATCGACTGGGTCACCAAGCACAACCTGATCGAGGCCTACCGGGAGCGCCACGACCTACCCCTGTCGCACCCCAGGGTGGCGCTGCTCGACCTGCAGTACCACGACATCAGCCGCAGTCGGTCGGTGTTCTACAAGCTGCAGCGCGCCGGCCGAGTGGAGCGCATCGTCACCGACGCGGCCATCGACGAAGCCGTCGACACTCCGCCGCAGACCACCCGAGCGCGACTGCGTGGCGAGTTCATCCGCCGGGCCAAGGAGCGCAAGCGCGACTACACCGTCGACTGGGTGCACCTGAAGCTGAACGACCAGGCGCAGCGGACCGTCCTGTGCAAAGACCCGTTCAAGGCCCACGATGAGCGCGTCGAACGGCTCATCGAGTCGCTGTAGGAGCGTGCGCCGACCGGCGCGACGCCGTCGACGTCACTGAAGTCGGGGACCACGCCA
>JAPXRJ010000280.1:0-3630 GCA_033813615.1 Microthrixaceae bacterium | reverse complement strand
TGGGTCGGCGGCCGAGCGGTGCTCAACTCCGCCAACCTCGAGGACGGCGAATCCCCCGGCTCCCGCTTCGACCGGGTCATGACGCTGGCCCGCACCTACGGCGCCGCGGTCATCTGCCTCCTCATCGACGAGGAGGGCCAGGCCCGTGACGTCGAATGGAAGATGCGGGTCGCGCATCGGATCCACGACCTCGCCGTCGAGCGCTACGGCCTGGAGCCTCAGGACCTGATCTTCGACGCGCTGACGTTCCCGCTGTCGACCGGCGACGACGACCTGCGCCGCGATGCCATCAACACCATCGAGGCGATCCGGCGGATCAAGTCCGAGCTGCCGGGGGCGCACACCACGCTCGGCCTGTCGAACGTCAGCTTCGGGTTGTCCCCCGCCGCCCGCCACGTCCTCAACAGCGTGTTCCTGCACGAGTGCACCCAGGCCGGTCTGGACTCGGCGATCGTCCACGCCTCCAAGATCCTCCCGCTCAACCGCATCCCCGAGGAGCAGCGCGACGTCTGCATGGACCTGGTCTGGGACCGTCGGGGAGCGGCCGGCGCGCTGTCGGACGGCGACGAGTCCTACGACCCGCTCACCAAGCTGCTCGAGGTGTTCTCCGGCGTCGAGGTCACGACAGCCGTCAAGGAGGACCGATCGGACTGGCCCGTCGAGCGGCGCCTGAGCCAGCGGATCATCGACGGCGACCGCGAAGGGCTGATCGAGGACCTCGACGAAGCCCGCGCCGGCGGCCTCAGCCCGCTCTCCATCATCAACGACGTGCTGCTCGCCGGCATGAAGGTGGTCGGCGAGCTGTTCGCCAGCGGCGAGATGCAGCTGCCGTTCGTGCTCCAGTCGGCCGAGACCATGAAGATGTCGGTGACCCACCTCGAGCAGTTCATGGAGAAGGACGACGACTCGGGCAAGGGCCGCATCGTCCTCGCCACCGTCAAGGGCGACGTCCACGACATCGGCAAGAACCTCGTCGACATCATCCTCACGAACAACGGCTACGAGGTGCACAACCTCGGCATCAAGATCTCGATCACCGAGATGATCGACAAGGCGCTCGAGGTCAAGGCCGACGCCATCGGCATGTCCGGGCTGTTGGTGAAGTCCACCCTCATCATGCGCGACAACCTGGAGGAGCTCAACGAGCGCGGCCTCCAGGAGATCCCGGTCCTCCTCGGCGGCGCCGCGCTCACCCGCACCTACGTCGAGCGTGATCTCAGAGACGTCTACGAGGGCCGGCTCTTCTACGGCAAGGACGCGTTCGAGGGCCTTCGGGTCATGGACCGCCTCGGCGACATCCGCCGCGGCGGCGAGGTCGACGATCCGGCGTGGGGCCGCGAGCCCGGGGGCCGCGACATCCCGGCGCGCACCACCCACCAGGACGCCGACGACGAGGTCGAGCTGCCGGCCCGCTCAGCCGAGGTGATCGCCGACAACGCCGTGTTCGCACCGCCCTTCGTCGGCACCAAGGTCATCAAGGGCATCGCCGTCGACGACATCGCCGGCTTCGTCAACCGGACCACGCTGTTCCGCAACCAGTGGCAGTTCCGACCGGAGACCAGGACCGACGGGACCACCGAGACCGACGACGAGTTCAAGGAGCGGCTCGAGCCGATGTTCCGCGAGCAGCTCGCCGCGGCCAAGGCCGAGGGCCTGCTGATCCCACAGGTGGTGTACGGCTACTTCCCCGCCAACGGGGACGGCAGCGACCTGGTGATCTGGACCGACGAGTCACGCACCGAGGAGCTCGCCCGGTTCCCGTTCCCACGACAGCGCAAGGAGCCGTTCCTGTGCATCGCCGACTTCTTCCGGCCGTTGCACCCCGACCAGGCGGGCATCGAGGGCGCCGTGCCCGGTGAGCTCGGCGAGCTCGACTACGCGGCGTTCCACATCGTGACCATGGGCGAGGCCGTCTCCGAGCGGACCGCCGAGCTGTTCGCCGCGGACAAGTACCAGGACTACCTGCTGCTGCACGGACTCGGTGTGGAGATGGCCGAGGCGCTGGCCGAGTACTGGCACCGCCGCATCCGCCAGGAGTGGGGCTTCGCGGATGAGGACCCGACCGGGGCCGACGCCGCGGCACCATCGACCGGCGCGCTCAACGGCCTGTTCCGCCAGCGCTACCGCGGTGGGCGCTACTCGTGGGGCTACCCGGCGTGTCCGGACCTGGAAGACAACGAGACGGCCGCCACCATCCTGGGCGCCGACCGCATCGGCGTCACCTGCGATGAGGACACCGGTTTCCAGTACCAGCCGGAGCAGACCACCTCGGCGCTGATCTGCCATCACCCTCGGGCCAAGTACTTCGTGGCGCGCTGAACCCGCCGAGCGCGGCAAGGACCCGCAGTCCGGCGGATCGACGATGAGCCGCCGTCCGGCGAACACAACTCCGTCGGCAGCAGAACGCTGGGAGCTACTTGACCTGCTCGCGCCGCATCTGGGCGAGCGTCGGGTAGATCGACGGCGGTGTGGTGCGGTCGTCGTAGATGCTGCCGCCGATCGACCGGGAGTGCGCCACCGCCCACGCCATCGCTCGCGCATCGTCGACCGACATGTCGGTGCCCTCGCCACCGATCGGGTGCACCGGCAGGTTCGGCCGACCGGTCAGGACCCGCAGCCGCGTCACGGACTCGACCACGTAGTGCGCTGGATCGCCCCACTCGGGGAAGCTGCCGGCACGGCGATAGCTCCAGTACGCCATCGGCATCCAGGCGTCGACGTAGTTCGACAGCTCCCGGTACGGGAAGTTCGGCCACCAGGACCGGTTGAGCTGCTCCCAGATCACCGGCGTCACCGGGATCGCCGCCATCGGCACGTCGGGGTGGAGCAGCCGCAGGAAGCGGACCTCGGCCAGCAGCTTGTCGGTCCGGTCCGCGACGTTCGGGTTGTCCGTGGACTCGATGTCGATCCCGATGCCGTCCATCCCGAGACCGGCGATCGCCGACATCCGCCGGATGTCGACTCCCACGTCGAGGAACTGCGGCAGGTACCAACCGACCACCCTCATGCCGCGGACGTGCGCCCTGGCCACGATGCGCTTCAGCAGCGCCGAGTCCAGCACGTCGTCGGGATGGCGGTAGGTCGAGGTCTGGATGTAGAGCGTCTGCACCCCTGCCGCAGCGAGCCGGTCGACGTCGCCCACCCCGAATGGGGCCGATCCCTTGGTGAACGTCGGCGACCAGTCCCACACGTCCCACCACGCCCCGAACCCCTTGAACGGGATGCCGCGTGCAGGGTCGGGACCGTTGAAGGTCCGCCCGGACCCCGGAAGGCAGCCCGCCATCACGAACGAGGCGAGGGCGAGGGTGGCGAACAGGGCAAGAGCGCGACGCTTCAGGAGCACCCGATCACGCTAGCGACCCGGTGCGGATGTGGCACCTGGGCGATCGGGTGAGCTCGAACGATGCGGCTTCGGTACGTTCGCGACATGACCGACCTCGCCGCCACCGTGGACCGGAGCCGCCTCGAGGACCTGATGGAAGCCGAGCGGGAGAGGTTCGTGAGCCGGACGCGCCGCTCCGCCGTCCTGCACGACGACGCACGCAGATCGTTGCTCGCCGGTGTGCCGATGAACTGGATGACCCGTTGGCCCGGGCCGTACCCGGTCTTCGTCGACGACGCGTCCGGTGC
>JAPXRJ010000279.1:0-3649 GCA_033813615.1 Microthrixaceae bacterium | reverse complement strand
CCCCCCGACGATGCAGATGTCGACGCGTCCGTCACCGACGCCGCTGGCCGCCGCGACCGCGACCACCGCCGCCGCCGCGGCCACCACGGTCACCGCCGCGGCCGCCACCGCCACCCGATCGGGTGGCGGCCGGACCCAGGTCACCGAACTCCTCGCGGAGCTCGGCGTCGAAGGTCTCGCTGAAGTTCAGCTCCCGCAGGGTCGAGCCCGATACAGCGCCGGTGCCATCGCCGTCGGTGCCGAGCTCCTCGGCACCGTCACTCGCTTTTGGGGAGCCACCGCCCCCGGCCAGCTCGCCGAGCGGCGACAGCGAGATCTTGCCGTTCGGGTCGATGTCGTCGACCTTGACGGTGATCGGGTCACCCAGGCTGACGACGTCCTCGACCCGGTCGATGCGCTTGCCTCCACCGAGCTTGGAGATGTGGACCAGGCCATCACGCCCCGGGAGGATGTTCACGAACGCACCGAACTTGGTGATGTTCACGACACGACCGTCGTAGGTGGCACCCAGCTCCGCGGTCGGCGGGTCGAGGATCAGCTTGATCTGACGCTCGGCTTCCGACACCGCGCCGCCGTCGACGGCAGCGATCGACACGATGCCGACCAGACCGTCGTCGTCGACGCTGATGTTGGCGCCGGTCTCGCCCTGGATCGAGTTGATGACCTTGCCCTTGGGGCCGATGACCTCACCGATCTTGTCGGCGGGGATCTCGAAGCTGATGATCTTGGGCGCCGTCTCGTTGACCTCAGGGCGAGGTTCGGAGATGGCTGCGGTCATCACGTCGAGGATCTGCAGACGAGCTTCCTTGGCCTGCTCGAGCGCCGCAGCAAGGACATCGGCGGGGATGCCATCGATCTTGGTGTCGAGCTGCAACGCGGTGACCGCGTCGGCGGTTCCCGCGACCTTGAAGTCCATGTCGCCGAACGCGTCCTCGGCGCCGAGGATGTCGGTGAGCGTGGCGTACTGGCCATCCGCGTACACGAGACCCATCGCTATGCCGGCGACGGGCGCCTTGATCGGCACACCGGCGTCCATCAGCGACAGGGTCGACGAGCAGACCGAACCCATCGAGGTGGAACCGTTGGACGACAGCACCTCGGACACCAGGCGGATGGTGTACGGGAACTCCTCCAGCGAGGGCACGACCGGGAACACGGCGCGCTCGGCGAGGGCGCCGTGGCCGATCTCCCGACGCTTCGGGCCCCGCATGAAGCCGGTCTCGCCGGTGGAGAACGGCGGGAAGTTGTAGTGGTGCAGGTAGCGCTTCTTGGTGATCGGGTCGATGCCGTCGATCATCTGGTCCATCTTGGCCATGCCGAGGGTGCAGATGTTCAGCACCTGGGTCTCGCCGCGTTGGAACAGGCCGGAGCCGTGCGCTGTGGGCAGCACGCCGACCTCGGAGCTGAGCGGACGGATGTCGCGAAGACCACGACCGTCGATGCGCTGGCCCTCCTTGACGATGCGGGTGCGCACCGTGTTCTTGGACAGCGAACGAACCGCGCTCTTGACCTGCTTGGTGGCGAGCGCCGTCGCCGTGCCCTCGTCCGCACCGTCGCGGACAGCGGCGACGACCACGTCGCCCACGATGCGCTCGAGCATCTCGCTGCGCAGGGCGTCCTCGGCAGCGCCACGCTCGGACTTGTCGGCGATCTGCATGATCTCGCCCATGCGCTCGCCGCCCAGGCTCTTGACCTGCTCGTAGATGTCGTCGGTGTAGTCGACCTGGACGTCGAAGGCCATGGTCGGCTTGGAGCCGACCGCGTCGACCAGCTCCTGCTGGAGGGCGATGACGGCCTTGATGTACTGCTTGCACTCCTGCAGCGCCGTGGCCAGCGCAGCCTCGTCGACCTTGGGCGCGCCTTCGTCGTAGTACTGGAAGCTCTTCTCGGTGCCGCCCGCTTCCACCATCATCACCGCGACGTCGCCGTCGTCGAGCTGGCGGCCGGCGACGACGATCTCGAAGGTCGCCTCGTCGGACTCTTCGTAGGTGGGGTGTGGGATCCACTCGCCGTCGGTGCTGTAGGCCAGGCGCACCGCACCGATCGGACCCTCGAAGGGCACGTCGGAGATCATCAGCGCGGCAGATGCGGCGTTGATCGCCAGCACGTCGTAGGGGTTTGCCTGATCCGCGCCCATGACCGTGCCGACGATGTGGACCTCGTTGCGGAAGCCGTCGGGGAACGACGGGCGCAGCGGACGGTCGATCAGACGACAGGTGAGGATGGCGGACTCCGGAGCCCGGCCCTCACGACGGAAGAACGAGCCGGGGATCTTGCCCGCGGCGTACATGCGCTCCTCGATGTCGACGGTGAGTGGGAAGAAGTCGATCCCGTCGCGGACGTGCTTGGCGCCCGTGGCGGTCACCAGGATCCTGGTGTTGCCCATCCCGGCCATGACGGCACCGCCGGCCAGGCCGGCGAGCTTGCCGGTCTCGAAGGTGATGGTCTTGTCGTCGCCACCGATGGGTGCGGCGACGCGTGTGGGTTCGGCCATGTGGCCCTCCTTCTGCAGCCTGCTCGTTGCGGACTGCGTTCGGTGCGGCGGGGCCAGTTCCCAGTGGTCGAACCCCGGCTCGGTGCTGCCCAGATCCTCGGGCGGGGCCTGCAGCATGTGCTGGGCGTCCTGCGACCGTGACGGCCGCGCTCCGAGGGATCCGGCCGAGGGGCCGGAGGTCGGCAACCGGTAACTGACCGGCCTGCCGCAGTTGTGTTGCGGTCACGCTACCCGACTTCGCGCCCCGGGACGCGAACACCCCCTCAGGAAGCGCCTGAGGGGGTGTGTCGCACATGGCTTCGGCGACTGGAGTGGTCGAAGATCGACCACTTCGTCTGCCAGAACCGGGCCGCCCCGTCGGCGGCGGTCGGCGAGAAGGTCAGCGACGCAGGCCGAGCTCGGCGATGACGGTCCGGTACCGCTCCACGTCGTTGTTCTTGAGGTAGTCGAGGAAGCGACGCCGCTTGCCGACCAGCATCAGGAGGCCACGACGCGAGTGGTGGTCCTTCTTGTGCACCTTGAGGTGCTCGGTCAGGTGGTTGATGCGGTCGGTCAGCAGCGCGATCTGCACCTCGGGCGAACCCGTGTCGCTGTCGTGCTTGCGGAACTTCGCGATCGTGTCGCCCTTGGGCGGGAGGTTGGTGGGCTCCCTGTTGGTCATTCGAGTTCGCTCCTGTGGGTGTCGGACCCTGCTCCGCCGAACCGTCGGCACCGAATCCGGTGCTGCGAGGACGGGAGCGGTCCCCGACGTTCGCCGGGGAGCCGACACGCTACCAGTCAGGACTCGCCATCGACCACCGCGGCCGCCGTCCCGTCGGAACCATCCCCGTCACGGGGCTGCTCCACCTTCCAGCGGAACCGCGGCTTGCGGTGCCGACCGACCACCTTGCGCCGGGAGTCGACCGGGTCGAGGTCGAAGACCTTGGCCGCCGGCGCGTAGCAGGCCGAGCGGATCTGGTCGACCGTCGGATGACGGGAGCGGATGCCCGCATCCGACAGCGATCGGCGGATCCCGTCGCCCAGGGGGCCGTCGAGCATCTCCGCGATCACCGCCGGCAGGGTCTCGGGATCGGTCAACGGCCACGAGTGCCCCCCGCCCTCGATGGTGACCAGCGTGCCATCGGTCCGCTTGGCTGCGTCGACCGAGGTCCGGTG
>JAPXRJ010000278.1:0-3650 GCA_033813615.1 Microthrixaceae bacterium | reverse complement strand
GATGCTCGGCGACGTCCCGTGCACCAGCCCGCGTGGTGATCGTGGAGGGCGATTCCGTGCACGGGCCGCAACCCGAACGCGTGGTCAGCGAGGCCGATCTGCTGGTGGGGGCGCGAGTGGAGGGCTTGGAGGCCGCCAGTTGACCAGCTCTGTGAGGTGCGATCGGTGGCGGCATGGAGGGAGCTGAGGAACGCCGACAGATAGTTGGCGTGGGTCTTGCCACTGACCGGAGCGCGCGTCGGCGATTTGTGCGTTGGACCGGCCTCTCGGCGACGGGGCCGAGCACCTCCGCCGTGATCGAAGGCATCATGATATTGGTCGCTGTGGCGTTCATCCTGTGGACCTCGGTGGTGCTTTCCTCAACCCGCTCCAGTTGGAGAACGTGGGCGTCGGGCTGGCATTCGGTGGTCGCGTCCGCCGTCAACGGCGCCGTCGCCGTCGCCGTGGTCCTCATGCGAGCCGCATGCGCCGCTTGATCAGGCTGACTGCTGACGGAAATACCTGATGACCGACCTGTGGACCTCGGCCCGGAGTCGTGCCGGGTGTCATATGGAAGCGGACGTTCTGCCTACTGTCTCCTGGACGACGCGGACGGCTTGGCGTCAGCTCGCAGGCCACCCGGACGAGGGCGTGACGCCGGCGCAATGAGCGGCTGTCCGGTCAGCGTCCACAGCGGAGGAGCGGGTGTCACGGTCTTGCCCTCACCGCCCCGATTGGTGCGTTTCCCTGGGGAGGGTGAGTCGCAGGGTGGCGCCGGTGCCCTCCCCGTCGCTGGTGGCGGTGAGGCTGCCCCCGTGGGCTTCGGCGAGTGCTTTGGCGATGGTGAGCCCGATGCCGGATCCGCCCTTGTCGGCCTCCCTGGCGGCGTCGCCGCGGTAGAAGCGCTCGAAGATGTGCGCGAGTTGTTCGGCGGTCATGCCTTGGCCTGTGTCGGCGACGCTGATGGTCACGGCGTCCGGGGTCGAGGTTGACGTCACGTCGACTCGTCTCCCCTGGGGGGTGTGTCGGAGGGCGTTGGTGAGCAGGTTGCCGAGGATCTGGGCGACGCGCTGGGGGTCGGCTCGGACCGGCACGTCGTCGACTCGGACGGTGAGGGTGACGCCTTTGGTGTCGTAGGCGTGCCTGGCCTGACGGATCGCCGGCTCGACCAGATCGGTGAGCGGTTGCACGCTGGTCTGGAGTTCGATGCGTCCTTCTTCGGCTCGGGACACCTCGTCGAGGTCGCGGGCGAGCCGAGTGAGGCGTTGGGCTTGTTGCTCGACGACGGCTTGGGTGTTGTCGTCCCAGGTGAGGACACCGTCGGCGATCCCTTCGAGGTGGGCGTTGAGGGTGGCGATGGGGGTACGCATTTCGTGGGCCAGGTCGGACAGGAGGCGCCGGCGGGTGTTCTCGACGTCGCCGAGGCGGTCGGCCATGGTGTTGAACGTGTCGCCCAGGGTGCTCAACTCGGGGCCGCCGCCCGTGACGGTGACCCGGGCGTCGTAGTCGCCACGGCTGAGCCGGCCGGCCGCCTGGGTCAGGAGCTCGACGGGATGGCCGATGCGGCGGGTCAGGTACCACGAGATCCCGAGGGAGGCGGCGAGCGCGACCAGCAGCCCGACGGTGAGGGAGATCATGCTGGCGTCGGCGAAGGCGCGTTCGATGTGGACGATCTCGGGAGAGTCGGGCGGGTGGCCCGTGTCCAGGAGGTGGGCGTGGAACAGCCGTGGCCCGATGATCGCGGCGGTCAGGCCGGCGCTGGCCACGATGGCGAACAGGACGATGGCTTGGGCGACGAACAGCCTGGTGCCGAGCCGCCACGCTGCGATCGCCTCAAGCAGGCGGGTCACCCTCGTCCCATCCGGTAGCCGACGCCGCGGATGGTGGTGATGTAGCGCGGTTCGGTCGGGTCGTCGTCGAGTTTCTTGCGGAGGTTGGCGACGTGGACGTCCACGACGTGTTCGTCGCCGACCCACGCGGTGTCCCACACGGCGTCGATCAGTTGGCGGCGGCTGAGCGCCAAGCGGGGTTGGGCGGACAGGACGTCGAGGATGTCGAACTCGGTGCGGGTGAGGGCGACGGGGTGGTCGCCGATCCACACTTCGTGGCCGGCGGCGTCGATGCGCAGGTCGCCGAACACACGCTGATCCTCCACCGCGGGGGCGGCGGCGGGTGGGCGGCGGGGGCGCCGCAGCACGGTCTGGACGCGGGCGACGAGTTCGCGGTTGCTGAACGGCTTGGTGAGGTAGTCGTCGGCCCCCACGGACAATCCGATGAGCCGGTCGACCTCGTCGCCGCGAGCAGTCAGGATCAGGATGTAGCAGTCGGAAAAGGTGCGGATCTGGCGGCACACCTCGATGCCGTCGAGGCCGGGCAGCCCGAGGTCGAGCACGATGACGTCGGGGTCCTCGGCCCTGGCCTGGTCGAGGGCCTCGGGGCCGGTGTGGGCCTGGCTGACCTGGTGGCCCGCGCGGGTGAGGTAGGACGCGATGACGGCGGCGAGTGCGCGTTCGTCATCGACGACCAGCACCTTGGTCGGCAGTGCACCTTCGCTGTTCATGTCAGCCAGTATGGCCGCGGCCGGCGCGCCGGCGGTCGGCGGGGCCGGGCTCTCGCGCGGGTCTTGATGCGATCTTGAGAAGGTCCCGGTCGGACGATGTGGCAGCGCCGGGCGCTGTGTCCAGCCGGTGTTCGAGCCAGCGCTGGAGGGACGCCGTTCTCTCGACCGCGCCGTGGAACCGTACGGCGCCTCCTATCGGGGAGGGACTTCGAGGCGGGATTGCGACCCCTTCGATTTGCGATTGGGTGCCGAGCGCGGCTGGGGTGTCAGGCGGGACCTGCATGGACGAGTGAGGTGAACGCCGTGCAGCTGGTTGATGGCCGCATCGGTAGGCGGGTGGGCTCGACGAGCTTGTCGACGGCCGACAAGGCCGTCGCAGCCTCGCCCAGCCGGCGTTGGCAGGGTTCGCTGGGCGACATCACCAGGTGGTCCGATCTTGACCGAACCTGAACCTGCGCCATACGGCGGCGCCACAGCAGGCGGCCACAGTGGCAGGAGGCCAGGAGAGGGGAGCGCTATGGGCTGGGAGATGTGGGTCCTCATGCTCATCGGCATGGCCGGCTTCTGGGCAGTGGTCCTGTTGGGCATCCGCGCGCTGTTCCTGGCGGGCGGAAAAGCGCCTGAGCCGCGATTCCGCGATGCACCCGAGAACGACGCCACCGCCGGGCGCTCGCAGCCTCGGGCTTCGGCCGAGCCGCCGGCCCGGACCGACTCCTCCTCAACGTCTCGAATAGCACCCATCGAAAGGCACCCATGACTGGCATGTCCCGACGCACGCTCCTGCTCGGCGGACTCGGCCTCGGCGCCGCCGCCCTGACGGGCTGCACCTCCGCGCCGGCCGCCGGCCCCGTCCCCTCCGCGTCTGGCCCGATGCCGACGCTCCCGCCGGCCACCCCGAGACCCGGGCAACGGATCGTCGAGCAGGTCTTGACCGCCAAGCCTGTGACCCTCGACCTCGGCGGACCCACCGTCCCTACCTGGGCTTACGGCGACACCGCGCCCGGTCCGCTCGTGAGGGCTACCGCGGGTGACTTCCTCCGGATACGTCTTGACAACCAGTTGCCCGCGGACACCACCATCCACTGGCACGGGATCCGGCTGCACAACAAGG
>JAPXRJ010000277.1:0-3673 GCA_033813615.1 Microthrixaceae bacterium | reverse complement strand
CCGGCCGTAGCCGACGTCGGCAGCAGCGGTGACGAACGTGTCGACCGTCTCCGTGGGCACCAGCTGGTCGTCGTCGCTGATCACGAGCTTGACCGCGGGGTCGTCGGCATCGAGGTAGCGCCGAGGTTCCATCGGCGAGGTGTCGCACGACCCGCTGCAGCCGAGCACGTTGGAGATGGCGAAGTTGGCGACACCGTCGTCCATCTCCATCGCGATGTCGATCGGGGCGCCGAACGCAACTGCGCCCACCACCGTGGGGTCACCGGAGCTCAGCGCGACACCCGGGTCGTCGCGGGAGATCGCCGCCATCACCGCCAGGTGGCCGCCGGCCGAGTGCCCTGACGTCGTGAACCGCGACGGGTCGAGGCGGAGCTGTGCGGCATGGGCCTGCAGGAACTTGACGGACAACTTGGCGTCCAGCAGCCCCGCCGGCCAGCGGTTGACGCCGAACAGCGCGGCCAGCCGGTAGTCGACCGTCGCGACGGCGTACCCGGCCGCCAGCAGGGCGTCGCGGAAGCCGTCGTCGAGCTGCGAACGCGAACCCTGCGTCCAGAAGCCGCCGTGCAGCCAGACCACGACCGGGAACGGACCCTCGCCCGCCGGCACGTACAGGTCGAGGTGCTGCCAGCTCGACGTCGTGGCGTACCGCACCCCCGCGTACAGGGATGCTCCGGACCCGAGCGTGGTCGGCGTCACCGTCGGCGCGGTGGCGAGGCCGTCGTTCGGTCCCGGATTCGGGTTGCTCGGCGGAACGGTGCAACCCGAACCCGCGACAGCGGCCGCCAGAAGGGCGACGATCAAACCCGCCGTGATCGCCAGGGCGCGCGGACCCCGCGACGCAGTCGAACGAAGCATCGTCTTCCCTCCGTTCGCCGGCTCTCCCCGATGTCCCTTGGATCGGGCGAGCGTCCGGCGTTCCGACTCGGCACCGTAATCGACCCGGGTCGCGGGTGCCCGAACCCGGTCGCGCTTTTCACATCGCCTCCCACGTGCAAGCCTCGTCGGATCCTTGGGGGTCCGGGCGACTCAGTTGGTGGGGGCGATGCACGAGCAGGATCAGATCTCGACGCGGGCAGAGCGTGCCGGCGCTCAGCGTGCGGGCGATCCCGCGTCCACGGCTGGTTCCGGCGGCGCACGGGTGCTGTACCTCGACGCGGTGCGGTCGGTCGCGCTCGCTCGGGTCCTGCTGTACCACGCCCTCCAGCAGGACTGGCCGCTCGTCTTCTCCTCGATGCCGCTGATGTTCTTCGTGTCCGGCTCGCTGTTCGCCACGTCGCTCGAGCGCCGAGCCGCCACCTCGGTCGTCGAGAGCCGGTACCGCCGGATCCTCCCGTCCTATTGGTTCTACGTGGCGGCGATGATGGTGCTGTGGGCGTCGCTCGGCGTCCTGGGCCAGCTCAGCTGGTTCGACTGGATCTCCTTCGCGTTCCCCGTCATCTCACTCGGCGGACCGCAGGGTCCGGGCGTCGGCACCGATCTGAGCCTCACCTGGGGTCTGCTCTGGTACCTGCAGATGCACCTGATCCTTGCGCTGGTCGGCCCGCTGCTGCGTCGTCTCCAGCAGCGCCGACCGCTGCTGCTGTGGTCGGGGCTGGCCATCCTGGCGTTGCCGGTGTGGCTCACAGGAACACCGGCGGTGCTGGCCTTCCTCTTCGTCGCATCGTGGATCCTCGGCTACCACCACCACGACGGCCACCTGCGTGAGGTGCTGCGGAGGTTCTGGTGGGCGATCGCGCTCGGCTGCTTCGCCCTCGTCGGCGTCCTCGTGGTCACCACGAGCGGCTCGGACGGGACGACCAGCGCGATCCGTGCCGCCACCCTGCTCGTGGGGCTGCTCGGGATCTTCTGGCTCATCGTCGCGGTCCGGGTGCAGCCGATCGTCGAGCCGTGGTTGCGCGGCCGCAGGGTTCGATCCACGCTGACGTGGTCGAGTCGGCGGTCGCTGACCATCTACCTGTGGCACATCGTGCCGATCTACGCCGCCCTGGCGATCCCGTTGCCGGGTTCGTCGTGGTGGGCCGGCCGCATCGCCTGGTGCCTGCTGGGCACCGTGGTGGCGGTCGTCGCGTTCGGCTGGATCGAGGACCTCGCCGCACGCCGACCGATCAGCCTGTGGCCCACCGCGCCGCGCGTGGCATCGCCGACGGGGCGACGGCGCTTCAGGCGATCGGCCCCAATCGACCTGAGAGAAGGTCGAGGTCCGCGTCGACCATCATCGTGACGAGGTCCTCGAATCCCACGGTCGGCGTCCAGCCCAGCACCCGCTCCGCCTTGGCCGGAGTGCCGATGAGCAGGTCGACCTCGGCGGGTCGGTAGAACGCCTCGTCGATGACGACGTACTGCTCGTAGTCCAAGTCGACGTGGCCGAACGCCACCTCGCAGAAGCGCCGGACCGAGTGCGTCTCACCGGTGGCCACGACGAAGTCGTCGGGGCTGTCCTGCTGGAGCATGAGCCACATGGCTCGCACGTAGTCGCCGGCGAAGCCCCAGTCTCGTTCGGCCTCCAGGTTGCCGAGGCGGAGCTCGTCGGTCAGGCCGAGCTTGATCTTGGCGACGGTGTTGGAGATCTTGCGGGTCACGAACTCCAGGCCGCGCCGCGGCGACTCGTGGTTGAACAGGATGCCGCTGGAGGCGTGGAGGTCGTAGGACTCGCGGTAGTTGACGGTGATCCAGTGCCCGTACTGCTTCGCCACGCCGTAGGGGGACCGGGGGTAGAACGGCGTTTCCTCGGACTGCGGCACCTCGACGACCTTGCCGAACATCTCGGAGCTGGACGCCTGGTAGAAGCGGATGTCCGGGTCGACGATCCGGATGGCGTCGAGCAGGCGGGTCACACCGAGTCCGGTGACGTCGCCGGTCAGCACGGGCTGGCTGAAGCTCGTCTGCACGAAGCTCTGCGCGGCCAGGTTGTACACCTCGGTCGGGCGATGCGTCCGGAGGAGGTCGATCAGGCTGGCCTGGTCGAGCAGGTCGCCGGGAACGGTGGCGATCCGGTCCTGCAGGTGCGCGATCCGCTCGAAGGTGACCGTGGAGGATCGGCGCACCATGCCGATGACCTCGTAGCCCTCGTCGAGCAGCAGCTCGGCGAGGTAGGAGCCGTCCTGGCCGGTGATCCCGGTGATGAGCGCGCGCTTGGTCATGGCACTGTTCTACGCTGGCTCGGCCCATCACGTCTGCATACTGGGTTGACAGGACGCACCGACGATGAACGATCCCTCCCGACCGAACCGCGCCGACCAGGGGCGTGACGACCGGTCGCGGACGCCGGAACGGCTGGGGGACCGCATCGGTGCGCTGCGCGCCGCGTTGGGCGTGACCCAGGCCGAGCTGGCCGCCCGGGTGGCCATCTCCCGGGTTGCCCTGTCGAACCTGGAGTCGGGCAGGAGCGTCCCGGGTGAGCGCACGGTCACGCTCCTGGCGGGGGTGTTCCACATGGAGCCGACCGAGCTGGTCTCCGGAACCGCCTACCCGCCGTCCAAGGCGGAACGACTCCCCGCCGTGACGGCTCGTCACACGGAGCTGGAGCTGCAGCTCGCCCTGCTCGACCGGGACCTGACGTGGTTGGAGGGCGCACCTCGGGGTGTGGCCGCCCGGGTGACCGCCGAATGGCGTCGCACGTTGGCCGCGCTCAGCGCGTCGGCGACCTCCACGGCGGAGCGCGCCGCGATCGACG
>JAPXRJ010000276.1:298-3681 GCA_033813615.1 Microthrixaceae bacterium | reverse complement strand
CTGGCAGCAGCAGGTCGAGGCCGACCGACGACTCGACCACGCCGTGCTCGTGCAGGTGGCGGATCGCCTCGGTGAACGGCTGGTAGGCGAACAGCGCGTCCTGGTCGCAACGACCGAAGGCGACCACGGCCCCGTCGGCATGTGCCGACGTAGCGAGCTCTGCCACCAGGCGGGACTTGCCGATGCCGGGTTCGCCGGCCACCAGCACCAGGCCTCCACCCGCCGCGACGGCCCGCTCGAACCGCTCGGCCAGTCGAGCGACGACGCCGACCCGACCGACGAACGGCAGCCGAGCGCTCGCCCGCAGCGCCGACGGCAGCGGGACCGGATCCTCCGACCTGCCCTGCCACGCCACCAGGCTGGCCGGCACGGGACGGTCGAGCCCCTTGAGCTTGAGGTCCCCGACCGACGACGTGGTGGCGTCGATCGTGCCCATCGCCGCAGCCCTGTCCGCGATCAGGATTTCACCGGGACCCGCTGCTGCGCACAGGCGAGCCGCTTCGACGACCGGGGGTCCGAACCAGTCGTCGCCCTCGCTCGTGGCCTCCCCCATCGCGATGCCGACCCTGATCGCCAGGTCGACGCCCAGCCGCTCGGCGACCTTGGCGACTCCCTGCTGGGACCGGATCGCCGCGTCGCACGCGGCGCTCGGTCCCGGGAAGGTCGCCATGAAGCCGTCGCCCAGGTGCTTGACGACCGTGCCGCCTGCCGCGTGGACTGCGCGAGCGACCGCCCCGTCGTGCGCCTCGCGCACCTCGTCGGCCCGATCGGGCCCGAGCGCCGTGGCCAGCGCGGTGGAGTCCACGACGTCGGTGAACAGGATCGAGATCACCTGGCGGACCACCACCAGATCATAGGGATGAGGTGCCCTGCCTGACGGGGAGCTGGGACGGGGGTCTCGGTCGGCGGAAAGGGCGACAGTGGCACCGGGACGGTCTGCCAGACTCCAGAACCGATGGATGCCGAACTGCCCGCCGGGTTCTCCGCTCACGTCGCCAACGTCGGCATCAAGGACGACACCGACGACTTCGTGGTCATCGCCGCGGACCGCCCCTGCGCCGCAGCGGCGGTGTTCACCCGGTCGCGCTTCGCTGGGCCGAGCGTGGAGGTGTCGCGTCGCCACGTCGCCGACGGATCGCTGCGAGCCGTCGTGGTCGTGTCCAAGAACGCCAACGTCGCCACCGGTGCGCAGGGGTTGGCCGACGCCGAGGAGCTCGCCGCCGGCGTCGCCACGGCCCTCGACGCCCGGCCCGACGAGGTGCTCGTGGCGTCGACCGGCGTCATCGGCCGGCCGTACCCGATGGAGCGGATCCGGGCGCACCTGCGCGGCGGGCTCGGCGACGTCGCGACTGCCGCGTTCCCGATCACGACCGCCCTGCCCGCCGCGACCGGGATCATGACCACCGACACCCATCCCAAGGTGGCGGCCGCGTCGCTGCGGACCGTCGATGGCGCGATGGCGTCGGTGGTCGGTATCGCCAAGGGAGTCGGCATGATCGAACCCGACATGGCCACGATGCTCGCGTTCGTCCTGACCGACGCCGTGGTGGATGCCTCGGTGCTCGACGCCGTGTTCCGCCGGGTGGTCGACCGCACGTTCAACAGCCTCAGCGTCGACACCGACACCTCCACCTCCGACACGGCCGCGGTCCTGGCCAGCGGGCTCGCCGGCCCTGTCAAGCCGACCGACCTGGAGGTTGCGCTCGAGGCGGTGTGCCTGGAGCTCACCCGTCAGCTCGCCGCCGACGGCGAGGGCGCGCAGACGCTGATCGTCGTGGCGGTCGACGGCGCCCGCGACGACGCCCAGGCCAAGCGGGTCGCCAAAGCCGTCGTGAACTCCCCCCTCGTCAAGACCGCCGTGCACGGCGCCGATCCGAACTGGGGTCGCGTCGCCATGGCGATCGGCAAGTGCTCCGACGACACCGACATCGACCAGGACCGCGTGCGCATCCGCTTCGGCGACATCGAGGTGTACCCGAGCGACCCCGGTCCAGGCGGGCTCACCGACCTCGAGGGCTACCTGCACGCCGACGAGGTGCTGATCGGCGTCGATCTCGGCATCGGATCGGGTTCGTGGACCGTCTACGGCTGCGACCTGACCGACGGCTACGTGCGCATCAACGCCGACTACACGACCTGAGGGGGAACCGTGGAGAAGATCGTCCACGTCGTGCGAGAGCGAGAAGATCTCGACGGTGCGGAGCTGCGCACTCGGGCGCTCGACCACGTCGTCCCCGCCCTGTCGGCCACCGGCGCCCTCGGCGTCAGCGTGCACCTGGCCGATGACGGGGTGATGATCCCCGGGCCGATGCCGTGCCCCGGAGGTGAACTCCCGGTGCGGGCCGCCGTGTCGTACTGGGTGCCCGCTCACGACCTGGCCGACGGCGCGATCCGCGTCGCCGGCGAGCTCGGCATCCGCAACGACGCCTACCTCGTCACCGAGTCGCTGTGGAGCGAGTACGGCCAACGCCGCGGCGTTCCCCGGGGCTGGCCCGACGGCGAGCGTTCCCCCGGCCTCGTGACCGTCGCGCTCGTGAACCGCAATCCGCTGCTCGACCCCCGCACGTTTCGGGAGCTCTGGTACGGCCACCAATCCCCGATGTCGGAGCGGGTCCAGCCCCGCCTGCGCTACGTCCGCAACACCGTCGTGCACGCGGTCACCCCCGGTGCCGCCCCGCTCGACGGGATCGTGGTCGAGTCCTGGCCGTCGGAGGAGGTCGTGTCCGACATCGAGGCGTTCCACATGGGCGACCTCGGCAACCTCACGGTCATGCTCGACAGCGTGCAGGTGGCCTTCGACATGCCACGCCTGCGCAGCATCGCCATGTCGGAGTACCTCTGCTCCTGAGGTGGACCGCGACCTGATCCAGCCGACGGCAAGCCGGATCCGGGAGAGTCCCGCCGCGATCTGGCGGGTTGACCGGGGAGTGTCACACCCCTTGGGCAGACTGCGAACATGTGTTCGACTGGGGAATGCGGCGAGGGTTCGAGTGGTGAGGGTTCGGGTGGTGAGGGTTGGGGTGGTGTTGGCCTGTTCGGTGAGCCGTGTTTCGTGGTGTCCGAGGAGTTGCGGGTGCTTCTGGACGGGTTGGCTGGTGTCGCGGGCTGCGATGTGCGGGGGGTGGATGACGACACGCTCCTCGGGCTTTTCGATGGGTTGGAGTTGTTGGACCGGTTGTTCCACGCGGCCCGGTTCGGGGTGCTCGCCGAGTTGGATGCCCGTGATCTGACGGTGCGTCGGTTGGGTCATGTGGTGGCGAACGAGGCGGGGTGGCGTCATGGCGCCGCACCGGCACGGGTGCGGCGGGATGTGATGTGCGCGAACGCTCTTCGTCGTCATCTGCCCGGGGTGGCTGACGCGTTGGCTCGGGGTGAGATCCCGG
>JAPXRJ010000276.1:0-288 GCA_033813615.1 Microthrixaceae bacterium | reverse complement strand
GGTGGACCGGGCTCGTGAGCTGGCATCTCGGGTCAATGACCGGAACTCCGCGGTGTTGGGCAGCATCCAGGTGGCGTTGATTGCTCTGGCGGGGGCGGCGTCGACGTTCCGTCAGTTCGTTGCCGATGTCGAGCAGTTGTGCCGGCTTTCTGATGAGGATGGTGCGGAGCCTGTGCCGATGCCGCGTGATCACGGGTCGATGACCCGGTCGGGGGACTGTGTGCATCTGGAGTTCGATGTGTACGGCAGTGCTGCGGTTGCTGTGGCTGAACGTCTCGACGCGGAAGC
>JAPXRJ010000275.1:0-3690 GCA_033813615.1 Microthrixaceae bacterium | reverse complement strand
CGGTGGTCTGCGGCCGGATGAGCGCCCCCTCCGCGTTGGCGGCGGCGGCGAGCTCGATGGCCAGGCGGTGGTGCTCGGGGTTCTCGAACGTGTGGGTCAGGTTGAACGTGACCGGGCGTCCCGAAGTCAGCGCCACCTCGCGCATCCAGTCCAGCTCGGAGCGACACCGTGGCTCCGACGGTCCTTCGCCGTCGAAGCGCGGCGCGCTCTCGAAGATCCCGCGGTCGCGGTCGCGCAGCACCCCGGCCAGGGTCAGCAGCTCGTCGCGGTCAGCGAAGGTGCCCGGCACCTGACGGCCGTCCGGCACCTTGTGGCGCAACGTCCGCGACGTGGAGAAGCCGAGCGCTCCGGCGGCCATCGCCTCGTCGAGGAGCCCGACCATCTCTTCGAGCTCGGCACCTGTCGGCCGGGCATCGGGGTCCATCGACCGGTCGCCCATGGCCCAGTAGCGCAGTGCGCAGTGCCCGACCATGCCGCCGACGTTCATCACGCTGTCGGTGCGGTCGAGGCTGCTCAGGTAGTCGCCGTAGGTCTCCCAGTCCCAGGGGAGCGCCGCCATGATCGAGCTGGCAGGGATGTCCTCGACCGACTCCATCATGTCGGCCAGGTAGCTGCGATCAGCGGGCTTGCACGGAGCGAAGGTCACCCCGCAGTTGCCCATGACCACGCTCGTCACGCCGTGCCACGACGAGCTGGTGCCGAACGGGTCCCACGCCACCTGAGCGTCGAGGTGGGTGTGGATGTCGACGAATCCGGGGGTGACGACGAGCCCGTCGGCGTCGATCTCCCTGGCGCCGGTTCCAGCGGCTCCGGCCGCGGTCACCTCGGTGACGACGCCCTGATCGACGGCCACGTCGGCGACCCGTGCCGGTGAGCCGGTGCCGTCGACGAGCGTGCCTCCGCGGATGACCAGGTCGTGCGCCATGGCGGAACCCTACGCGCCGGAGGAGGGTCGGAAGGGTGGGGCGGATCAGGGGACGATGCGGCCCTGGAGGACCTGGGCGGTCCAGATCACCAGACCGGCGGAGCCGACGCACGACACGAGCACCTGTCGCCACCGCCGGTCCGACCACTGCGCCAGCGCGATCACCAGCGGCACGGCCAGCAGTCCGTACCGGCCGATCGAGTCGATCGTCTGCGCGGCGAGCGCCACGAGCAACGTCGCAGCGCTGAAGCCGATCCAGGACCACGGTTGACGACGCCGGACGGCGACGACCAGGAGCAGGCACCACATCACGACGAACGGCACGAGCTCGGTGTCGGTGTTGTGCACCAGCCCCCACACCGACTCTGCAGCGCGCAGCAGCGGATTGCGGAAGTCGCCACGGATCGGCCGCTGCTGCTCCCACGCTGCGAGCCAGCTGCCGGTCGCGTCGCCCACGTAAGCGAGCGACGCGACGAGGCCGACGGCGGCACCGGCCAGAGCGGCGAGTGCCGGAAGGACCCTGGGGCGGGGTCGGACGGTGAGCACCTCGATCAGGATGGGTACGCCGAGCAGCAGGCCGGTCGGTCGCAGCGCGCCGGCGGCCAGTGCGAACGCGGCGACCCACCACCAGGCACGACGGTGCAGCGCGAGCAGCGCGGCAGAGGTGACCAGGAGCGCGAGTCCCTCGGTGTAGGGCCACACGAACACGACCGCCGCCGGCACGATCGCCACCATCCACGCCGAGCGCAATCCGACGGCATCGGCATCAGCGGCGACACCTCCGTCGTGGGGACCGAGCAGACCCGGGCGGTCGGCCAGCACCTCCCGGGCGAGCTGGCACAGCACGACGGCGCCAGCGAGCGCAGCGAGGTTCCCGATCACGACGAGCGCGACGTCGTCGCGACCACCGAACAGCGGCGACAACCAGCGGCCGAGCAGCGGGTAGAGCGGGAAGAACCGGGCGCCGTCAGCTGCCACCGCGTCGTAGTCGCCGCGCGCGATCAGGTTGTAGAAGTGCGCGTCCCATGACAGGAGCGCCTTGGGCAGCGGGAAGTCCTCCCGCCCTGCCAGCGCGGGGTCGGGCGTCAACAGGTGCGCGACCCAGAAGCCGAGTGCCACGCAGACCCTCGCCCAGAGCCATCCGAGCAGTCCGACGGCCAGGCTGCGGCGGACCTCGACGCCACCGACGCGCCGCTCCGGGTCGGTCACTGCGCAGGGAACTCGAGGAGCAGGATGCCCGGCTCGTCCTCGTTGCGCTCGTCGGGCGATACGAGGACCCGAGGCTGGCCGCGGGTCGCGATGAGCTCCGACTGGATGGCCTCGCACTTGCCTTCCAGCGTCTTGTAGTTCGGCGTCATCGCGTAGAACACCGTCCGGCCTTCGGCCTTGCGGGCGAGCCGGCTCACGACGTCGGAAGGGTCGATCGCCTCGTTGCGCTGCTGGTAGTCGACCCAGTCGACGTACCTGGGATCGTCGAGGCGGGGCAGCGCAACCACCTCCACGTCACCCCCTCCGTCGGCACCGATCGCTCCGCGATCGCGGAGCGAGCGCTGCACCGATGGGCCGTTCTGGTCGGGGCAGGTGACGACGAGCGGGGCGGCAGCGTCGTCGGGCATCGCGTCGGTGACCTCGATGATGCGATCGGCCACCTCGCCGGCCTGGGTGCGGACACGGGTGACCTCGACGGCCACGCCGACGGCGAAGCCGGCGACGACCACCACCGCGATCAACCGTCGCCAACCGTCGTTGCGGATGGTGGTGAGCCCCATGGCGATCACCAGCACGACGAGCGGCACGACCACCGCCAGGTAGCGCGCTGCGAACGCGGACCGGGAGGCGAACGCGGCGACCCAGGCGATCGCCAACGTGACGAGCACGACGGCGCCCTCCCTGCGGGCGTTCGGTTGCACCCGCCAGCCGATCTCGAAGCGTCCGGCGGCGTTGGTGGTGCCGACGATGCCGGCCACGATGAGCCCGGCGACGAGGTACGCGGTGAGCTGCGGCTCAGCGACCGCTCCACCGAACACCTGGATCATGCCGAGCACGCCGAACGCGGCGGGGCGGAACACGTCGCCCCAGGGCGTGCCGGTGTGCTCGCTCTGGTAGAGCATGGTGGGCAGCCACGGCAGGAACGTCAGCGCGGCGGCGACGATCGCCGCCGCCAGTCCCAGCTCGGCGTCGCGGCGTCGGGTGTCGCCGCGACGGTGCTCGACCGCCGCCTGGGCGAGCAGCACGACTCCGATCCCCCCGAGCAGCCAGATCGACCAGTAGTGGGTCCACAGCAGCAGTGCCGCCACCGCACCGGTCCCGATCGCCGTGCTCCAACGCGGGCGCTCACGGTGGTGGTCGATCAGCAGGTAGCCGCAGAGCACCAGCACCATGAGCAGCGAGTACATCCGGGTCTCCGACGAGTACCGGATGGCGAACGGCAGCGCGGCCATCAGGACGAGTGCCGCCACACCGCTCCGTCGGGCTCGGGTCGCGTCGGTGGTCCCACGGGAGTCGGGGCGTCCACCGACCCTTGTGCCGGCCCACCAGGCGAGCGGGAGCGCGGCGACGCCCAGCACGCCGGACAGCGATCGCAGGACCCAGGGCGACCACCCGAAGATCGAGCCCCACGCGTGCAGCAGCACGTAGTAGAGCGGGGGGTGGCCGTCTCGTTCCAGCGCGCTGCGCAGCCCCCCGAGCGGCATCTCGGCGATGTTCGCCGACAGCGCCTCGTCCAGCCAGAGCGATCCTCGCGGCAGGAACCGGGCGACGATGCC
>JAPXRJ010000274.1:0-3712 GCA_033813615.1 Microthrixaceae bacterium | reverse complement strand
ACGCCATGGCGGCCAGGGTCTCGGCGGTGCCGGAGCTGGCCACCGCCACCGAGTAGGGCACGTGCTGCGCCTCTCGAACCATCGGCGCCAAGCGACCCCGCACGAAGTCCCTGCACGCCCGCACCGCCTTCGCGCTGGCCGCGCCATCGGGGAAGAAGGACCTCGTCATGCGCAACGAGCCGAGCTTGATCGATCGTGCGTACGCGACCTCCTCCCCCCTGCCGAACACCACCTCGGTCGAACCGCCGCCCACGTCGATCAGCACCATGTCGACGTCCCAGATGGGCAGCGCCTGCAGCGCCCCGAGCCGGATGAGGCGGGCCTCCTCGTAGCCCGAGATGACCTGCACGTCGACGCCCGCCTCCACCAGGGCACGGGCCAGGAACTCACTCGAGTTGCGCGCCTCGCGCACGGCGGAGGTGGCCACGGCGAACACCGTGGCGTCCAGGCTGTCGGCGAGCTGACGGCACCGGGTGAGCGCGGCGACAGCACGGTCGACGGCGTCCTCCTCGAGGTGCTTCATCTCGCCCTTGCCGGAACCCAGGCGCACCATCTCCTTGAGGCGGGTGATGACCTCGAATCGGTCGTTGCCGGCGGTTCGCGCCACGACCATGTGGACCGAGTTGGTGCCGATGTCGATGGCGGCCAACACCTCGGGGAAGGGACTCGGGGCACCCGGGCCGGGGGGCAGGGCCATGGGCGTGAGTGTACGGCCGGCCCGACGCGCCGCTCCCATCGTGGGAGGCTGCCGACGTGGTGACAGCCGACCTTCCCGACGGGCCGCCGGGCTGGGACGACGAGTGGTCGGTCGCGTGGTCCGGCGCTCGGGGAGCTGTCCCGTCCGCGGTGGTACCGGCCCGGGTCGTGCGCATCGACAAGGGCGGGATCACCGTGTCGACGAGACCGGGCGCGGAGCGCCTGGTCGTGGCGGCCAAGAGCGCTCGCCGGGTCGTCGTCGGCGACCTCGTCGCACTCGACGCGGAGGCCGGCCGCATCGAGGCGATCCTTCCCCGCCGTACGGTGTTCGAGCGGCGTTCCCCCGGCGTGAGCCGAGGACAGGTCGTCGCCGAGTCCCGTGCTGTCGCCGCCAACATGGACCTCGTCCTGGTGCTGCAGCCGCTCGACGTCGGACTCAACACCGCGCGACTGGCCCGAGAGCTGGTGCTGGCATGGGAGTCCGGCGCGCGACCCGTCGTCGTGCTCACGAAGACCGACCTGGTCGACGACGACGTGGTGGCCGAGCAGCTGGCCGAGGCCCGGCGCTGGGCGCCCGGCGTGGACGTGCTGGCGATCTCGACGCGCCGGCACGATTCGCTGCTCGGCCTCCGTGCGTTGACCGGCCCCGGTCACGTGCTGGCGCTGCTCGGCGCATCGGGAGCGGGGAAGTCATCGCTCGCCAACGCGCTGGCCGGCCACGCGGTGCAGCTCACCGCCGAGGTGCGCGACGGCGATCGTCGGGGGCGTCACACCACGACGGCGGGCCAGATCGTGGGTTTGGCCGGCGGAGCGCTGCTCATCGACACGCCCGGCATCCGCGGCGTGGGCCTGTGGGCGGCCGACGACGGCCTCGAGGCAGCGTTCGCGGACCTGGCACCGTTTGCCGAGGAGTGCCGCTTCGTCGACTGCCGCCACGAGGCCGAGCCGGCTTGCGGCGTCACCGCCGCGGTCGCCCGCGGCGAGGTCGGAGCCGATCGCCTCGCCGCGTTCCACGCGCTGGTCGCCGAGCTCGAGACGCTCGAAGCCGACCTCGCGGTCCGCGACCGCGAGTCCGAGCGCCAGGCCAACCAGTCCGCCCGCCACCGTGCCCGCAACCGCCGGACGCCGCCTGCGTGACCGCCCACGCGAACGTCAGAGGGCGCGTTCGACCGCGCTGGCAGCAGCGACGACCGCAGCGCCGTGTCGATCGCCCGGGGCACGACCCATGCGGTCGATCGGTCCGCTCGCGCTGATCGCGGCGATCACGTCCTCGCCACGACGAACCGGAGCAGAGACCGACGCCACACCCGGCTCGCGCTCTTCGACGGTCTGCAGCCATCCGGCCGCGCCGACCTCACCGCCCAGGACACGCCCAGCGGAGCCGCGGTCCATGGCGAGCGTGGCACCGATCGGCACGATCGTCCTCAGACCGTGAGGCGATTCGAGGGCTGCGACGCAGACCCGATCCGCGCCGTCCCGGACGTAGAGCTGCACCGACTCTCCGGTGGCGTCGCGCAGCTCTGCCAGTGCAGCGCCCGCCGCGTCGGCCAGCGGGTACTGCAGCGCGGCACCCCGACCGAGCGTCACGAGGTGCAGGCCCAAGGCGAAGCGGCCGTCTCGCTTGCGGCGCAGCAGGCCATGGGTCTCCAGCGCGACGGCGAGGCGGTGCGCCGTCGCGCGCGAGGTGCCGGTGCGATCGCAGAGCTCGGCGAGCGTGCACGGGCCGTCGGCGACCGCCGCCAGCAACGCACACGACTTGTCGAGGACACCCACGCCGCTTACGATGTGTTCCATCAGTCGGGAACTGTATCTCATTATTTGGGAACAACCCAGCCAGAGGAGTCGCCATGACGAACTCAGCAGCACCCACGACACCGACACCGCGGACGCTGGCCGAGAAGGTGTGGGACCGCCACGTCGTCCACGCCGCGGACGGTGAGCCGGATCTGCTCTACATCGACCTCCACCTGGTCCACGAGGTCACCTCGCCCCAGGCCTTCGACGGCCTGCGGATGGAGGGCAGGGGCGTGCGGCGCCCCGAGCTCACCGTCGCGACCGAGGACCACAACGTCCCCACCTCCGACATCGACGTCCCGATCGCGGACCCGGTGTCGCGCAAGCAGGTCGACACGCTGCGGACCAACACCGAGCAGTTCGGCATCGTCGAGTTCCCGATGGGCTCGCCCGAACAGGGCATCGTCCACATCATCGGTCCGGAGCAGGGTCGCACTCTCCCAGGTATGACCATCGTCTGCGGCGACAGCCACACCTCGACCCACGGCGCGTTCGGTGCATTGGCGTTCGGCATCGGCACCTCCGAGGTCGAGCACGTGCTCGCCACGCAGACACTGCCGCAGGCCCGGCCCAAGTTCCTGGCCGTGAACGTCGAGGGCGAGCTGCGACCCGGCGTCACCGCCAAGGACGTGATCCTCGCCATCCTCGGTGAGCTGGGCACCTCCGGCGGCATCGGCTACATCGCGGAGTACCGCGGATCGGCGATCCGGTCGCTCTCCATGGAGGGCCGCATGACCGTGTGCAACATGTCGATCGAGGCCGGCGCCAAGGCCGGTCTCATCGCCCCCGACGAGACCACGTTCGCGTACCTGAAGGGTCGCCCTCACGCGCCGCAGGGCGAGCTGTGGGACGCCGCTGTCGCCGATTGGCGCACGCTCGTGACCGACGACGGCGCCGTGTTCGACAAGGAGATCTTCCTGGACGCGGCCGCCATCGAGCCGTTCGTGTCCTGGGGCACCAACCCGGGCCAGGTCATCCCGATGTCGGCCACCATCCCCTCTCCCGACGACTTCGACGACGAGGTGCTGGCCAGCGCTGCGACCCGGGCGCTCGAGTACATGGACCTGACCGCCGGCACACCGTTCAAGGATGTGGAGGTCGACACGATCTTCATCGGCAGCTGCACCAACGGACGCATCGAGGACCTGCGCGCGGCAGCCGAGGTGGCCCGGGGGCGCAAGGTGGCCGACGGCGTGCGCACCCTCGTCGTCCCGGGTTCGCA
>JAPXRJ010000273.1:0-3714 GCA_033813615.1 Microthrixaceae bacterium | reverse complement strand
CGCTTCATCGCAACTCGTGGGTCATTGGGTAGGTTGGGCTCATGAGCAGAGCCAAGAAGATCTCGACCGACCTCCGCCACGTGGCCACGCTGGCCGGGACGACCGCTGCCCTCGTCGAAGGCGCGGCGATCGCGACGGAGCGGGCCAAGTCCGTCGCGGAGCACATCGGAGGGGACCGTGAGGTCGACTCCGCCCCCGCCGTGGATGCCGAAGAGGTCGTCAAGAGCTGCAAGGGCAAGAAGAAGCTCTTCGTGCTGCTGGTGATCCTCGTTCTCGGCGGCATCGGGGTCGTGATCTGGAAGAAGCGCTCAGCGTCGCAGCCCGACGAGGTCGATCTGCTCGACGAGGCCCGCTTCGCCGGGTCGATGCCCTGACGGGTCGTTCCCGATCCGCGATCGCTGAGCGCTCGACGCCTCACTCACCTCGGAGCTGCGCCGCGAGGATGTCGTTGCGCACCCGTCGCTCCGGCACCAGCGCCACCAGGTTCGCCACCGCGACCAGCGCCGTGCACCCGAGACGATCCCCGTCCACGGCACCGTGACGTGCTCGACCGCTCCGATCCGGCTGATGACGGCGCGGTGGCCGAGGCCGACCACGGCGAACGCGACCAGGCACGCCGCCAGCAGGTTGGGAAGCGACCGCACACGTTCGGTGTTGGCGATCGACGAGGGCATGTCGCCCGGAGCGAGGTCGATCTGGTCCTCGCCGACCCCGTCGGTGCCGCCGACCATCGGTCGGGGGTGTCCGCCCGAACGGCACAGGTGCACGCACGGCCAGGCCGTCGTTCGGGGTGCTGGCCTCAGGCGGTGGGTTCGCCGATCTCTGCACGCACCTGGTCCATGTCGAGCGCGCGTGCCTGGCCGATCAGGTCGTCGAGCGCGTTGCGGGGCAGCGCGCCGGGCTGGGAGAACAGCAGGACGCCGTCTCGGAACATCATCAGCGTGGGGATCGACATGATCTGCAGGGCGCCGGCGAGCTCCTGCTGCGCCTCGGTGTCCACCTTGGCGAAGGTGATGTCGGGGTTGTCGTCGGCCGCCGACTCGAAGACCGGGGCGAAGCTGCGACAGGGCCCGCACCAGGAGGCCCAGAAGTCGACCAGGACGATGCCGTCGCCCGTCACCGTCGACTCGAAGCTGTCATTGGTCAGTTCGATCGTGCTCATGGTGGAGCCAACCGTCGCGACCCTGCGGGTGTTCCCGGGCGTGGCGTCGCTGGGCGGGCCCCCGCCCCGGTCCCGGTCCCTTCGGTACTGTCGGAGCCACGCACGGGGGGTGCGCGAGGAGGTTCACCCATGTCGACAGCCCGCACGAGCACCGCGTCCCGCCGGGTCGCGTCGCTGCGGCCGATCGGTCGCACCGGCTACGGAGGACGCGGGGAGCGTGAGCGGGCGGCCCGGACGCGTGCCGCCGTCGCGGCCGGGGCGCCGTCTCCTCGGGTGGCGATCATCGGCGCGGGTGCGGCGGGGTTGTGCATGGCGATCCGGCTGGCCGATGCCGGCATCGAGAGCTTCACGATCTACGAGAAGTCGAGCGGCGTGGGCGGGACGTGGCGGGACAACACCTACCCGCAAGCGGCGTGTGACGTGCCGAGCCACCTCTACAGCTTCTCCTTCGCCTCCAAGCGGGACTGGACGCGGCGCTTCGCCCGCCAGCCGGAGATCCTCGGGTACTTCGAGTCGCTCGTGGATCGCTTCGATCTCGAACCGCACCTCCGGTTCGGCGTCGAGGTGACCGAGGCGCACTACGACGACGTCGCGGGCACCTGGACGCTGCACATGGCGGAGGGCGACGGTGGGGACGGCGACACGGTCGTCGCGGATGTGGTCGTGTCGGGTCTGGGTCAGCTGAACCGACCGCACATCCCCGAGATCGCGGGGTTGGACGACTTCGCCGACCAGGGCGGGACCGTGTTCCACTCGGCCCGCTGGGACCACGACCACGACCTCTCCGGTGAACGGGTCGGAGTGATCGGCATCGGGGCGAGCGCGATCCAGTTCGTTCCGCCGGTGGCCGAGGCCGCCGCGCACACCACGCTGTTCCAACGCAGCGCGAACTACGTCGGCCCGCGGAAGGACCGGCCCTTCAGCGAGCGTGAGCGGTGGGTCCTCGAGCACGTGCCCGGCGCTCAGCGCGCCTATCGGGAGTCGATCTACTGGCGCTTCGAGGCCCGATTCAACGCCATGCGCAAGGGCAGCCGGCTGGGACGCTGGATGGAGGGCCAGTTCCGCACGCAGCTGCGGGCGCTCATCTCCGACCGCCTGTCGGAGGCGGCGGTGATCCCCGACTACCCGCTCGGCTGCAAGCGGATCCTGATCGCCGACGACTGGTATCCCACGCTGCTGCGCCCCGACGTGGAGGTGGTCACCGTCGGGGTGGACCGCATCGAGGACGGCGAAGTCGTGACCGTCGACGGCGTCGGCCACCCGGTCGACACCCTCGTCTTCGGCACCGGGTTCCGCTCGACCGAGTTCCTGTCGCCGCTCAAGATCACCGGGCGAAGCGGGCGCGACCTCAACGACGTGTGGGCCGACGGCGCTCGGGCGTTCCTCGGCCTGGCGGTCCCCGGGTTCCCCAACCTGTTCATGCTCTACGGCCCGAACACCAACCTGGGTCACAACTCGATCCTGTTCATGATCGAGCAGCAGGTGGGCTACACGCTGCGCCTCATCGAGGAGAAGGTGCTGCTCGGTCTCCGGTCGATCGAGGTCGCCGAGCCGGCCGCGTCGCGCTTCGATGCCGAGGTGCAAGACGCTGCGGCGCGCACGGTGTGGGCCGAAGGCTGCCACTCCTGGTACAAGACCGAGGACGGTCGGATCACCAACAACTGGACCGACCACACCACGGTGTACCGCCGGCTGCTGTCGCACCCCGATCCCGAGGACTGGTTGCTGGAGAGGAGCGACCCAGCCTGACGCTCCTCCGCCCGCCCCCGCTCCCGTTCCCGTTCTGTTCGGCGTTTCACAAGGTTTTCCTTGTGAAACGCCGAACAGAACGGGCTCGAGGGTCAGTCGAGATCGAGGGACTCGACGAAGTCGTCCAGATCCGAGCGGTCACGGGTGCGCTTCATGCGCGGCAGCCGGTCGAGGATCCGGGCGCGGTAGCGCGCTTCGGCGAGCCGCGGATCGAGGACGGCGACCACGCCGCGGTCGGTGGCCGTGCGGATCAACCGGCCGACGCCTTGGGCCAGTTGCACGCCGGCGGCGGGGACCGACACCTCCATGAACGCCCGATCGTCGCCGACCGCGTCGCAACGGGCCTCGACGATCGGATCGGTGGGCACCGGGAAGGGGATCTTGTCGACGACCACGGCGGAGCACGTCGTGCCCGGCGAGGAGATCCCAGTCCAGAAGCTGGCCGTCGCGAACAACGACGAGTGCTCGTCGTCGAGGAACCGTCGCTGCAGGACGCCGTTGGGGGCATCGCCCTGGGCGAGGACCGACGAGTCGGGCAGCCGCTTGCGGACCGCCTCGGTGCTGCGCCGGAGCATGCGGTGCGAGGTGAAGAGCGCGAGCGTGCGACCGCCACAGCGCTCGAGGATGTGGACCAGCTCCTCCACGACGGCGTCGGGCCACTCCGCTGCGTTCGGCCGTGGGAGCCGCGGCACGTAGAGCAGTCCGTTGCGGCGGAAGTCGAACGGGGAGTCGACCGCCAGGTACCGGGCGTCGAGGCCCAGGCGCCAGGCGGTGCCGGGATCGAGCGTCGCCGAGCACAGCAC
>JAPXRJ010000272.1:0-3717 GCA_033813615.1 Microthrixaceae bacterium | reverse complement strand
TGAGCGGGGTCGCCGCTGCGGACGGCATCGTGTCGGGACCCGGACAGCTGCTCGACAAGGAGGGCACCTCCGGCGCCTTCGACTTCACGCTGCTCAGCAACTGGCCCAACGAGCCCGACCTCTTCGGAGTGCAACTGCAGTCGGGCGCCGAGCCGAAGAGCCCGAACGACGTGGTGATCGACGCGGAGACGGCCGAGGAGCGGAGCCTGGCGCTCGGCGATCCGGTGCGCGTCGCCACGCGACGGGGGGTCGTGGAGGCGACGGTGTCGGGCATCTCCCAGCAGCGGGGCACCGGCCTGATCACCGCGGCGTCGATCCTGGCATTCGCGCCGGAGCGCGCCGCCGAGCTGGTCGGCGTGCCGGGCTGGTACAGCGTGGTCAACGTGCGGATGGCGCCTGGCGCCGACCCTGCCGCGGTCCGGGCGGGCTTGCAGCAGGCGGGTGGCGACGAGGTGTCGGTGTTCAGCTCCGAGGCGCTGCTGGACGCTGCCCAGGCCGACATCGAAGAGGGACTGACCAACTTCGTCGGGCTCCTGCTCGGCTTCGCGGCCGTCACCCTGTTCGTCAGCGCGTTCCTGATCTGGAACACCTTCACGATCGTGGTCGCACAGCGGACCAGGGAGATGGCGCTGCTGCGAGCGGTCGGGGCGGCACGCCGGCAGGTCGCCACCGCAGTGGTCGGCGAGGGCCTGGTGGTCGGTGTGGCCGCGTCCGCGCTGGGCATCGGCGTCGGGGTGCTGCTCGGGACCGGGCTGCAGCGGCTCATCGTCTCGCTCGGCGTGGCGCTACCCCTCGAACGCGTGGTCTTCCAGCCTCGGACCGCAGTGCTCGGCGTCGTGGTCGGCGTGGGTGTCACCCTGGTGTCGGTGGTCGGACCCGCGCGGCGGGCCACGTCGGTCCCACCGGTCGCGGCGATCGCTGCTGTCGACGCCACGCCGAGCCGGCGGACGCTCGGGCGGCCGGTGCTCGGCTCGATCCTGCTTGCCGCCGGTCTGGTCGTCGGACTGCGATCGCTCGCCCGACCGGCCGAGCCGGTCGACCCTCGGATCCAGGGAGTGGCGCTCGGCGCACTCCTGGTCTTCCTGGGCGTGGCAGGTGTGGCGCGCTTCCTGGCCGGACCGATCGTGGCGGTGATCGGTGCGCCGGTGCGACGCATGGGCGTCGGCGGACGCATCGCCGTGCGCAACGCAGTGCGCAATCCCCGACGGACGGCGTCGACCGCATCCGCCCTGATGATCGGACTGGCGCTGGTGGCGACCACACTGGTGGTCGGCGAGTCGGTCCGCACCGCGATCCGGGGTGGTCTCACCCGATCTGTGACGGCGGACGTCGTGGTGGACTCGGGTTCGGTCGCACCGTTCGACGGAACGGCGATCGAGTCGATCGGCTCGGCGTCGGGCGTGGCATCGGCGGTCCCGTTCTCGATCGCCCGCGCCGACACGGTCGGCGGACCGCGTCGGGTCACGATGACGACCGGGGACGTGGAGCGCATGGCGAGCGTCGTCGATCCCGAGCTCGTCGAGGGCCGGCTGCCGACGGGAGGGGACGAGATCGCCGTCAACCGCCGGTGGGCGGCCGACAAGGGCGTCGAACTGGGTCAGGTGCTCACGTTGAAGGGCGGTGACGCCACCACGGATCTGCGGGTGGTCGGCGTCTACCAGCGTCGTGAGATCTACGACGACACGTTCGCCCAGACCGCCGCGGTGCAGGGGCTGCTCGGAGTGGAACCGGCAGCTCGCCTCGTGTTCGTGACCACCGAGGAGGACTCGGCGCCGGTCGCCGTGGCCGATGAGCTGGCCGAGGTCGTGGCATCGATCCCCAACTCCTCCGCGGATGTGGCATCGGACTTCATCGAGGGCCGCACCGGCTCGGTCGACATCATCATCAGCATCGTGAACGTGCTGCTCCTCTTCGCCGTGCTCGTCGCCGCGCTCGGCATCGCCAACACGCTGGCGCTGTCGGTGGTGGAGCGCACCCGCGAGCTGGGCCTGCTCCGGGCGGTGGGCATGTCACGTCGCCGCATGAGGCTGATGGTGCGACTCGAGGGGGTGATGATCGGCACGTTCGGCGGGATCCTCGGTCTGGTCGTAGGCGTGAGCTTCGGTGCAGCGCTCGTCGCCGCGCTGCCAGCGGAGAACGCCGAGCTCACGTTGCCGTGGATCCGTCTGCTCGTCCTGCTGCTCGTCGGCTCCGTGCTGGGCATCGTGGCCTCCGCGTTGCCCGCTCGCCGTGCCGGTCGCCTCGACGTCCTCCGGGCGATCGCCGAGGAGTGACGCCCGACGAGATCCACCGATATGGGTCAGCCGGCCCAGAACCGCCGGGTGCTCCCATGGGGATCGTCGACCAGCGAGATGTCGTCGTCGAACAGGACGACAGGACGGGTCGCGCAGTCGGTGGGGAGGCTCGGCCAGGTGCCGATGCCGTGGACCAGCGGCGCGCCGCTGCTCGCGAAGCTCACCCACGCGTCGTGCATGGCCGACGCCAACTCCGGCGGTGCCTCCGGGCCGATGAGGATGTGGAGACGGTGATCGGTCACGAGCTCGAATACGAAAGGGATCTCGACGGCGTGCGCGGCGCCGATCATCCCGCCCCACGCGGGGCTCTTCCAGTCGAAGCGGTACTGGTGGACCGGGGCGTGGGCGACCTGGGCGTCGGCCAGTCGGACCGTGGGGATGCGGAACACCAGATCGGTCAGCACGGCGCTGTTGACCTCGGCGGGCGACAGGTCGCCGAGCTCGGCCCCGTACGCGGCGAGCGCGGCATCGACGTCGTTCGTCACGAGCTCGAGGCGCTGTCGGAGAGCGTCGTCGTCGGAGGGCGACGGTGTCATCAGGGCGAACAGCTTCCACTCCTCCAGGTTGGTGCCGACGAGCAACGGGACCCCTGCGGCTGACCCGGCGGCGATCGCCGCGAGCGGATCTGCCGGTAGCACCACGCCGTCGGTGACCGGGGTGAACGGCAGGACGGCGGCGGTCGTCCCGGTCCTGCGCATGACCGACTCCGGATCGGCCAGCCGCTCGGCCGTCAACCTTCCGTGCGCTGTGAGGAGCTCCTCGACCGGCAGGTCGCGCAGCTCGGCCACGCTGCTCACGCCGGCGGCGGCCATGAACTCGGCGGTGTCGGCAGCCGCGACCGCCGGTGGCTTGGTGAGCAGCGCTCCTGACTGGAGGATCGCCTTGTGGAACAGGCCGCTCGCGTCGGCCGCCGCCAGCAGCAGCGAGATGCAGATGGACCCCGCCGATTCGCCGAAGACGGTCACGTTTTCGGGGTCACCGCCGAACTCGGAGATGTTGTGGCGAACCCAGTCGAGTGCTGCGACCTGGTCGAGCAGGCCGACGTTGCCCGAGCCGGCCTCCGCCGGATCGAGCGAGGACAGGTCGAGGAAGCCCAGTGATCCGAGCCGGTAGTTGATGCTCACGTACACGACGCCGTCGGCGGCGAAGCCGGTTCCGTCGTACATCGGCGACGAGCCGGAGCCCATCTCGAACGCCCCTCCGTGGATCCACACCATCACCGGCAGCGGACGGTCGGCGCGCCACGGTGTCGTGGTCCACACGTTGAGGTGCAGGCAGTCCTCGTCCCACCGCTCTGCCTCGCCGCCGTACACAGCGTCCATCATCGAGGGGTTCTGCGGGGACATCGCACCGAACGCCGTGGCATCGCGGGTGCCCTCCCACGGTGCGGGCGGCTCCGGTGGCCGGAACCTGAGGTCGCCGA
>JAPXRJ010000271.1:0-3731 GCA_033813615.1 Microthrixaceae bacterium | reverse complement strand
ACGGCGAGGGCCAGATCCGTGACCGTCCGTGCGGTGTCCGCCACAGTGTCCACCCCGGCGAGCTGCTCGGCGAGGGCGGCCAGGCGGGCCGCTCGCTGCGATGCGCGGTCGGTGAGCTCGGCCCGCATCAGGCTCTGCTCGCACAGCTCCCGGACGGTCCCCAGGGTGGCGGTCGTGCGCTCGTCGAAGACCGGCGGATCGCACCAGATGATGCCGATCGTCGCGACCACCACCCTCTGGGGGGTCTGCAGCGGAAGGACAGCCGCAGCGCGTGCGCCGGCACCGAGCATCCCCTCGGCCACCTCCGCCGGCAGCTCCCGCTCCCAGTCCGTGCTGGTCCGCAACAGGACGGTCGTGCCGGAACCGACTTGCTCCGCGAGCGACGGGATGTCCTCCAGGTGCAGCTCCGACAGTCGCTCGACCAGCGCAGGGTCGACCTCGGGACCGTGGTGGAGTCGGACCAACGACGCGTCGTCGTCGACCTCGCCGAACGACGCCACGTCCGCGCCGAACAGGGGCGGGACCTGCTCGCTGATGACCGCCGCGACCTCTTCCGCCGTGGCGCTACGTGCCAGGCGCTGCGCCAGGTCGGCGGTGCGGGCGAACATCGTGTTCGTCCGGCGGCGCTCCTCGTCGTAGCGGGCGCTGCGCAGACCCAGGGTGCCGGCAGCGGCGACGATCACCGCCATGATCCACAGGAGGAACCAGCTCAGGTCGTGGTTGACGGCTCGGCGGTCCTCGACCTGTGCGGTGAGTCGGAGATCGCCGGCCTGCACGTCGCGCGTCGTTCCGCCGATCGGCATCGGGTCGCTCGACGCCAGGACGGCGTCGTCGGCGGTGATGCTGTACAGCACGTCGCCGGGAACGTCCGCGGCGAGACGTCCGGAGATGTGCTCCGGCGGGTCCACCGTGGCCACCACGCCGGAGAACTCGGGGGTTGCTGCATCGCCGTCGCTCACCCGGTACACCGGCTTGAAGGCGGCCAGTCGGGTGGTGCCGTCGGCGAGGGTGACCTGACCGACCACGGGTTGGCCGCTTCGCTGCGCTGCGCTTGCAGCAGTCGACACCGGTGAGCCCGCCGCCTCGAGGGTGCCGGCGGCCAGATCCGCACCGGAGGGCACCGCTCCGTCCTCGCTCGGCGGAGGCGAAGCCGACACCGCGACCTGCCACCCACCGGCATCGCTCGCTCCGGGAGCAGGGACGAGCCAGGCGAGCGATCGAGGTGACCCCAAGGTGGCCAGGTCGGTCACGAAGCGGTCCATCGAGCTCTGGGACACCGTGCCGTCGGTCGCCACGAGCGCCGATGTCCCGCTCAAGGCGATGATCAGGTCGTCCGCGTCCTTCGCGACGGACTCCACCACGGCGTCGGCGGCTTCGGTCTGGCGGTCCTCGGCGCCCAGCTCGGCCACCCGCCAGACCACCGCGGCGGCCAAGGAACCAGCGACCAGCGCGACGAGCATCACGATCCAGGTCGCCCGACGCGGCGAAGGCGAGCGGTCCGCGGGAACGGAGCGCGACACGTCGGGTGCGGGATCGATCAGGGGCACGGCGCTCGAACGCTAATGGGCCGACCGGGGCACCGGAAGTCCCCCCACGACGTGCTGATCGAGCGTTCGGGCAGGTTTGGGGCACCGGTCGTGCCGGGTAGGCCGCGAACGGCAGGTCGCACGTCCGTGCTGTCGCCGTCGGCCGTGCAGGAGCGAGCGACGGTGTGCCACGGCAGGCCCCGGGCCAGCTCGGGGCTGGTCGGCCGAGGGGGTTGAACACGGAGGTAGGTCGGCGTGATGGCGAACGAGGCGAAGGCCAAGGAGCTGGGCCCGAGCAGTCGGGCGGGCCCGAGCAGTCGGGCGGGGCCGGTCGCCGGGGTCCTGTCGGGCGATGAGGTGGCGGCGCTGGTCGACGAGTACCGGCGCACCGGCGAGCGTCGTCTGCGCAACCGTGTGGTCGAGGCGCACCTCTGGGTGGCGGATCACCATGTAGCCCGCTTCGCCCGGTCGGTCGGGGTGTCGTCGGAGGACCTCCGCCAGACCGCGTTGCTGGCCATGATCCGAGCCGTGGACCGATTCGACACCTCGCTGGGCGTGACGTTCCGGACGTTCGCCTCCCGGACGATCGAGGGCGAGCTGAAGCGCCACCTGCGCGACCGCGCCTGGACCGTCCGTCCTCCCCGGCGGGCCCAGGAGCTGCACCTGCAGGTTCGGCGTCGATCCGACGAGCTCACGCAGCGGCTCGGCCGCGCTCCGACGGTTCGGGAGGTGGCGGCAGAGATGGGCACGGAGGTCGATCACGTCCTCGACGCCCTGGAGGCGGGTCAGTCCCGCAGCGCCGTCGGGCTCGATGCGCCCGGCCTCGACGGCGAAGCGTCCTCCTCGCTCGTCAGGCTGCTCGGTGGAGTGGACCCGGGCTACGACGAGGTCGATGAGCGGGAGTTCCTGCGCGGCGCGGTCGCGACCCTCGATGAACGCCAGCAGCTCGTCCTGCACCTTCGGTTCGTCGAGGAGCTCAGCCAACCCGAGATCGCCGAGGAGGTCGGGCTGTCGCAGTCATACGTGTCGCGCCTGCTGCGCGGCAGCCTCGACCAGATCCGCGCAGAGCTGCTGGCCACCGCCTGAACCTGGATCCACGTGCCCGACAGCCAGAAGGTCGCCGAACGGTCAGGGACCCTGACCGTCGGCGTCCGGTCCTTGCGCCCTCAGCATCGTCTCGAAGCTGCGCCGCAGCAGACGCGAGACGTGCATCTGGGACAGGCCCACGCGCTCGGCGATCTGCTCCTGGCTGAGCTGCTCGTAGAACCTCAGGCGGATGATCTCCTGCTCGCGCGGCTCGAGCGTGGCGAGCAATCGCTCCACCTGGTCGCGGTCCTCGACCAGCGCCGTGCCACCCGGCCGACCGAGGGCGGGTTCGTGGTCGTTTCCGTGCCGGTCGTCGGGACCGTCGAGGCTGCCCGTGCGTCGCGCGGAGCCGGCGCCGAGAGCTCCCACGACCTCGTCGACCTCGACGCCGAGGTACTCGGCGAGCTCCCTCACCGTCGGGGACCGGCCGCGCCGCTGCTCGAGCTCCTCGGTCGCCCTACGGAGCGCGATGTGCAGGTCCTTGACCGAGCGTGGGACGCGGACCGCCCAGGTCTGGTCACGGAAGTGCCGTTTGAGCTCACCGTCGATCGTTCGCCCGGCAAAGGTGCTGAACGCCACGCCGCGGTCAGGGTCGAACCGGTCGAGCGCCTTGACCAGGCCGAGGAGGGCGACCTGATGCAGGTCGTCGTCGTCGCCGGTTCGCTGGTAGCGCGCCGCGAAGTGGTGGGCGAGGCCGATGTGGTCCTCGACGATCTGGTTGCGCAGGGTCCGGTCCCGGGTCCGGGCGAACTCGGCGAACCGCTCGTCGAGCTCGGGGGCCGTGTGGACGTCGGCCTCGCCGTGACCGGGGTCGTGGCGATCGCGGCCGGAGCGGTTCCCGGAGGACATCTGTGACCGTTCCTCGGCGCGGTCAGACCGCGCCGAGGAACTTGCAGGCCTGGAACGCGCCGTCACCGATCTCGTAGTCGTCCACGGTGGCGTCGAGGATCCGTTCCGTGAGCTCGTCCGGGGCGACCGGCGTGGTGGCGCCGCTGCAGCGGCCGGTGACGTTGATCGTCCGCTCGTCGCTCCAGAGCCGGACGACGACGGAGCCGCCGTCGGCCGCCTCGACCAACAGCCCGACGAGCTCGTTCACCGCGACCCGGAGGTCCTCGACCT
>JAPXRJ010000270.1:0-3742 GCA_033813615.1 Microthrixaceae bacterium | reverse complement strand
GAGCTGTTCGGACGCCACTACCGCACCATCGTCAGCACGATTTCCTTGCGCATGCGTTTGGTCACGCTGGACGCCATGTCGGACGCATTGATCGCCATGTACCTGCTGGTGGGAGGGATCTCTCGCTCGACGCTCGTGTGGTATCTGAAGCCAGCCTGCTCCATGGCCCGTTGAGCGATGACGTCGTTCCTGATGTAGTTCCCGCGGAGCGTGGAGTTACCGATGACCAGCACGACGTGGCCTTCTGGCTTGACCTTCCGATGAAGCTGCGTCGCGAATCCGCAGCAGTCCTCAGCGAACCGTTCGAGCATCGGGCGCTTGAGCACGGACTTGTCAATTGCCTCCGACTCGATGATGTCGACGATCCCCATCACAGCGTCCGACGCTGCCCGACCGAGCCCCCGTTCGGCTCCAATGCTGGAGCCCCGGCGAACGCGAAGGTCAGCGATCGTGTGACCGAACCATACCAACGCCAACTTGTGGCCACGCAGGTAGTCAAGGGCGTTGAGATATGGCGGCGAGGTAACTGCCAAGTCCGCCGAACCGTCGGCCACCGTAGTGAGTTCACGGGCGTCGCCGAGCTCGACCTGACCTGTTCCCTTCAACTCGCGCTGCGCGAGCATTCGGGAGAGCTGCCTCGCGGAACGTCGAAAACCTTCAAGCACGTCGTAGTCGGAGTCGGTGCGAACGCGATGTGGCCGGCTGTGTGCGGTGTCTGCCGCGAGCGACGCTTGCGAACTCTTCGTGACGATGATTCTGCTGATCGCGAGTCGCAGCGCAAGTTGCACGTCCGGGTCGTCGAGGCCGGCGATCGCTGTCGTCAAGTCGACCAACTGACGCCTTTGTTTGGGCGCGAACCAGTAGTTGACGAACTCGTCGGTCTCGGCGTCGTCGCTCCACGGCGCTGTGCCTTCTGCCTTCTCCGCGACCGTGGCGACGTCTTCAGCCCTGGCAGCCATCGCACACCCATCGATCTTCGTGACGGTCAACGTTGACATCATGACCGCGAGCGGATCGATGTCGACTCCGACCGCATTGTGACCGAGCTGAAGCGCGGCCGCGAGCACCGTACCCGACCCGCACATCGGGTCGAGCACCGTCAAGGCCGACCCGGCCGACTGGTGAGGAATCGCATGGAGGGCGATATCGGGAGCCATCCTCGCTGGGAATGGATGGATTGTACGCGCGCTCACTCACCCTCCCCGTTCGACCTGGCAGGCGAATCGTACTGGGTCAAGTCAGGGTCGGTTGATGATCGTTCCGCACGTCCCAGCCGAAGGCTCTCCCCATATGCCCGGTTCGGTGCGTCGGGGTAATCAGCGCCCGGACTGTGTGCAGTCCTTCATCGCTCCTGAACGCTGGAGGGTCGTCCGCCGTTGCACCTCCCGCGCCCGACCCCGACGGGACGGCAGAATCGCTGCCGATCGTCGGAAGATCGTCGGCGGGGCCGATCGGGTCGTGGCCGGAGCGGTGGTGAGCAGGGCGTCCCTGCGTGTATCCGTGGTGACTAGGGATGTCGCGAAATCGAAGTGGGGTGAAATCGACCAGATCCCTAGTTCTCGACCTAGAAACGTATGGAAACGGTGACACGAGGCGGAATCGCCGACTCGCGTAATCCCTGTTCACGACCACAGGACCGCGCCGGACCACACCAGGAAAGCTCGAGACGGTGAGCCACACGATCTTCGAAGGCACGAGCGAGATCCAGCAACTGGTGATCGCTCGTGCGATCTCCGGCCTGCGTATCGAGTAGATCTGGCTCTCTGACGGTCGGGTCGCCGCTGACGTCTGCTGCTCGTCCCGAATCGACATCTCTCAGACCTGGGCAAGATCCAGCTGACTTGGTCTGTCGTGTCCGGCGAGAGCGGTACGGCCCGTGGATGTGCGGCCTCGGCCCCGAACTGGTCAGCCCCGATCGGATCAGCTGGTGGTGGTGGGTCCCGCCGACTCAGTGCGGCGGGACGGTGATGGTCATGACGCAGTTGCCCTTGCCTTTCGGACGCTGGTATGTGAAGCCGGCTTGCTCGTAGACGCTGCGTGTCAGGTTGTACAGGAACGATGCCGACATCTTCTTACCCTCGGGGATGTCGTGCGGGTACCCCTCGACGACGCCTCCGCCCGCGTTCCCGATCAGGTCGAGAGCGCCTTGCAGTGCGGCTGCTGCGACGCCTCGCTTCCGGTAGGCCTTGTCCACGTAGATGCAAGTCAGCCGATAGTGCGGGAGCGTGACCAGGCCCGCCTCGTAGTCCTTGCGGTGGTGGATGCCGGGCAGCTCTTCGGGGCTGCCGTACTGGCACCACCCGACGGCGAGATCACCGTCGAAGACCAGCGCCGCGTGGGCTCGCCCTTGGCTGACGAGTTGTTCCTTGTAGGCGCGTCGGCCTTCGCTGCTTCGGTTGTCGTCGGGGTCGGGCGGGTGGAAGTTGGTGCACCAGCAGAAGGGCGCCCCCATGGACCCGTTGCCCTGCCGCTCGATCAACCGGGCGAAGTCGTCCCAGGTGTCGGGTCCGAGCGGTTTGATCGTGTAGATCGTCATGCCGGGGGATCCTCTCCGACTCGACCGTCGATGGCCTCGCGGATGAGGTCGGCGTGGCCGGTGTGGCGAGCGTATTCCTCGATCATGTCGATCAGGATGCGCCGGAGGCTCGGCGTTCCCCAGCCGTCGAAGTGGTGACCCTTGGCCCGATCGAGCCCTCCGTCGGCAACGGCTGCGGCGATGAGCACGCGCGACTCTTCGACCGCGGTACGCCAGTCCTGCCACGCCTGGTCGGCGTCGGCGGCGGCGGTCCATTGCCAGTCACGTTCCCAGCCGTCGTCATCACCGGCGGACGCTGGTTCGTGGTCGTGCAACTTCCAGGAGAACGAGTTCGCTTCGCACCGGGCGAGGTGCCGGAGCAGGCCTCCGATCGTCATCGTCGAGGCCCCGACGGTGGTGGCCATCGCTGCGGCGTCGAGGTCGGCGCACTTCCATGCCAGGGTGCGTCTCATCCGTTCGAGCGATCCGAGCAGGGTCTCGAGCTCATTGCCGGCCAGCGGTGGCTCGGTCAACACGGCGGTGGGTGCGGTGAGGTTCGATTCGTCGGTCATGAGGCGATGGTAAAGTTGAACCCGGACGATCTACTTCCTCGAATGGCAGAAATCCATGACCCATGATCTGAGCCCGACGGCTCGGGCGTTGCTTGCGTTCGAGGCGATCCAGAACCGTCCCGGTCTCACGGGCGACGAGCTCGCCGCGCGTCTGGGTGTCACCGACCGGGCGGCGCGTCGCTACGTCGGCATCCTGCGCGAGGCGGGAATGCCTGTCGAATCGGTGAGCGGTCGGTACGGCGGCTACTCGGTGGGGCGCGGCGCCCGGGTGCCGCCGCTGATGTTCAGCACCGCCGAAGCACTCGGGCTGGTGATGGCGCTGCTGCGGGGGTGGCACGGATCGATCAACACCAGCGATCCGGCGGCGACAGCGCTTGGCAAGATCCTGCGGGTGCTCCCGGATTCTGCTGCCGCTCCGGCGGAGGCACTGCGGCGAGTCGTCGCCCAGAACCCGAGCGACGCCGCAGCGACTCCCGACGCGTCGCTGACAGCGCAGGTCGCGCACGCATGCGAGACCCACAGTCGACTACAGCTCGCCTACCGGTCGCGGCCCGGTTCGGACCACCCGATGGTCGTCGACCCATGGGCCGTCGTCGTGCGCCATGGCCGGTGGTACCTGCTCTGCTGGTCCGTCACCGCGGACGCGCGCCGGGTT
>JAPXRJ010000269.1:0-3742 GCA_033813615.1 Microthrixaceae bacterium | reverse complement strand
TACGACTGGGTGGTGCTCACATCTCCGAACGGTGCCGAGCGGTTCTCCGCCGAGCTGCGCGACGGGCGCGACCTGGCGGGCGTGCAGGTGGCGGTCATCGGGCCGGGGACCGCGGCGGCCATGGAACAGGTCCGGATCACCGCGGACCTCGTCCCGCCGCACTTCGTGGCCGAGTCGCTGCTGGAGGTCTTCCCCGAGGCACCGACCGGCGGTGGTCGCGTCCTGCTGGCCCGGGCCGAGGTCGCCCGTGACGTGCTGCCCGACGGGCTGCGGACCAAGGGCTGGTCGGTCGACGTGGTCGAGGCGTATCGGACCGTGCGCGTGGACTACGACGACGACACCCGTGCCCGGGTCCGGGCCGCCGATGCCGTCACGTTCACCTCGAGCTCCACCGCCGCGCACTTCGTCGAGGCGATGGGCGGACCGGCCGCGGCGGCCGCTGGTTCGCCACCGGTCGTCGCCTGCATCGGACCGGTCACGGCGGCGACCGCACGGGAGCTGGGCCTGGCGGTCACCGCCGAGGCCGACGTCCACTCGATCGACGGGCTGGTCGCCGCGGTGACTGACGCGCTCCGCCCCGAGCGCACATGAGCACATCGGCCGAACCCGCGACGCCGTTGCGGGCGGTGGTGTTCGACTTCGACGGGCTGGTCCTCGACACCGAGTGGTGCGAGTGGATCACGGCGGCGGAGATGTTCACCGACCACGGCACCGAGCTGAGCCTGGAGCTGTGGAAGACGTTCATCGGCTCGCTCGAGCACCCGCACTGGACCGACATCCTGGAGGAGCAGCTCGGCCGCCCGATCGACCGCGCCGACCTCCTGACCCGTCGCCGGATGCTGCAGACCGAGTGCAACGCCGGGCTCGCCCCGCTGCCCGGAGTGGTCGGGCTGCTCGGCGCGCTCAGCGGTGACGGCATCCCCCTCGCGGTCGCATCGTCGTCGTCGGCCGACTGGGTGCACGGGCACCTGCGGGGCCACGGCCTGCTCGACCACTTCGCCACGATCGCCACCGGCGACGAGGTGGCCCGAACCAAGCCGGACCCGGCGGTGTACCTGCTGGCCTGCGAACGGCTGGGGGTCCATCCGTCGTCGACCGTGGCGATCGAGGACTCGGTCAACGGCGTCGCCGCCGCCAAGGCGGCGGGCATGTTCGCGGTGGCGGTGCCGGGGTCCCTGACCCGCGACATGGACTTCTCGGCCGCGGATCTGGTCGTCGACTCGTGTGCGGCGCTCACCCCGGCCCGCCTCGCGACCCTGCTGTCCTGACCTCGGGCCGATCCCGTTCGCGGGACCTGCGACGTACTCCTGCGACGTCCTCCGGCGACGTACTCCTGCGACCTCGGATGTCCCGGGATCGACCGACTCCGTAGGATCGACCAGGTGAGCTTCCCCCAGACCCGCCTCCGCCGGCTCCGCCGCAACCCGGCCATGCGTCGGCTGGTGGCCGAGACGCGGCTCGGCGTCGACGACCTGGTCGCCCCGTTGTTCGTGCGAGAGGGGATCGACGATCCGGTGGCGATCCCGTCGTTGCCGGGCGTGGTGCAGCACAGCCGCGAGTCGCTCCGCAAGGAGGTCGCCGAGCTGGTCGGACTGGGCATCGATGCGGTGATCCTCTTCGGCGTCCCCGCCACCAAGGACGCCGAGGGATCCGGAGCATCGGACCCCGACGGCATCGTCCAGGTGGCGCTGCGCGACCTGCGCGACGACCTGGGCGACTCGGTCGTGCTCATGGCCGACCTCTGCATCGACGAGTACACCGATCACGGCCACTGCGGACTGCTCACGCCCGACGGTGCGGTCGACAACGACGCCACCCTCGAGGTGTACGCCGAGGTCGCGGTCGCCCAGGCCGACGCCGGAGCGGACGTGTGCGCGCCCTCGGGGATGATGGACGGCCAGGTGCTCGCCATCCGAGACGCGCTCGACGCCGACGGCCACGACGACGTCGCCATCCTCGCCTACGCCGCCAAGTACGCCTCGGCGTTGTACGGGCCGTTCCGCGACGCCGTCGACGTCCACATCGCCGACGGCGGGGACCGCAGGGCGTACCAGCAGGACTGGGCCAACGCCCGGGAGGCGCTCGTCGAGATCCGCGAGGACGTGGCCGAGGGCGCGGACATGGTCATGGTCAAGCCGGCGCTCACCTACCTCGACGTGCTCACCAGGGCCCGGGCCGAGCTCGACGTCCCGATCGCCGCCTACCACGTGTCGGGCGAGTACGCGATGGTCCACGCCGCGGCCGAGCGGGGCTGGATCGACGGCGACGCGGTGGCGCTCGAGCAGATCACCGCGGTGAAGCGGGCCGGTGCCGACATGGTGCTCACCTACTTCGCCCGGAGCCTGGCCGAGCACCTCCAGTGACGGACCGCCGGCTGGTGGCGCTGGACCTGGTGGCGCTGGAGATGGGGACGACGGGACGATGACTCAGACAGGAGCGACGACGTGACCACCAACGAGGGGCTGTACGAGCGGGGCCTGCGGGTCATCCCGGGCGGGGTCAACTCGCCGGTGAGGGCGTTCCGCTCGGTCGGTGGCACCCCCTACTTCGTGGCGTCTGGCAGCGGCTCGAGGGTGACCGACGTCGAGGGTCGCGAGTTCATCGACTACGTCCAGAGCTACGGCGCGTCGATCCTGGGACACGCGCACCCGGCGGTGGTCGAGGCCGTGCAGAGCGCCGTGACGAGGGGCTCGACGTTCGGTGCGCCGACCGAGGGCGAGATCCACATGGCCGAGGAGCTCGTCGCCCGCGTGCCGGGCATGGAGCAGGTGCGGCTGGTCTCCTCGGGCACCGAGGCGACGATGTCGGCGATCCGCCTGGCCCGCGGCGTCACCGGTCGTGACCGGATCGTGAAGTTCGAGGGCAACTACCACGGCCACTCCGACGCACTGCTCGCCGCCGCCGGCTCCGGCGTGGCGGAGGCGGTGCTCGGCACCGAGGCCCGGCCCGACTCGGGCGGCGTCACCGCCGGCGCCGTCGCCGACACCCAGGTGCTGCCCTACAACGTGGTGCCCCGACTGGACGACTCGGTCGCCGTGGTCATCGTCGAGCCGGTCGCCGCCAACATGGGCCTGGTCGCACCGGTCGACGGGTTCCTGGCCGGGCTCCGCGACGAGTGCAGCCGGGTCGGTGCGCTCCTGCTCTTCGACGAGGTGATCTGCGGGTTCCGCCTGGCCGTCGGCGGCGCCACCGAGTGGACCGGCGTCACCCCCGACCTGTGGTGCTTCGGCAAGGTCATCGGTGGCGGCCTGCCCGTCGGTGCGTTCGGCGGCTCTGCAGAGGTCATGTCGCAGCTCGCCCCGCTCGGTCCCGTGTACCAGGCGGGAACGCTGTCGGGGAACCCGCTCGCCACCGCCGCCGGACTGGCGGTCCTGTCCCAGCTCGACGCCGTCGCCTACGACCAGCTCACCGTCACCGCCACCACGCTGGCCGACGGCCTTCGCTCCGCCTTCGCCGCCGCTGCCGTGCCGGCGGTGGTGCCGCAGGTCGGCCCGCTCGTGGGGCTGTTCTTCGTGCGCCTCGACGGCGAGGTGGCGCCGGTCGACTTCGCCACCGCGTCTACATCGGTCGACCTCGGCCGCTACCCGAGGTGGTTCCACGGGATGCTCGACCGGGGCATCGCCCTGGCGCCGGGGCCGTACGAGGTGCTGTTCCCCTCGCTGGCCCACAGCGCCGACGACATCGCCGCCACGATCGACGCCGCGCACGACGTCGCGACGACCCTCGCCTGAGCGGCGCTCGG
>JAPXRJ010000268.1:0-3796 GCA_033813615.1 Microthrixaceae bacterium | reverse complement strand
GTGCGGGCCATGGCCGCCATGTCAGCGGAGAAGACCGCCGCTGCTCCCCGGTAGTACGTGAAGGGAGAGACGCCCATCCGCTCGTGGCGCAGCGGGACCAGTCCTTGGTCGCGGGTCGCGTCCTGAGCAGCGAGCAGCCCGTTCGGGTCGCGGTCGGATGCCGGGCTCCACTCGCCGAGCGAGGACCGGGGGACCGCCGAGCGCACCTCACGGCCGCGCCGCTCGCGCTGCTTCCGTGGGGTCAGTTCGGCTGCCGCCGTCGTCTCGGTCGGCTCAGGCATTGGACGCTCCTCGTGGTCGACTCAGTGGACCATGATGTACGCCTTCGGACAACTCATCGCCCCGTCGGGGTGATGGCTCGGTGGGCGAGGGGAGCGCATGGTGGAAGGACCCACGGCATCGGCGGCGATCGAGCCGCCCGACGGCACCAGACGGGTGGCCGCCGCCGTCGCGCTGCTGGCGATGACGGCAGCGATCGTGGCGTTGGTGATCGGATCGATCCGGTCGTTCCCGACCGGGATCCTCCTTGCCGCCGCCGCGGTGCTCTGCGTCGTCGTCGGCGTCGAAGGCCTGCGCCGACGCGGTCCCTGGCGGCTGATCGCTCTTGGCGTGGGCGTGGGGGGCATCGTCGCCGTCGTCGCCGCCGCCGTCGTGCTCCGGGTGGGTGCCGCGGTGCTGATCGCGATCGCGCTGGTGCCGGTGGGCGGCGTAGCGGCGCGTCGGGCGTTCGCCGCCAGGGGTGCGCTCGCGTCCGCACCGGCGCCGAAGCACCCGGTGGTCATCTGGAACCCGCGCTCCGGCGGCGGCAAGGCAGCGCGTGCGGATCTGGCGAGCGAGGCTGCCAAGCGCGGCATCGAGTCGGTCGAGCTGCGTCCCGGGGACGACCTGATCCAGTTGGTCACCGACGCCGTGGCCCGCGGTGCCGACGCGCTCGCTGCGGCCGGCGGCGACGGCACCCAGGCGCTCGTCGCGACGATCGCAGCACGGGAGGGCCTGCCGTTCGCGTGCATCCCGGCAGGGACGCGCAACCACTTCGCCCTCGATCTGGGAGTCGACCGCGACGACGTGGTCGGAGCGCTCGACGCCTTCGTCGACGGTCGTGAGCGGGTGGTCGACCTGTCCGAGGTGAACGGCCGGGTTTTCGTGAACAACGCGTCGCTCGGCGTGTACGCCGAGGCGGTGCAGCGGGAGTCCTACCGGGGAGCCAAGGCCTCGACGTTGCTCGACACGATCCCCGACGCGTTCGGCCGCGGCGCCGATGGTCCTGCGCTGCGCTGGTCGCGCCCCGACGGTTCCCCCGGTCCCGCAGCGGCGGTGCTGCTGGTGTCGAACAACCCGTACCGTCTCGGGACGGTCGTGGGCTCGGGCACGCGTCCCGGCATGGACGACGCGACGCTCGGCATCGTGGCCGTCGGCGCCGGGCTCACACGGTGGGAGGCACCCGAGTTCGTGGTGGACTCGGACGGGCCGGTCCCGATCGGCGTGGACGGCGAGGGCCTGGTCATGGACCCGCCGCTGGTGTTCCGGTCACGGCCCGCCGCGCTGCGGGTTCGCATCGCTCGTCAGCATCCGGGAGCGTCGCCGTCGTCGGACGCTCCGATCCACCTGCGCTCCGCCGGCGCAGCGCTGTGGCGCATCGCCACCGGCCGCCCCGGTCGACCCCGCCCCTGACCGGTCAGGGGTCTGGATGCAGCGGAAGGTCCGCCTCGGTCGGTTGGCGCGTGACCATGTCGGCCACCCTCACGTGGCCCGATCCGACGAGGCCGGTCGCGGCGTCGATCAGCCGGTACCGCTGGGTGCCGCGGTGCAGCGGCTGGGACTCGAGGAACACCACGCGCACGTCACCCGGGCGGAAGTCGCAGCGATCCTGCAGCGCCTCGATCAGCTGCTCGTCGTGCAGGTGGCCGTCGCCGAAGTTCCACCCGAGCGCGGTGCCTGCGACGAGCTCGCCGTCCAGCACCAGGTAGTCCTCGTGGTCCGGTCCGCACGCCTCGGGCACGAGCGTCCACAGCGCCCGACCGTGGGTGTGGAGCCCGCGGAACACGTAGCCCATGTGAAGTGGGATCGCCGCCTCCTGCTCGCTGCCGTAGACCCTCTCGAGCTGCTGGTGGGGCAGCATCGATGCCTTCACGACGTTCGCGTCGAAGCGCTCGAGCGCGTCGCCCCTGAAGCACCAGAACGTGGCCGCCCAGTTGCCTGCGTAGTAGCGCATGGCCGGCAGGAACGAGACGCGCTCGGGCACGAGGTTGCCGTAGACCACGACCGACACCAGGAACGCCACCAGCGCCGCCACGGCGAACGGGTCTGACAGCGCACCGAGGTCGATCCCGGGGTTGCCCACGAAGAGCACGACGATGCCGATGATCATGAACACGTTCCACTCGAGGGGCACGCCCATGGGGAAGGAGCAGAGGATCGTGAGGTGGAACCCGATCATGACGACCGCCGCGACCGTCGTCACCCAGCCGCCATCGCTCAGCAGCAGCAACACCGGTGCGGTGAACTCGACGACCGTGCCGCCGTGGGCGAGCACCTCGGACAGCCGTCCGGGTCGGAGGTCGTCGGGGTAGTCGCGCCACAGCCGCTGCTTGAGCCGAGCGGAGCGCAGGAGCGGACCGTTGGCCAACATGCAGGCGACCACGAACGGGAAGTGCCGGTTGATCTTCGAGGTCGCGGCCCCGAACCAGATGATGACCATCACGAGCTTGGCGGCGGTGACCTGGTCGGTCGCGGCGAGCAGGTACGTGAGCGCGATCGACCCGTACACCTCGCCCCGGGCGGCCAGGAAGATCGTCTGGTCTCGCAGCCCGACCAGGACCAGGATCCCGAGCACGACCACGACCTCCCAGCGGGGGAGGGCCCCGATGAGGGCGACCAGGATCGACACGAGCAATCCTGCGTACAGCACCACGTCGAGGGGGGTGCGGGTGTCGCCGGCGGTGAGCGGCAACCGGCCCCGCCACGGTGGCATCCGGATCGTCCCGGGTCGCAGCCAGTACAGCAGCGAGCCCATCGGCGGGATGAAGCGCAGGTTCAGCGGCCCGAACCCGCACCCGAGGCCCAGCACCTCGAACAGCATCGTCCAGAGGGCGAACTTGTAGAACAGCGCAGGGTTCGACCACCACGCACCCGGATCGAACCAGCCGCCGATGCCCGGGGTGGTCATCGTGAACGCCCAGCCGACGACCAGGTAGAGCACGATCTTGGCGGCGTACAGGACCACCAGCACGTCGGGTGAGCCGAAGCCGTTGACCGCGTAGTGACGTGCGAGCGGAACGAGGCGCTCGACGCGATTCAGGTCGTCCCACTCGTCGTGGTCGACCACCGGAAGGTTGGGCTGCAGGAATCCCAATCTCGATCCCCCGTCGAACCTGGTGCCGCGACGGCCGTCCCGGCTGGTGCCGACAGTACGCACTTGCCGGAGCGCTCACCCGTATTCTGCCGACTGGTCAGGACTGTGGCGGTGGTCTGTTGTCATGGGAGTCGGGTTGGTCGGGGGATCTGGCGGACCGTTCGGGGAGTGTCACACCCCCTGGGCAGACTGCGAACATGTGTTCGACTGGGGAATGTGGCGAGGGTGAGGGCGACGGCGGCTGCCAGCCCGCCGGTGGGTTTGGTGAGCCGGTGTTCGTGGTCGCCGGGGAGGCTCGGGCGGTCATCGATGCGTTGGCGGTGTTGGCGGCGGCTGATGTGCGGGGGGTGGACGACGACACGCTCCTCGGGCTTTTCGATGGGTTGGAGTTGTTGGACCGGTTGTTCCACGCGGCCCGGTTCGGGGTGCTTGGCGAGTTGGATG
>JAPXRJ010000267.1:0-3800 GCA_033813615.1 Microthrixaceae bacterium | reverse complement strand
GCGAACGACGTCGCGCCCCACGAGGTGCACATCCCGTGGGCTTCGACCGGTTGACCCGCCCACGACGCATCGAACGCCGAGAGCACCGCGGGTCCTTCCGGACCGTCGACCACGAACACGTCGAGCATCGCGTTCGTGCGCGCCGCGAGCTCGGCAACGTCGAAGCCCAGCGATCCGACCGCGACGTCGGCACCGTCGACAACCCGTCGGCCGACCGCATCGGATCGCCCCCGTTGCGCCATCCCCGACCAGCAACGCCGGACCGACGCCACGGCGGTCGGGTCGCCGGCGAGCACGAGTGCCCGGACCTGACGCGCTTCGTGCAACGTGGAGCGGCGATCGGCGTCGTCGAGGTCCACCGGCGATCCGGTGGCGCCGACGGAGGAAGATCCCGCGGGTGGCGCCAATCGTGCCGCCACCCTCAGCGCGTCGTCGGCCACCTCGGGCTGAGCGACCCGGAGCAGCGAGGGCGCCAGCGCCCGCAACCCACGCACGGCGGCGAGCACCGTCGAAGGGTCGCTGGTGGGCCCCTTGCCTCGAGCCAGCCGGCGGATCGCGACTGCCGCCGGCGCCACCAGCTCCTCGACCACGGGCGCCTCCGGGTCATGGACATCGGCCAACGCTCCGGCGACCGCGTGCAGCAGTGCGACGGTCCCATCGGAGCGGTCACCCAGACGGACCTCGCCGCCGAGCCGCTGCACCCCGGCCAGGCCGCGAGCGACGACCGCCGACTCGCCGGTGGCACCGAGCCGGGCCAACGCCTCGGCGATCTCCGCAGCGCGCACCGCTGCGGACGGTCCGGCCGGCGCCGAGCGCCGACGGTCCAGGCACGCGCCGACCTCGTCGGGACCGGCGAGCCGCAGCATCGCGTCGGCCCACACGAGGCCCTCGTCCCAGTCCGGCTCCGGCGTGATGATCCGCCGTGCGTCGCCGAGGTGCACCGACCACCCCTTCGCCACCGCCGCCGCCTCTGGCGCCGTCCACGGCTCCGACGGAGTCCGAGCACCACGTGGGTCCTGGTCCGTCACCGGCAGCAGCACCCGGGCCGTCGCCGTGTGGGTGAGCGGCACGACGAACGCGGCCTCGGCATCGCCGTGATCGCGTCGCAGCGCGACCTCGCTCGGCCCGTCGTCGCCGGTGGCCAACCGAGGCGCCACCTCGTCGAGCGCCCCGACCACGGCCCGGGCGGGAGCGCGGCCGAGGAGGAGCGCCGTCTGGCCGTCGAGCTCGACGGCTGCACCGTCGGAGCGCACGTCGTGCAGTGCCCCATCGGCGTCGAGGAGCAGCGGGCGGACCACGAACGCCAGCGCGACCGGAACCGCGGTCCGGTTCTCCACCTCCACCACCACGGCCGGGCCGCGCCACGAACCGGCCTCGGCTCGGACGCCGTAGGCGCGTGCCACCACGTCGCCGCCGGGAACGCGCAGGGCGGTCTCCAGCACCGGCGCGCCGTCGATCGAACGCTGGCGGACCGACGACTCTCTCGACGGGTGATGCCAGCGGTCCTCCGCCCCCACCCACCAGTCCAGGCTCCACCCTGCGCCGTCGAGCTGCACCGAACCGGCTTCGTCGACGTAGCCGAGCACACCGGTGTCGATCGTGCCGACCGGGGTCCAGGACCGCTCGGGCTCGGAGGACCCACGGATCGCAGCACGGTGCAGTGCTCGGGGACGAACGGGAGCGTCGCCGGAGATCTCGGGGTCGGTCATCTGGACCAGAGGATAGAGGCCGGACCGCGGTCCTCGATCACCGTCCGTAGGCGAGGCTGTGGTGCTCGACCCCACCGACCTGACCCCGGACCAGGCCGCGGTAGGCGTCCTGGGCCGTGGCGCCCTCGTGACAGACGGCGAACACCTCGGCGCAGATCGGCATGTCGACGCCGTACTCGGCCGCCAGCTCCATCACGACCCGCGACGTCTTGACGCCCTCGGCGACCATGTTCATGTCGGCGATGACCTCGTCGATGCTCAGGCCCGTCCCCAGTCGCTCCCCCACGTGGCGGTTGCGGCTCTGCCGCGACATGCACGTGGCGATCAGGTCGCCCATGCCGGCCAGGCCGGAGAACGTCGCGAACTGGCCGCCCATCGCCTCGCCGAGCTCGCTGAGCTCCGCCAGACCCCGGGTGATCACGACCGCCTTGGTGTTGTCGCCCGCTCCCAAGCCGTCGGCCATCCCGGCCGCGATCGCGATCACGTTCTTGAGCGCCCCGGCGACCTCGCAGCCGGTGACGTCGGGGTTCACGTACACCCGGAAGAGGTTCTGGTGGAAGATCCGCTGCAGCTGGTTGGCGACGATCAGGTCCGGCGTTGCGATCACCGCGGCAGCGGCATCGCCGGCCAGGATCTCCTTGGCCAGGTTGGGCCCGGTGAGCACCGCGGCCGGGTGGCCGGGGAGCACCTCGTTGATGATCTGGGTCATCCTCAGCCGGGTGCCATCTTCCAGGCCCTTGGTGAGCGACAGGACCGGGACCCAGGCTCGGACGTGTTCGGCACATCGCTCGAGAGCTGACCGGAACCCCAGCGATGGCACACCCATCACCACGATGTCGGCACCGGAGACGGCCTCGGCCAGGTCGGTCGTGGCGCTCAGCTCGCGGTGCAGCTCGAAGCCCGGCAGGTAGCGCTCGTTCGTGTGACGGGTGTTGAGCTCCTCGGCCTGCTCTTCTCGACGCACCCACAGAACGGTGGGAACCCGTTGGGATGCGATGTGGGCGACGGTCGTCCCCCAGGACCCTCCCCCGATGACGGCGACCCGGATCCGCATCCCGTCACCTTAGGCACCCCGCCCGTCGTACGCTGCGCCGGTGAGGACCGCTGCGGTGCTGGTACCGGTCAAGGCGTTCGACGGTGCCAAGGTGCGCCTGGCCGGAGCGCTCGACGACGACGCACGAGCCGCGCTCGCCCGTGCGATGGCCGAGCGGGTGCTCGCCGCAGCGCATCCGCTGGCGGTCGCCGTGGTGTGCGACGACGACGACGTGTCCGCCTGGGCGGCGGCGGCCGGCGCGGACGTGGTGCGCACCGCACCCGCGGGATTGAACGCCGCGGTCAGCGCAGGGGTGGCGCACCTGCGCGGGTCGGGCATCGACCGCGTCGTGATCGCGCACGCGGATCTGCCGTTCGCCGAGGGTCTCGCGGAGCTCGCCGTGGCGGCCGATGACGAGGTCGTGCTGGTGCCGGATCGCCACGACGACGGCACCAACGTGGCGTCGGTCCCGACCGGCACCGAGTTCACGTTCCACTACGGGCCGGGATCGTTCGCCGCACACCGCGACGAAGCCGCCCGACGTGGGCTGAAGGTGCGGGTGGTGGGCTCGACGACGCTCGGCTGGGATGTGGACGAGCCCGAGGACCTCGACCCGCCGCCGGCGCTCGGCACCTTCCGGTGAGCGACGACGTCGACCCCTTCCCGGCCGGTGGTCCCGCGACCGTGGACCTGACCGCTCCTGCGAGCGCGCTCGTCATCGTCGCCCACCCCGACGACGCCGAGTTCCAGACCGGGGCCACCCTCGCCAAGTGGGCACGGGCCGGTGCGGTGCTCCACCACCTGGTGCTGACCGACGGCTCCAAGGGCACGTGGGATCCCGACGAGGACCCAGCCGAGCTGGTCGCGGCGCGCCACGCCGAGCAGCGAGCCGCGGCGGCCACGCTCGGGGCGGGAGCGCCGGTCTTCCTCGACCTCGTCGACGGCGAGCTGGACGTCACGACCGAGACCCGCGCCGAGGTGGCGGAGGTCATACGACGCCTCCGACCCCAGGTGGTGATCGGCCACGACCCGTGGAAGCGGTACCGACTGCATCCGGA
>JAPXRJ010000266.1:0-3821 GCA_033813615.1 Microthrixaceae bacterium | reverse complement strand
CGGTCCTTCGGCTTGAAGCTCTTGTGTGACGCCCACGCTTCCAGGAGGGTGCCGTCGACGGAGAAGTGCTCAGAGGACATGTAGCGGCGCAGCTTCGCCTGACGGACCACGGTTTCGAAGAACCGGTCCGCGATCTCCGCGTCGAGGAGCCGTTTGCGGTTCTTCGTGAACGTCGTCGGGTCGAATGCCTTCGCGTCGATCGGGAGATCGAGGAACCACTTGAACAACATGTCGTAGTTGAGCCGTTCGCAGAACGCCCTCTCGGAACGGATCGAGTACATGGCCATCAACACCGTGGCCTTCAACAACGACTCCGGCGGGATCGACCGGCGACCGATGCTCGAGTACATCGCCTCGAAGTCGTCGTCGAGCTCAGCGAGGACCGCGTCGACGACCACCCGGATGCGACGGATCGGATGATCAGCCGGGATCAGATCCTCGGTCGAGAGCGTCGACAACATCGCCATCTGCCGGTCGGGTGCACCACGAGTCATACCGACAGTCTTTTCGATCCCAGCTCAGATCGCGAGCACCAACCTCGAATTTCCGCACCCTGCTAGGCGCTGTCGGATCCTCGGTACCGTGCGGGCATGTCCCGTCCCGGAACCTCCATGTCACCGCGTGCGTTGCCGATCTGGGCCTTCCTCGTGATCGTGGTGGTGTACCTGGCGATCATCCAAGGGGTCGGCGTCGTGGCGAAGAGCTGGGCGGACCTGGCCGACGACAAGATGCTCTCGGTGAGCGACGTCCTGACCAGCATGTGGGTGCCGCTCGGCCTCGGCCTCGTGTTCACCTATGGCGTCGTGGCGGTTCTCGGCTGGTGGCGCCCGGTGCTGCGCGATGACCGGCCGGTGCAACGGTGGCTGTGGTTCCTGCCGGCTCTGTTCGCCGCGTCGATCCTGATCGCCACGTCGTACACGAACCTCTCGGAGCGAGGACTCGGCTTCACCATCTCGCTGCTGATCGCGTGCCAGTTCGTCGGCTGGGGCGAGGAAGGCATGTTTCGAGGGCTCGGGGTGGTCACCCTGCGTCGACACCCGCTGAGCGAAGGGCAGGTCGCGCTCTGGTCGAGCGTCATCTTCGGAGCGGTGCATCTGACGAACGTCATCGGGCGCGGCGCCAGCGCGCTACCTCAGGCGCTCATCGTCAGCACCGCGGGCTACTTCTTCTACCTGATTCGCCGCGTGTCACGAGGCAACATCGTCAACTCGGTGATCCACGGCCTGTTCGACTTCTCGATCCTCTCAGCGACAGCGATCGTGGTCGACCCAAAGGCCAATATCGGGGTCATGTCGTCGATCCTCGTGTACCTGATCGCAGGCATCGTGCTGCTGGTGCGCCGCCACCACATCGAACTGCCCCGCAACGACGCTGCTCCCGATCCCTCGTAGCTCGGATCAGTCCAAGGGTGCGTAGCCTCTGGCCGTGTTCGAGAGCATCAGCCTGCGCGACGAGTCCGTTCCCGATCTACTCGTGGTCGTGCGCCTCGGCTCGAACACGCTGCTCGACGAGCACCTGGCGAGGAGCACGGCGGAGTGCCACGCCAAGTGGGGCATCTGGGGGTTCTCGGTCCACAGCCGAGCTGTTCGCTGCGGCGCGTAGCCACTTCGAGGGGCCGATCGAGAATCCTGCATGGGTCGGCAGGACGTGACCGGTACCATGAGGGATGTGGCTGACGAGCTCTACGACCTGTGGTTTGACCCGAACTCTGTCGGGGGAGACATGGTCGTCGAGTGCTGGATCAGTCATGGCCCCCGCGCCGACGACGCGACGTTCAACCCCCGCCCAGGTGACTGGCTCGCGGTCGGCGATGGTGAAGAGACACCGCTGCGGGCTCGGGTGGTGAAGCGCCACGGCGACCGCGTCTCGGTGCAGCTCCAGCTGAGCGACAGCAGTACCGCCGTCGCCTGACCGGGGCCCGTGGTAATCCGATTGGTAATCCACGGAGCGTGAGGGTGGCCATGTCGGCGGACCACCCGGGCCAATTGCCCTGACAGGACGGGCGTTCCGCTACCTGGCCGCACCCGCCGGACCGACGTGCTCGAACTCTCAAGGTGGCGGCACGGGTTCGAATCCCGTTGGGGGTGCTCGACACGAAGCCCCTGGTGAGCAGCGGAAACCGCTGCAATGCCAGGGGTTTCGGCGTTCCTGGGCGCTGTCGGCGCGGCTCGGTCGTACCGGTCTAACGATCTCTAACGGATCTAACAACCTCTAGCGGCGGCGTCGGGAAGAGTGCCGTCGATGGCCAGGAACCCGTTCACGCCGACGTTCGGCGTCTCACCACCGCTGCTGGTCGGTCGGTCGGACCTGCTCGACGACTTCGTTGTCGCCCTCGAGGACGGCCCCGGCGCGCCGGGCCGCATGACGCTCTACACGGGAGCGCGGGGAACCGGGAAGACCGTGATGCTCAACGAAGTCGAGGACCTCGCTCGACAGCAGGGGTTGCGCCTCATCTCCGAGACCGCCACGGAGGGCTTGGTGAACCGCCTCGTCCGGGAGCACCTGCCTGCGCTGCTCAGCGACATCGATCCGGACCGGCTGCTGACTCCGAGTCGGACGAGGTCGATCGTGGCTGAGGTTCGATGTCCGTCTGGCTCGCCGGGACCACGTGCAGCCCGCTCTACAAGTGGTGTGGCCCCAACCATCGTTCTTCCGCCATCCCAGGTGGTCGTCGACGAGCTGGTCGAGCAGCTCCCTGAACAGCGTGCCGTTCTCGGCCTGATGGCAGTTGGCGTCGCCCCATCATCGGAGCGTGTCGGCCAACCAGTCGAACGCCGCGGACCAGAACACCGTGGGTGCAAGACCCTCGCAATGGCCTTCGGCCCCTTCATCCCGCCGGAAGCGGCGGAACTGCTTGGGACAGGTGAGCACGTCGAACAGCTCCTGGCCCTGACCTGTCGACACCGGATCGGTCTCGTTGTCGGCGACGAACGTGGGACAGGTGATGCGCGGCGCCTGTTCGCGCGAGTTGTAGCGGCGCAGATCGCCGATGTAGGAGCGGACGCTGGTGATTCCGTGAGTGGCCATCCGCGGGCCGAACAACGCAGCGAGCCCTGGGAGCTCCAGCAGCGACTGGAACTGGTCCTCCGCAGCGGGGTCGTCGACGCGGTCCCACAGGTCGCCGAGGCGGCCGGGAAGCTGCTCGGCCATGTCGAACTGCCCGGGGTCGACCACCAACGCGGCCAGTCGTCGTTCGCCCGACGCGCCCCTCGGGGCGAGACAGCCGCCGAAGGACCTCCCGACGAGCACCACGCGGTCGGGATCGACCCCGGGCAGGCTGAGCGCCAGATCGACCATCCCCGGCACCACGTGCTCCCAGTCCGGCCGCATGACGACACCTCGCTCGTAGAGCGGCCGACCCGTTCCGGGACCGTCGAGCGCCAGGAACGCCCACCCGCGGGACAGCGCCTCGGGAACGGATCCGTAGAGCTCCTCGGCGGTGCCGTCGTAGCCACCGATGTGGAGGATCGTCGGGAACGGACCCTCCCCCACGGGCGTGAACAGGTAACCGGGCGTCTCGCTGTCGACCGCCGTCGCTGGAGCTTCCAGGAGCGTCAGCGCGTCGAGGAACGCTCGTCGACTGGCGGCGTAGGAGGACGTCAGCTCGACACACGACAGATCGTCGCGGTGCCAGAAGAACGCCTGTCGGTGATACTCCGCAGCCCGGAGGTACCTGCCTCGAGCGCTGACGGCATGGCCGGCGGTGAGCGCTTCGTCGGCCTGTGCAACCAGGCCGTCCGCGAACGACGACCACTCCCGGTACCAGCTGTCGCGGTCACCAGCGGTGATCCGAGAGGCGATGTAGAGGCACTCGCCGACGT
>JAPXRJ010000265.1:0-3862 GCA_033813615.1 Microthrixaceae bacterium | reverse complement strand
CGGGTGCTCGACCAGGCGAAGCGCTGGGGCTGGGTCGCCGTCAACGTCGGGCGCGACGCTCGTCCTCCTCGGCAGCACACGTCGAACCCGAAGCCGGTGCCGATCGACGTGGCTCGGGCGATGATCGACGAGGCGGCGAAGGCGAACCCGACGCTCGCGACGTTGATCGTGCTCGCGGCCGACACCGGCGCTCGGCGAGGTGAGCTGTGCGCGCTGCGCTGGCGACACGTCGACGTCGACTCGAGCACCCTGCGGATCGAGGTGGCCATCGGCGAGACGAACGTCGTCTACGAGAAGGACACCAAGACCCACCAGCACCGCACGGTCACGCTGTCGTCATTCGCACTCGACTGGCTGCTCGACCACCGAGACCGGCACGCCAAGGCGTGCGCGCTGTGCGGCATCGAGCTGAGCGCCGATGCGTACGTGCTCGCACCCGAGCCCGGCGGGCTGAGGCCGCTGCACCCGTCGAGCGCGACACGAGCGTTCAGCCGTCTTCGAGACCGGATGGAGCTACCGACCTGGGTCCACCTGCACGGGCTGCGGCACCTCCAGGTGACCCAGCTGCTCGACGCCGGCGTGCCGCTACGCAGCGTCTCGGGTCGCGTCGGCCACCGGAACCCGTCAACGACGACGAACATCTACGCCCACTGGATCCAGGAGTCCGATGCTCGCTCGGCCGAGGTCGTCGAGAACCGGGTCTGGGGTGGCAAGTAGTCGGCCGAGATGGGGCACGACTCACAACAGCTCGTTGCGCTTGCGCAACAAGCCAGTCTGTGCCGATCCCTGACCAACCGGTCGGAAGTGGACTCGCCTATGGCAGCAGCGTCAGCACGTCGACGTGGTTTGGGCGCACCACGGTGAAGTGTCGCCGGTCGAGCGTCGCCACCTCGCGCTCGCCCAGCCGCTCAGCAAGCGCGATGACCGAGGCGTCGGTGGTTCCGAGCGGCAGATCGCCGTACTGCTCGACCAGCTCCGCCATGCGGCGAAGATCGTCCGGTCTCACCGTCTCGATGCGGAAACGCGGGTGGGCCAACGAACGCAGGAACAGCGCCTCGGCCGCCGACCCCAGATCCCGCTCGATCAGGAAGCCCGCCTCGGCGATGACAAGCGGCGGCACGACAAGCGGACCTTGGGCGCTACGGAGCAACCGTTGGCAGCTGGGTGCGTCGGGGTCAGAGCTGTTGGCGGCGGCGACCAGGACGCCGGTGTCGACGATCACGCTCTACCGAAGTCGTGCTGCTCCAGGCGTTCGTCGACGTTCGAGCCTCGGAGCGCGTCGGACGCACCCGCGTCGAAGAACTCGAACGGATCGTCTGTCGTCGCGTCTGTCAGGAGCCGGCGGGCCAGTTCATCGACGGTGATGCCCTCGGCCTCGGCCTGACGCTGCAGACGTTCCGCCGCAGCATCATCCAGGTTCACCGTGAGCGAGGTCATAGGCTCGAGTCTACGGCCGGAACGAGCCGGGACCGATCGGAATGCAGGACCACGTGCCCTCCCGCAGACCGTGCAAACCGTGGTCAGGGAGTGGCACAGACTGGCTTGTTCCGCAAGCGGACCAAGCTGAGGCCGAGGACCCTGTCGTGGCTCAGCAACGGTTCCAGCGGGCATCGAAGGACCACGGCGGCAGATGACGCGGGCGCCATACGCCCGTAGCCTCATCGAGCGTCCCTACGGCGGCAGGTGGCCGCAGGGAGAGCGGCCATCACGATGAGGAGGGCATCGACAATGGCAGAACACGAAACGGCGCCGGCCGGGTGGTACCCGGACACCGGCGGGGCCCAGCTGCGCTGGTGGGACGGCTCCGTTTGGACGGACCATGTGGCGCCGATGCCCGCGGCGGCCCCGACCCCAGCGGTGGAGTTCGTCGCCGAGCGCAAGCGCGTCTACTCCCACGACATGCTCTACGTCACCGACGCCGCTGGGACGAAGGTCGGTCGCATCAATCTCGACTCGGCCAAGGTCACGATGGACCTGCCGGAACTGCGGCCGGCGTTCGACGAGTTCATCGCACGCTGGCGAGCGGAGAACATCAGGACCTCGGGAGCGGACGAGGCCCATTCCGACAATCCCGGGACGTCGACCGCGACCGTCGAGGACCATCAAGCCATCGCCATCGACACGGCGCTCCCTCGAGAGGTGGTGGACGACGGACCGGCTTGGCAGGACCTCTCCCAGAACCGAGCAGGGCAGGCCGTCCGGGAGCGTGCGGTCGAACTGCGCGCCGAGGCACCGGTCAAGACCTTCGCGGCCCGGGTGTTCGGGGTGCATACCGACGAGCGCGCCTACCGCGTCGGTGCGGATGGCGAGGAGGAGGTCGCGTGGCGGATGCGCAAGCTCGGCGACGGTTGGCACGTCCTGCACTCGGTGCCCGTCGGCGGAAAGGACAGCGACATCGACCACGTGGTCATCGGTCCGCCCGGGGTGTTCACCCTGAACACGAAGAACCACTCGCGCAAGAAGGTCTGGGTCGCCGAGAAGGCGTTCATGGTCAGTGGCCAGAAGACCAAGTACCTGCGCAACTCGCGGCACGAAGCCGCTCGGGCCTCCAAGCTCCTGACCACCGCCTGCGGGTTCGATATTCAGGTCGAGCCGATCATCGTGGTCATCGCTGCAGAGCTGACCATCAAGGCCCAGCCAGCCGACGTCCACGTCGTAGCCCGCAAACGCATCGGCAAGTGGCTGGAGCGCCGACCCGCGACCCTCTCCCTACGGCCGTCGAGGCGATCTACGAGATGGCTCGCCGCGACACCACCTGGCGGACCGGCTGACCATCCCGGGGCAGCTACGCGACCGCCGCCGCGAAGGCCGCGTACAGATCCCCGGGCAGTGGGATGTCGAGCTCCCAAGTGATCGCCATCGGCTTCTCGCCGACGTGCCCGCGGTAGGTCGCGAGTCCCAGGAACCAGAAGGCTCGGTCGTTGGCCCGTTCGCGGGCGAAGAGCAGGACCGTCCGGCCGTCGCGTTCGTGGTTCCGGTACCGGAGGCCGGTCGGGCTGTCCTCGCGAGTGGTGGACTGGGATTCCCAGTGGATGAGCGATCGGCTGATCGCGTAGTCGCGGTAGCGGGTGGTTGGCGAGAAGCCGCCGATGCTCTTGTCGAGGGTGAAGGCGAAGATTTCGGCGTTGGCGGGCTTGGCTTCGTAGACGCCGCTCTGCCATGCGGCGATCTTGGCTCGGTCGCCGGCGAGTCCCATGGCGGCGAGGATCTCGATGCGGCTGTAGCGGGCGTGGATCTGCAGCGGCGCGTCCGGATGCGTGGCGAGGGGTTTGTGGACGTGGTCGATCCGACCCTCAAGCACCCCGAGTGTCTCGGCCACTTCAGCGAGCACTTGGGGATGTGACCACACGAGGTCGACACCATCACGCAGCGATGCATCCTTGGTGAGCGCCTGGTCGGCGAGCGCTGCGACGAGCATCTGCACAAGCCGACGCTGCCGCTCCGACACCCCGCCAAGGTCCGGCGCTGGGCCGGCCGCCAGGCGCCGGTAGGTCGTGAGGCGCTCGGCGTCATCGAGGTGCAGCAGGCGACCTATCGCTCGTCGCAGCGCTTCTTCGTTCGGTCCTGCCGCGAGCGTGTCGCCACCGGCGGCGTCGAGGAGGTCGGACCAGCTTTTCGAGCCGGCGTAGACGTCGGAGAGGTCGAGGCCGGTCTCGTCGAGGTACCCGGCCAGGCCGATGCCGGGTCGCTCGCGGCGCAGTGATCGCAGCTCGTCGACCTTCGCCGTCCACCGCGACGGGATGGCCTCGCGCAGACTCCTGATCACGATCTCGGATGCCTTCTGGTCGAGCTGCATGCTGCAACCCGACGGCAGGAACGGGAACTGCATCTGCACCGCTCGTTCGACATCGCGGCGGGTGCC
>JAPXRJ010000264.1:0-3862 GCA_033813615.1 Microthrixaceae bacterium | reverse complement strand
CCAGCGACGACGGACCAGGTCGCTCGGCGATCCGTCGCGCTCCGCGTCCCAGCCCTCCATCGGCAGCACAGCGAAGCGGTTCGGAGCGGTGAGCGTGCACGCCGCGTCGGCGATGTCGAACGACTGCACGAGAGGGCCGGTCGGCTCGACGGCGTCGTCGACGGGCAGGTCGAGCCCCAGCTCAGCCAGCCGCCCGCGCAGTGCCGCCGCTGTCCCGAACTGCTTGATCTGAGGGAACTCCAGTCGTCGGGACATCACGCCGGCAGGACACCGAGGCGGTCGGCGATCTCGGCCAGGATCGGCAGGTCCGTCGCCGGCCGCTCGGGAGCGCCGACCTGTGTGGCGTCGGAGTCGATCCATCCGCGGAGGCGCAGGAACTGGGCGGCAGAGTGCTTGTAGGCGGGCACGGGGCGCCGGAACGCGAACCGGCCGAGGTACTGCAGGTCGTCGTTCAGCTGGTGGAACGACGGATCGCCGGCGCGCCAGCGGCGGTCGCGCTCCGCGAACAGGTCGGGGGCGAACGTCGTGATGCCCAGGAGGTAGTCGCTGCCGTAGCAGACCATGTCGATCGCCAGGTCGTTGCCGGTGAGCACCATGAAGTCGGGACGGATCCGGTCGCGCAGCCGGAGCCGCTCCCACTCGGGCTCACGCTCCAGCGAGCTGTGCTTGGCGCCGACGCAGGTCGGGATCGACAGCACCGACTCGTAGGCGCTCGACGACAGCAGCCGACCTGCCGGGTGGAACTCAGGCGACAGCTCGAAGGCCAGGAAGCGATCGACCCGCTTCCCCACTGTGGCCCACGCAGCGACCACTCCGTGGTCGTCGAGCCCGGCCAGGCCGTGGGACGGGAACAGGATCGGCGTGGCGCCGGCCTCGGCGACCGCGTCCACACGGCGGTGCAGTGCATCGGCGTCGAAGCCGTCGCCGGGCTCGTCGTCGACGTGCACGCCGGCGACCACCTCACCGTCGACCGCGGCGCGGGTCAGGCGCAGCAGCTCGGCACGGGTCGCTTCGTCGAGGGTCGGACCGAACCCGGTGTCCATGTTCACCGCCGGTACCAGGCCGGCGTCCACCGTGCGGGCCAGATGGGCCAGGAACCCGTCGACGTCGGGCGTCGCGGGGTCTGTGAACGGCAGCAGCACCGCCGACATCGCCGTGATCGAACGACCGGGCCGCAGCAGGTCGAACGGAGGGCTCGCGGCCACGCGCCGGGCGTCACGGCCCAGTCCGACGCTCACGCCGCTCCGTTCCCCCAGCCGGTGGCACCCTGCTCCGCGATCAACACGAGCGACGTGACGGCGAACGGGTGGTCGCTGCTCATGAAGCGCTCACCACCGTCGGCTCGGTCCGCAAGGAGGTCGCTCGCCCACGTGGTGGGGCCGACCTCGTCGTCGCGGCGCACGCCGCGGTGGTCGGTCACCCACACCGCCGCCGGTTCGTGCTGGCCGTCCTCGCCCACCGCGATGCGCACCTCCAACCGACCGTCGGTGCCGGTGATCACCAGCCGGGTGTCGCCCCATGTGGGGAAGCCGTCGGGCTCCAGGAAGTCCACCCGGTGGTGGCCGCGGACACCAGGCGCGCTGAGCACGAGCTCGCCGATGTCCTGGAAGCCGGCCAGTGACGCGTCACCCCAGTCCCGGACCGAACCCACCGCCGAGGACAGGACCGCCACCTCTGCCGGCTCCGCGCCCGTGGCGGCGAGGAACTGGTCGACCTGATGGGTGCCCAGGTCGACGATGATCCCGCCGGAGCGCTCACCGTCGAAGAACCACTGCGGGCGCTCGTCGGGGTTGAGTCGGTGGGGCGCCGCTGTCTCCACGTGCACCACATCGCCGACCGCGCCCGATCTCGCCAGCTGCACCGCGCGCAGCACCGCCGGGTTGGCGAACCGCTCGGAGAACAGCACCCACCATCGCCGGCCGGTGTCGGTCACCGCGGTGGCCACGGCATCGAGCTGCGCCCGGGTCGTGGCGGCAGGCTTGGCGGACAGCACGTCCTTGCCGGCATGCAACGCGGCGACCGCCACGTCCGCCCGATCCGCAGGGACCCCGGCGAGCACCACCACGTCGACGTGGGGGTCGGCGAGCACCTCCTCGACCGTGCCCGGCACCGAGTCGGGCTGCCACGTGCCGTACAGGTCGACGAGGGAGTCACCTGCCGCGGCGTGGCGCGCCGCTCGGGCACCGGCGTCGACCAGGCCGTCGACCAACTCGAAGACATGGAGGTGCTCGATGCCGATCACCCCGATGCCCACCGCAGATCCGTCGACCACGTCCGCACGTTAGACATCGTCCGAGAGCTGCGGGCGGGTCTGCCGCGCCGAGTCGGTCTGACGATGTGTCAGGTACTCTGCGCCGGGCACGCCGACGGCGCTCGCACCATCGACAGCACAGGGGGATCGGCCATGACCGACTACAAGCAGCTCTACATCGGCGGCGAGTGGACCGACCCCGCCGGCTCCGACCGCTTCGAGGTCGTGAACCCCGCGACGCTGGAGGTCATCGGATCGGTACCCGAGGGCACCGAGGCCGACGTCGACCGCGCCGTCGCCGCCGCCCGCGCCGCGCTGGAGGCCGGCCCGTGGGCCGACAGCACCAAGGCCGAGCGGCTCGAGGTGCTCAAGGCCCTGCAGGCGAAGATGGTCGACGCCGCCGACGAGCTGGCCAACCTGGTCACCGCCGAGGTCGGCGCCACGATCCTGTTCTCGCACTTCGGCCAGATCGGCGCCACGAACATGGTGCTCGACGCCTACGTCAAGGTGCTCGAGGACTTCGAGTTCGAGGAGCTGCGCCAGGACGTGCTCGGACCGGCGATCGTCCGCAAGGAGCCCGTCGGCGTCGTCGCCGGGATCATCCCGTGGAACGTGCCGCTGTTCATCTCGATGCTCAAGTTCGCACCCACGCTGGCATCGGGTTCGACGATGGTGCTCAAGCCGGCGCCCGACACCCCGCTCTCCGCGTTCCGCTTCGCCGAGCTGGCGGCCGAGGCCGGCGTGCCCGCCGGCGTGCTGAACATCGTCCCGGCCGACCGTGAGGTCTCGGAGCACCTGGTTCGCCACCCCGACGTGGACAAGGTCTCCTTCACCGGCTCCACCGCCGCCGGCCGCAAGATCGGCGCCATCTGCGGCGAGCAGCTGAAGCGCTGCACGCTGGAGCTCGGCGGCAAGTCCGCGGCGATCCTGCTCGACGACGTCGACATCGAGGCCGTGGCCGACGAGCTGCTCTCCGCCGCCATCATGAACAACGGCCAGGCCTGCATCGCGCAGACCCGGGTGCTGGCCCCGCAGTCCCGCTACGACGAGATCGTCGCTGTGCTCACCGACAAGATGGCTGCTCAGGTCGTCGGCGACCCGACCGACTTCGGCACGAACGTCGGCCCGCTCATCAACGAGTCCCAGCGCGACCGGGTCGAGGGCTACATCGCAGCGGGCGCCGACGGCGGCGCCCGCGTGGCGGTCGGCGGTGGCCGCCCGTCGGTCGACGGCGACGGCTGGTTCGTCGAGCCGACCCTGTTCGTCGACGTTACCAACGACATGCGCATCGCCCAGGAGGAGATCTTCGGACCGGTCGTGTCGGTGCTCTCCTACTCCGACGTCGACGACGCCGTCCGCATTGCCAACGACTCCGACTACGGATTGTCCGGCTCGGTGTGGGGTGCCGATGTCGACGCAGCGATCGACGTCGCCCGCCGGGTCCGCACCGGCACGTACTCGGTGAACATGTACGGCATGGCGTTCGGCTCGCCGTTCGGTGGCTACAAGCAGTCCGGCGTCGGCCGGGAGCTCGGCCCCGAGGGCCTCGAGGAGTTCCTCGAGTTCAAGACGATCAGCCTGCCCGCCGGCACCGAGCCGACGCTCCAGAAC
>JAPXRJ010000263.1:0-3877 GCA_033813615.1 Microthrixaceae bacterium | reverse complement strand
CCTCGACGGCGAGCAGGTCATCGCGGCCGAGCCCGTCGCCGGCTACATGCACCGCGGCTACGAGAAGCTCACCGAGGTCCGCACCTACGCGCAGTGCACGGCGCTGGTGAACCGGATCGACTGGCTGGGCAGCTTCGCCAACGAGGTCCCGTTCATCCTCGCCGCCGAGCGGTTGATGGACGTCGAGGCGCCGCCGCGGGCCACCTGGATCCGCACCGCGCTGTTCGAGATGTCCCGCATGGCGCACCTCATCCTGTTCCTGGGCGACATGGGCGTGCAGCTCGGCGCGGTGACCCCGGTGTTCTTCGCCTTCCGCGACCGCGAGTTCGTCCTCGACCAGATCGAACGGGTCACCGGCGGCCGGTTCCACCCGAACTTCGACCGCATCGGCGGCCTCAAGGACGACCTGCCAAAGGGCTGGATCGAGGACACCAAGTCCGTCATGGAGAAGGTCCGCACCTTCTGCGACGAGATGGAGGACCTCCTCCTCGGCAACGAGATCTTCGAGGAGCGCACCCGCGGCATCGGTGTCATCCCGCCCGACGTCGGACTCCAGTACGGGCTGTCGGGCGCCAACATCCGGGCCTCCGGCGTGGACTGGGACATCCGCCGCGACAACTGCGTCGGCCTGGCCTACCCCGAGCTCGACTGGAAGGTCTGGACCCATCCCGACGGCGACTCCTTCGCCCGGTTCTGGGTGCGCCTCCAGGAGGTCCGCGAGTCCTCCAAGATGGTCGACCAGCTCCTCGACGGCCTCCCCAAGGGCCCGATCATGAGCAAGGTCCCCCGCATCATCAAGGTGCCCGCCGGTGAGGCGTGGGTCTCCACCGACAACCCGCTCGGGGAGATGGGCTACTACGTCGTCAGCCAGGGCGACCTGACCCCGTTCCGGGTCAAGATCCGCTCGGCCAGCTTCAACAACGTGTCGATCGCGCCGTGGCTGCTCCGGGGCGTGTACGTCCCCGACATCGTCACGATCCTGGCGTCGCTCTACTTCATCCTGGGCGACATCGACCGATGACCGGCGTCGTGTCCGCGCTCGAGCTGGCCTACTGGCAGCAGACGACCCTCCGCCTGCTCGGCGGCCTGGTCGCCGTGCTGCTGCTGACCGGCGGCGTCGTCTACCTGTACCTGTTCAAGTTCGTGTCCTTCATGCAGAGCCGGTTGGGCCCCATGGAGGCCGGCCCCTACGGCTCCCTGCAGCTGCTCGCCGAGGTCGGCAAGTGGCTCCAGAAGGAGGACATCGCCACCGAGGACTCCGACAAGTTCATCTTCGGCCTGGCGCCGCTGGTGGTCCTCGTCTCCACGTTCCTGATGTTCGTCGTCATCCCCGCGGGTCCGAACGCCGTGATGGCGGACCTGTCGACCGGCATCTACTACGTGCTGGCGATCAGCTCGCTGTCGGTCATCGGCATCCTCATGGCCGGTTGGGCGTCGGCCAACAAGTACTCCCTCATGGGCGCCCTGCGAGCCGGCGGCCAGCTGATCGCCTACGAGCTGCCCCTCGTGCTCGGCGTCATCGGCGTGGTCATCCAGGCCGGCAGCCTCAACCTCCAGGACATCGTCTACGCCCAGTCCAACGGCGAGATCTTCGGCTTCGACGGGATCGGCAACCCGTACATCCTCACCCAGTTCGTCGCCTTCGCGGTCTTCATGATCGCCGTGCAGGCCGAGCTGACCCAGACGCCGTTCGACATGCCGATCGCCGAGTCCGAGCTCGTCGCCGGCTACCAGGTCGAGTACTCCGGCATCCGCTTCCTCGTCTACTTCATCGCCGAGTTCGCCACCGCCGTCGGCTTCGCCGCCATCGCCTCGACGCTGTTCCTCGGCGGCTGGGCGCTGCCCTCGGCATGGGGCTTCTCCGACACGGCGATGCACTTCATCGGCCCGATCAACGTGTCGATCAAGGCCGTGCTGCTCGTCGGCGTGGTGTTCTGGGTGCGGTTCTCCCTGCCCCGCTTCCGTGAGGACCAGCTCCAGCGCCTGGCCTGGAAGGTGCTCATCCCGGTGGCCCTCGCCAACATCGTGGTGACGGCGATCCTGAAGGTGGTGTTCTGATGGCGACCAAGCCGGAGAAGACGCCGAAATCCTCGACGCCGGGCGTGTCCGGTGTGCTCAAGGGCCTCGGCGTCACGATGCGCACGGCCAAGGAGACGATCTTCCCCGACGGCATGCTCAAGCCGCCGGCACCCTCCAAGGGCGCGGCCACCGTGCAGTACCCGCGGGAGAAGGAAGAGCCCGCTCCCCGCGCCCGCGGCGTCATCGCCCTCAAGGAGGAGAACTGCACGGCGTGCATGTTGTGCGCCCGCGAGTGCCCGGACTGGTGCATCTACATCGAGGCGCACAAGACGCTCGCCCCGCCACGCCGCGAAGGCGGCAAGCCCCGCGCCGTCAACGCGCTCGACCGCTTCGACATCGACTACGCGCTGTGCATGTACTGCGGCATCTGCGTCGAGGTCTGCCCGTTCGAGGCGCTGTTCTGGAGCCCCGAGTACGAGTACTCCGAGGTCCACATCGCCGATCTCCTCCACGACAAGTCCCGCCTGGGCCAGTGGATGGAGACCGTGCCGGACTTCGAGCCCTACGAGGCCGGCTCCGAGGCCAAGGTCAAGAAGGTGCCGCGTTCATGAGCCTCCTGTTCGCTGCCGCCAGCGAGGTCACGTTCGACACGCCGGCCAACGTGGTCTTCGCCGTGCTCGCCGTCGTGATGATCATCGCCGCGGTGCGCGTCGTCACCACCCGCAACGTCGTGCACGCCGCGCTGTGGCTGATCATCGTGCTGGGCGGCAACGGCGTCATCTACCTGCTGCTGCAGGCCGAGTTCGTCGCCATGACCCAGTTCCTGGTGTACCTGGGCGCGATCGTCGTCCTGTTCCTGTTCGGGATCATGTTGACCCGGGCCCCGCTCGGCCGCTCCGACGACCTCGACAACGACCAGCGCTGGATGGGCATCGCGGTGTCGGTCATCCTGCTGGCGGTCATCGGCTACTCGCTCATCGACACCTACCGCGACGACAAGCTGAGCTTCCGGGCGGTCCGCAACGCCGGCACCAACGCCGCCACCCAGGACCTGGCCACCGCGATCTTCACCGACTACCTCGTCCCGTTCGAGGTCGTGTCGGTCCTGCTGCTCGCCGCCCTCATCGGCGCCATCGTGTTGGCCAGGAGGGACTGACGTGCTGCTCAACCAGTTCCTCCTCCTCGCCGCGGTCCTGTTCTCGATCGGTGTCTACGGCGTCATCGTCCGCAAGAACGGCGTGCTCGTCCTGATGTCGATCGAGCTCATCCTCAACGCCGTGAACATCAACCTGATCGCCTTCGGCACCTTCTGGGGTCTCGGTGGCCAGGTGTTCGCACTGTTCGTGATCGCCGTGGCCGCCGCCGAGGTCGGCGTGGGCCTGGCGATCATGTTGCTCATCTACCGGAACAAGCGCTCCATCGACATCGACGCGCTCGACGAGTTGAAGGGCTGACGCAGCGCACCATGTGGTTCTTCACCCACGTCTGGATCGTCCCGGCCCTGATGGCCCTGTCGTTCCTGCTGATCCTGTTCTTCGGCAAGAAGCTGCCCAAGAAGGGTGCCGAGATCGGCATCTTCATGGTGTCGCTCTGCCTGCTGTTCGCCCTGGCCACCGCCTGGAACTGGGCGACCTGGAACCACGACGCCCCCGAGGTCAGCGCCCACGACACCGAGGCGCAGGCGCTCGCCACCGAAGCCGGCGCGCTCTCCAACGTCCCGTCCGCGTGCTCGGAGCTGGCCGCAGAGGCCCGCGAGCTGACCGGTGCCGGCGGCCACGCCGAAGGCGCGTCGGACCACGAGGGCGACGGCCCCGCCGATGAGGCCCCCGCCGAAGAGACCCCCGCCGGGGAGGAACAC
>JAPXRJ010000262.1:0-3877 GCA_033813615.1 Microthrixaceae bacterium | reverse complement strand
CGAGCACACGGTCGAACTGGCGTTGTGAGATCAGGGGACCGCAGATGGTGCCAGGGTCGGTCGGGTCACCGGCGGCAAGCGCACCCATCGTCGCAGCAGCGACCTCGACGACCTGGTCGTGGAGGTGGCGGGGCACGAGCAGGCGGGTGGTGATCGCACAGCCCTGGCCGGCGTGGGTGGCCGCGGAGAACGCAGCCAGCGAGGCCGCAGCGGGCACGTCGGCGTCGTCGAGGATCACGAACGCCGACTTCCCACCCAGCTCCAGGAACACCTTGGTGAGGTTCTCCGCCGCGTCTCGCATGACCGCTCTACCGGTGACGGTGGAGCCGGTGAAGCTGACGACGTCCACCCTCGGGTCACCAGAGAGCTGCGAGCCGAGGGCATGCTCCGATGACGTGACGACGTTGAGGACGCCCGCCGGGATGTCGGTCTCCGCTGCCGCGATCCTTGCCAGTGAGCTGGCACACCACGGCGTGTCGGGCGCCGGCTTGAGCACGACCGTGCAGCCCGCCGCGAGCGCCGGGCCGACCTTGGCGATCTGGATCTGGTGCGGGAAGTTCCACGGCGTGATGGCACCGACCACCCCGGCCGGCTCGCGCCACACGCGGCGGCGGCTCACGATGCCGAATGCCTCCTTCTCCCCCAGGTCGACGTCCCAGCGGTCATAGGACTCGATCACGTCCGCGTACCAGCCGAGGTCCTCGACCGGGAAGTCGTACTGCGGGCCGGCCGTCAGGAACGCCGGCGCCCCCACCTCGGCGGTGGTCAGGGCCCGCATCTCCTCGCCATGGGCCTGGAGCGCGTCGCTGAGCTGTCGCAGGCACCGGGCCCGGAGCTCCCGGTCGCCGGCCCACGCCCCGTCGTCGAACGCGACGCGGGCCGCACCGATCGCCGCGTCCATGTCCGCGGCGGTGCCGTCCGCGGCGACGCCGAGCACCTCCTCGGTGGCGGGGTTCGACGTGCTGAACGTTGCGCCATCGGTCGCCGGCCGGAGCTTCCCGTCGATCAGCAGCACGTCGAGGCCGTCGGTGAACCCGGGATCGAGGGTCATCAGCGGTCCGTCGGCCACAGCGGTGCCGGCGTGTCGCGCCGCGGGTAGTGCCCGGGCTGGTGACCGAGTGCACGGTGCATCCGGGCGGTCATGCCGTCGGAGAGGACATCGGCCGACATCATCTCCAGGAACAGTGCGGCGGCGTTGCCCAGGTCGAACCAGTCCCGCTGCCATGCCCACTGCATGTCGCCGCCGTAGCGGAACCAGCTGCCGCCGATGCCGGCGATCTCGTAGGTCGACCCGTCGTCACGCTGTGCGTCCGCGACCTGGCGCCACAGGCCGATCACCTGTCCGACCTTCTCGTCGATCAGGATCTGCTCGTAGGGGTAGGTCCACCCGTCGAGGCCGTCCATCTCCAGCCCGATGGCCCAGTCCCGGATCTGGTCACGACCGACCGCCATGAAGTTGACCTCCGGGCCGTAGTTCCAGCCGTAGGTGGCATCCTCCGCGTAGCAGTCAGCCATGACGCGCCAATCGCCGCTGGCCTCGGCATGGCGATTGGTAGCGAGCCAGTGCTCCACCATGGCCTCGAGCTCGTCGCGTGGATATGCCGTCATGTCTGTGTCCCTTGCATCATGTCTGTAGTCCCTTGCATGTCTGTGTCCCCCTGGTTCGGTACGTGAGTGCGTGGGTGCGGTCAGTCCTCGACGAGGGTGATCGCGTGGGTCGGGCAGTACTTCACGGCCATCTCGGCCGCCTTGCGCTGGGAATCGCCGGGACGTTCGTCGAGCACCACGACAACCATGTCCTTGCCGACCTCGAACAGGTCGGGCGCCTCTCCCTCGCAGGTGCCGTGGCCCTGGCAGAGGTCACGGTCGACGACGATGCGGAACCCCATCAGGACTCCTGCCCCGTGGCGCTATGCACCCGTCGGCGGTAGCGCACACGGCAGGGCTGAGCGAGCTGGACGACCATCTTGGAGTGGTCGTTGCGGTACGTGTCGGGCGGCTGCGCCGGTTCCAGCTCCCAGTCCCGCAGCAGGATGCAGAAGATCGTCTTGAGCTGCATGAGCGCGAACGCAGCTCCCACGCAACGGTGCCGGCCGGCACCGAACGGGATCCAGTTCCACGGGTTGTCGAGATCGTCGTGACGCGGGTCGATGTAGCGGCTCGGGTCGAAGCGGTCCGGGTCGTCGAACGCGCCCTCCAGCCGGTTGGACACCGCGATCGACGTCCCGACGAGCTTGCCCGGCGGAATCGTGAAGCCCTCGACCTCGAGCGGCTGCATGACCTTGCGCAGCAGCAGGATCAGCGGTGGGTGCAGGCGCAGAGCCTCCTTGATCGAGGACTCCAGCCACGGCACCTCGCGCAGGTCCTGGTAGGTGACCTCACCGCCGCCGGCATCCGCGAGCGCGTCCATCTCGGCGACGACGTCGGCCATCACGTCGGGGTTGCGCAGCAGCTCGATGATCACCCACGCCGCGGTGCCGGATGTGGTGTGGTGCCCGGCGAACATCATCGAGATGAACATCCCGGTGATGATGTCGGCGGAGAACTGCTCGACGCCGTCGGGGTCCTTGATCGACATCAGCACGTCGACGAGGTCCTTGTCCTGAGCAGCGCCGGATTCGTCGGCCAACACCTCCTGACGGCGCTTGTCCATGATCGCCTCGATGCGCTCGACGAGTGCGGCACGGGCCGCGTCCCGGCGACGGAAGCTCTCGATGTCGGCGTACGGGTCGGCGAAGGCGATCGCGTCGGTCCCTCGTTCGAGGTCGTGGAACAGGTGTGCGACCTCCACGTCGAGCTCTTCGCGGAACTTCGGTCCGATCAAGCACGACGTGGAGGTGTAGATGAACAGCTCGGCGGTGAAGTCGAGCAGGTCGATCTCCCCCTCGTCGTCCCACGTGTCGAGCATCCGCTCCGCCTCCGCGGTGATCGTCGCGGCGTGACCTCGCATGAACTTGTCGCGCAGCGACTGGTTGTGCAGCGCCCGCCGCCGCTCCTCGGGGGTGGCGTCGAACACCACTCCCTCGCCGAAGACCGGCTTCATGAACGGATAGGCGGCGGCCTGGTCGAGCTCGTCGTCGGATGCCCGGAAGAAGACCTCGTTGGCCTCGGCACCCGTCAGGAGCACGACGTCCTTGTCGGCCAGCCGGAACTCGCCCACGTCGCCGCACTCGTCGCGAGTGCGACGCATGAGGCCGATCGGATCGACCCGCAGCTCCTCCAGGTGGCCAGTCCCGCCGTCGTCACCGGACACCTTCGGGATGGCCCGGTCGCTCCTCGTCGTCGCACTCATCTGACGTCCCCCTGACGGATGCATCTCAATCGGCCGATGGGCGCAGCACCGCGTCGTGCGACAACGGCGCCTCGGGCTGGACCTCGAGCAGCGCGTACCGCGTGCCCTTGGGTGCGGACACGACGGCGAGCACCGCATCGGCGAACTCAGCCGGGCGGATCGCACCGTCGTGGCGCAACAGGCCCCACTTGAACCAGGAGGCGACGACTTCGTTGATCGAGTCCTCGCTCCAACCCGTTCCCTGCTCGGTGTTCGACGGTCCCGGCCGCACGATGCCGACACGCACTCCGGTGCCCTCGCACTCCATGGCCATCGCCCGTGCATATCCCTCGAGCCCGGCCTTGGACGCCACGTAGGCGGCCATGTGGGTCCGGGGATCCTCCGCCACCTCCGACGTCACGAACACGACGTCGCCCCGCCGACGCTCGACCATTCGCGGCACGACCGCGTGGACGAGCGCCTGGGCGCCGAGCAGGTTCACCTGCAGCTGGCGGGTGAACTCGACCGGATCGGCGAGCGTGGTGATCGGCTGCACGTCACCGGCGTTGGACACGAGGATCTCGACCGGACCCATCTCGAGCTCCG
>JAPXRJ010000261.1:0-3881 GCA_033813615.1 Microthrixaceae bacterium | reverse complement strand
GCGGAGGTCGTCGACGCGTTGCCGTTCGAGGCGGACGGTGTGGAATCGAGCGCCGGGGCAGGAACCTGGTGCGTGCTGAGGAGGAGCGCTGCGCCGTGACCGAGCCGACGTCGACCAGGACCGTCCCACCCGATGGCTACACCAAGCGCGGCCGCCTCCGGAAGGACGTGTACGAAGCCGAGCTCGTGCGCCTCCAGATCGAGCTGGTGAAGCTCCAGGAGTGGGTCAAGGCAACGGGCTTGCGGGTCGTCGTCCTGTTCGAAGGGCGCGACGCAGCAGGCAAGGGCGGTGCGATCACCCGCATCACCGAGGCGACCAACCCCCGCGTCGTACGGGTCGTCGCACTCGGCACGCCGAGCGACCGGGAGAGGACGCAGTGGTACTTCCAGCGCTACGTGGCCGAGCTCCCGGCGGCGGGAGAGATCGTGCTGTTCGACCGCTCGTGGTACAACCGCGCGGGTGTCGAGCGGGTGATGGGCTTCGCCACCGACGATGAGGTGCAGGAGTTCCTGCGCGACTGCCCCCAGTTCGAGAACATGCTGATCCGCTCCGGCATCACGCTGATCAAGTACTGGTTCTCCGTGAGCGACGAGGAGCAGGAGCGCCGGTTCCAGGGCCGCATCGACAGCCCGCTGAAGCGGTGGAAGCTGTCGCCCATGGACATCGAGTCACGGGCTCGCTGGCAGGACTACTCGTTCGCGAAGGACGAGATGTTCGCGTCGACCGACACCAAGCAGTCGCCGTGGTGGGTCGTCAACGGCGAGGACAAGCGCTCTGCCCGCCTCAACTGCATCAGCCACCTGCTGTCGACGATCCCCTACGAGGACGTCGTTCCGGCCCCGCCGCAGCTCCCTCCCCGTCCGCAGCGCCGAGGCGGCTACGTGCGTCCTCCGATCGACACGCAGTCGTTCGTCCCCGAGCGCTACTGACCGGTCCGCTCGAGCGGAACGGCCGGGGCGCGGCGAGCACCGTCGAACAGCACGCTGACCGCCTGGTCGATGCGGGAGTTGACCGAGCGGATCGAGTGGTGGCCGAGCGCCCACCCCCGCAGCAGCGTCACCAGGAGCGAGTTGGTCAGCAGCAGGACGACCGGGATGTCGTCGGGATCGGTCTCGACGAGCGCGTCGCCGACGACCGCCGCGAAACGTCGTCCGTAGACGGCGAACGTCTCGACCACCACCGGGTCCGTGGAACCCTCCATGACGCCGATCAGCTGGAAGAAGTGCGGATGCCGCTCGAACGCCCCGACGGCGCGCCGGAGGAGGATCCGCAGCCGCTCGGCGTCGGGGCCCCGCTCCGGACGGCGTCGCCGCATGGCCTCGTCGAAGCTGGCGCTCCACTCGAGCAGCACGTGCGCGAACAACTGCTCCTTGGACGGGAAGTACCGGTACAGCGTTCCCAGCGCCACGTCGGCCTGCTCCGCGACGTCGCGCATCTGGATCTCGTCGTAGGTGCGAGCGTCGAGCAGGGCGATGGCGGCCAGCACGATGCGTCGGCGACGTTCGCGCTGCGCCTCGGTGGTGGGCTCCGCCGGCCGGGAGGCGGGTGTCGGGGTCACCGGGCTCGCTGCGCTCGCGACGTCCATCCGTCGAGTGTAGGTGGGTCCAGCGCACGAACTGGAACCAAGTTCTAGTTTGGACGGCTCCGAGCGAGGCGGCCGAGATCGGTCAGTCCAGGGCGGACTCGAGGCGGGCGGCGCTGTCGTCGAGGCCCCCCGGGCGGCTGCGCTCGATCCAGACGTCTCGGTAACGGCCGATGAGCGTCGCGAGCTCGTCGCGCAGCTCCGCGCCGGTCGTCGCGGGCGCTCCCATGCGGGCCAGCAGCCGGAGCGCGCCTTGGCGAGCCAGGCCGGTGGCGATCGACAGCTCCTCGACGAGGGTCGACGCGTCGTCGACCTGCGGTCGTGACCGTGCGATGTCCGCTGCGGCTCGCTCCAGCTGGACGACCACAGCGCGCACGGCATCGAGGTCATCACGTCCATCGGAGAGATCAGGCACGTCCGCCAGGAGCGGGGGAACGATCGGACTCCCGTTGAAGGTGGTCGCTCCGGTGCGAGCCGCGACCGAGCCGATCGACATCAGCGCCGCGCCGAGCATGCCGGCGTCATCGCCGTGGAGCCGGTCGAGCTCGGCGCCGAGGTCCATGCCGGCGTTCGCCTCGACGCACCACGCGACCGCGGCGCCATACACGATCGGAGGATCGCTCACCGACGGTGGCTGGTGGTGGCCGTTGTCGCCCCAGTCCGCCATCAGGAACCCGCCGACGTCATGGTCCCGGGCGGAGGTCGCTGCGTCGAGCAGGTTCGCACGGGCGTTGTCGATGCGGCCGACGAGCGAGTTCCACGACGACGTGCCCGGCACGACCCACGGTCGGTGTCCGGCCTCGAGGAACGGAGTGAGGAGCGAGCGGAAGTCGGTCGGTGCGTCGAGGTCGATCCCGAGCTCGTCGAGGATGCGGGAGAGGAACGGGTCGAGCCGCACCTGTGGTCGATCGGGCGCCTCGTAGCACCAGACGAGCGGGGTGAGGTCGCCGGTGGGGAGCCGGGCGGCGAGCTCCGGATGGTGGCCGACGACGTCACCCCAGAACTGCACGGACCGACCGTCTGCCAGGAGGGGCCCGACGATCCGCGTCAGGTGCTGCAGGTACACGGCGGCGACCCCGTCGACGGCGACGTGACCAGCACTGGCACCGCGCCCCAGCTCGAAGGTCTCGTCGCAGCCGACGTTCACGGTGCGCGAGCGGACCCAGTCCGCCTGCTCGCGGACGAGCTCGACGGCGAACCGGGCGTTCTCCTCGGTCGGGGCGAGCACGCCCGGCGGCCACATCAGCCCCGCGGCGAGCTCGGTGCCATCGGGGCACTCGGCTCGCCACCGATAGCGGTCGAGTGCCAGCCAGCGGCCCATGTGGCCGAAGCAGTTCTGGTTCGCGGCCAGCTCGATCCCGGAGCGTCGACAGCGGTCGTCGAGCCAGACGAGGTCGTCGCCGGTGAGCGGTGACGCGGACCGCCACACGTCCCGGTGAGCCCGATATGCGAAGGTGTGCTCGACGTACAGCTGCAAGTGGTTGCAGCGACACCGTTCGAGCAGCCCGACCAGTCGGTCCAGCGTCGCCCTCGTGGGGACTCGGTCCCGGCTGACGTCCAGCATCACGCCACGCACGGCGACGTCGGGGTGATCGACCACGCTGACGTGGGGGAGCGTGCCGTCGTCGGCCCTCAGCTGGTCGAGGGTCTGGAGCCCGTAGCGGAGCCCGGCGTCGTCGCCGTGGACGAGCAGCGCGCCGTCGCGGTCGATGTACAGCTCGTAGCCCTGAGCGGTCACGGCGGGATCCGCCACCGCGCGGACGGGGCCGTCGATCCGACCGTCGCCGAGCATCTCGATCGACCGCGGTGCCGGGAAGACGTGAGGCAGCGACGGCACCGCCGGAGGCTAGATGAGGGCGAGGCGGCGCTCGGCGGGGGTGAGCTCGTCGTCAGGGCATGAGCATCATCGCTCCCGCCCGGAGTCAGATGTCGCCGACTCGGATGTTCGGCGTTGCGACGTCGGCCAGGCGGGTTCGCCACTCGTCGATCAGTGCGTCGGTGTCGGTGTCGTCGGGATGGAACCCAGGTCTCAGATAGGCGAACAGCGCTGGCAGCATGCGAGGGTCGAGGAGTCGCTGCCGGCGGAGGTTCCGGGCGAAGTTGCGGCGCTGCGCCGGGGTGATGATCGCCCGGTCCTCCCAGACCGAGCGCCCCCACTCCAACGCCACGTACGCGGCGAGCACCGATGTCGTGAGCGCGAACCCCGCGACGCGCACGACGTATCCGCCGCCGGCGGCCTCCATGACGTCGAACGCGACGTTCTTGTGCTCGAGCTCCTCCAGCGCGTGCCAGGCGATCA
>JAPXRJ010000260.1:0-3883 GCA_033813615.1 Microthrixaceae bacterium | reverse complement strand
CTGCCCGAGTCCGCGACGCAGGCCGAGGTCCTCACCGCGGTGGAGCAGCTCAACGCCGACCCCGCCGTCGACGCGTTCATCCTCCAGTACCCGTTCCCGCCGGGAGCGCCCAGCGACCCCCTCGACTACGACCGGGCGGTGCTGGCGGTCGACCCGGCCAAGGACGCCGACGGCCTGCATCCCGTCAACCTGGGCAAGCTGGTCATGGGTGCCGACGCGCCGCTCGCCTGCACGCCGCACGGGATCGTCGAGCTGCTCGAGGCCTACGACGTGGAGCTCTCCGGCGCGCACGTGGTCATCGTCGGTCGGGGCCTGACGATCGGTCGCCCGCTCGCCAACCTGATGGCGCTCAAGCGCGGCCCGAACTCGGCGGTGACCGTGGTGCACACCGGCGTGGCCGACATCGGCGCCTACACCCGGACCGCGGACGTGGTCATCGCCGCGGCGGGCTCGCCCGCCATGATCACCGCCGACATGGTGAAGCCGGGAGCGGCGGTCGTGGCCGCGGGAGTGAGCTTCCAGGACGGAAAGGTGGTCTCCGACGTGGCCGACGACGTGGCCGAGGTGGCGGGGTTCGTCTCGCCGAGGATCGGGGGAGTGGGGCCGATGACCAGGGCCATGCTGCTCGCCAACACCGTCGACGCGGCCGAGGTGTCGCTCGGTGCCGGGAGCGCATCGTGAGCGACGAGACGTCCCGCATCCGCGACCTGCTCGCCGGCGGTCCGACGCTGAGCGTCGAGTTCTTCCCGCCCAAGACCGACGAGGGCATGGACACCCTCCAGCGCACGATCGACGAGCTTGCCCCGCTCGAGCTCTCCTACGTGTCGGTCACCTACGGCGCGGCCGGCAACCGGGAGACCCGCGGCCGCACCCGCGACCTCGTCGTCGACCTCAACCGGGACCGCCCGTACCCGGCCATGGCGCATCTGACCTGCATGGGCCACACCCGAGACGAGCTCGACGCGCTGATCGCCGACTACGCCGCCAACGGCGTGCTCGACGTCCTGGCGCTCGCCGGTGACCCGCCATCGGACGGCTCGCCCGCCGGCGGTGACTTCACCTACGCGGAGGAGCTGGTCGAGCTGATCCGCTCCCACGGCGACGGGTTCTCGATCGGCGTCGCCGCGCACCCCGAGCTGCACCCCCGCTCCACCGACCGCGGCAAGGATCGACGGCACCTGGCCCGCAAGCTCGAGCTGGCGGACTTCGGCGTCACCCAGTTCTTCTTCGACGTCGACGACTACCTGCGTCTCGTCGACGAGCTCGCGGACCTCGGTTCCACCAAGCCGATCGTCCCTGGTGTGATGCCGCTGTCGAACCCCCAGGGCGTGCACCGCATGGCCAAGATGGCCGGCGCCGCGTTCCCCGACGAGTTGGCCGAAGCCGTCGACAGCGCGGCCACTCCCGAGGAGCGACAGCGGGTCGTCGTCGACGCGGCCGTGGAGCTCAGCCAGGCGCTGATCGATGCCGGGGCACCTGGCCTTCACCTGTACTGCATGAACCGCTCGACCACCGTGCTGGAGATCGTCGACGCCCTCGGCCTCCGTCCCTGATCAATCGTCCCTGGTCTATCGCTGCTGGTCAATCGCTGCTCGAGTTCCCATGACCTTCGATGACGCTGTGCGACATCGGCGGTCACGAGAATCGTCGAAGCGCGCGGTCCAGAAGCGCGGCGTGGTTCAGGTGTTGCAGCACGACCGAGGATCGTTGCCCGATCGTCATTGACTTCTGGCATGTGACGGCGTACTGATGGGTAGGTGACCGATCGTGGTCCGCTCAGCGCTGCTTCCGATGTGATCAGCGCTGGTGCTGGCTCGAGGAGTTCGCTCGGGCTGGGGGATCGCCCGAGGAAGGGGGGATCAGGTGTGAATGCTCGGCAGAGGACCGATGCAGCCGGTCGACACCGTGCGGTGTCGGCTTCAGCGTCGCGACCTCAGGATGCGCCATCCGCGCGCCCGAGAGCGTCGAGAGCAGGTCGATCGCCGTCGAGGCGCCCCTGCTGACGCCAGGTTGATCCACGGGGCCTTTGAGGGGAGGGACTTGTGAGCTCCAGAGAGCACAGCGGCGACGTGTCACGTCGTCCGCCAGGCAGCCGATCACCTGGTCGGCTGAGCCGCCCATTCGATCGTCGGCACGCTCGTCGTAGAGCGACCCGACATCTCGCCGCCGGGGCAGGGCGGGGCGAGGCGGGGACGACGCTCGTGGAGGTGCTGGTCGTCATCGCGATCCTCGGGCCGTTGGCCGGGGCCGGGACGATGGGCCTCCTGACGACGATGCGGATGAGCGCCTCGACGCGCACCCTGCAGGAGCTCCAGGCATCTGCGGCCAGCTACGCCGAGAGCCTCAAGGAGGTGCCCTACGTCGAGTGCGCGGGCGTGACCTCCTACGACGGGGCGACGGACCTGTGGACGCCGCCGCCCGGTCGCTCGATCTCCATCGAGCTGGCGTCGGTGCAGCGTTGGAACCAGACCGACGGCGCGTTCGTGGCCGCCGGCGCGTCGGGCGACCCGTGCACCGGCGACGACCAGGGCGCTCAGCTCATCACGATCCGGCTTCGGGAACGCGGAGCGGTGGCCACTCTCGACGTGGTCAAGCGCGACCCGGCGGGCGCACCGACAGGAGCCCCGTGATGGCTCGGCACACGCGGCTCGGGCAGTCGGGCATGACCCTGCTCGAGGTGCTCCTGTCGGTGGGGATGGTTGGCATCCTCATGGCGCCGATCGCCGGCTGGGTGCTCCTCGGCATGGACCAGGACGTCGCCACCAGGGCGCGGAACTCGGACTCGGCGTCGATCGGGATGCTGCGGTCGGTCTTCGTGAAGGACGTCGCCTCGGCCAAGGGCGTCGTCGCCGGATCCGCAGCCGCCGGTTCGGATTGCCCGGGAGGACCTGGCGCAGCGGCGAACCCGGAGCACACGTCGCTGCGTCTCCGTCGCAACGCCGAGCAGACGATCATCTACAACCTGTCGACCGCGCCCGGCGCCACCACGTCGAGCGTGTACCGCCGGGTGTGCACCAACGGAGCGCTCGCCGGCACCACGGAGCTGGCCGACGACGTCGCGTCGGACGGGCTGGTGGCCACCTGCTCCGCCCGTCCGGGTGCCCCGGTCGACGACTGCGGTCGGGTCAACCTCCGGGTGGCGACCAGCGACGGGACCCTCGTCTCCATGACGGCGTCGATGCGTGCGGGAGCGGAGGGCACCAGCGGGAGCACCGCTCCCGTGTACGTCAGCCCCGACGTGGTCCTCGCCGCGTCACCGACCACGGTGCACCGGGGTGAGACGGTGACCCTGCAGGCGTCGCAGTCGGTGGACCCCAGAGGCCAGTCGCTGACCTACAACTGGGACTTCGGCGACGGGACCGCGGTCGCGACCACAGCGGATACCAGCCACGCGTTCGAGTCGCTGGGCGAGTTCACCGTCGTGCTGACGGTGACAAACGCAGATGGCACCCCGGCCAGCGACTTCGTGCGGATCAAGGTCCTCAACCGGCTGCCGACCGCGGTGATGCACCAACCGGCGAACCCGTTGACCACCAACATGTGCACCGACGTCACCTTCGACGCGACGGGATCGAACGACGCCGGCGACGTCGGCCACGGCGGCGGAACGATCGTGTCCCACGAGTGGGACTACGGCGACGGCGCGTCCGTGTCGATCCCCGCCGTGTCGCACTCCCGCCAGTACCAGTCGCCGTCGGGGAACGTCCCGTTCAACGCTCGTCTCGAGGTGATCGACGACGACGGCGGGCGCAGCGCTGCGGTCGTTCGTCAGATCACCGTGGTCAACCGTCTCCCGTCGGTGTCGATCACCGCCAACGGCGCGACGGGCACGGTGCAGATGACCATCGGGACGCCGGTCGACTTCACGTCGGTGGCGAGCGAC
>JAPXRJ010000259.1:0-3893 GCA_033813615.1 Microthrixaceae bacterium | reverse complement strand
CCACCTGGGGTCCGACGGTGAGGTCCTCGTGGTGGGCGATCCGGTAGCTGACGTCGTCGCTGAGCATCTCCATGGTCCGCTCCACGAACCGCTGCGTGCCGACCGGTCCGACCAACGGGAGCGGTGCAGGCACCAGCGACATGATCCAGCGCGTGGTGATGACGTCGTTCAGATCGGTCGTGTGGTCCGAGTGGAGATGCGTCAGGAGCTGAGCGGAGAGCGCCTGCGGTCCGGCGACCCCTGCCGCGGCGAGTCGCATGAGCGCGCCGCGACCGCAGTCGAACAGGAGGTGCAACCCGCCGGCCTGGACCAGGGTGGCGGGCCCCGCCCGGAGCGGGTCGGGCAACGGTGAGCCGGTTCCGAGCAACGTGACCTTCATGGGGAGCGACCCTACCCACGTGTCGGTGCCGCCAGGCCGCTGCTCGGTCATGGGTTCGATACCGTGGCGGCGTCGTCGACCAGGGGGTGTCCGTCATGTCGTTCCGTTCGCGTTCCGTGCGAGCACGAGCCGGCGTCGCCGCGCTCGCGCTGCTCACCTGCTTCGGTCTGGTCGCGGCCTGCAGTTCCGACGACGACACATCGCAGGACACCACGAGCACGGCCGTGACGACCACCGCGGCTCCCCAGACGCTCACGATCCTGGTCTCGAACGACGACGGGGTCGGCGCCGAGGGCATCGACGTCCTGGTCACGGCCCTGAAGGCCATGCCCGACACGCAGGTGGTGGTCTCCGCTCCCGCGGCGAACCAGAGCGGGTCGGGCGGCAAGACCACTCCGGGAGAGCTCACCGCCACGCCCACGACGATGCTCGGGGGTACCGACGCGACCGCCGTGACCGGCTTCCCCGCCGACTCGGTCAACTGGGCGCTCGACGGAGGCATCGCCGAGACGCCGCAGTTGGTCGTGACCGGCATCAACTCGGGCCAGAACATCGGCGCGTTCATCGAGCTGTCCGGCACCGTCGGCGCGGCTCGCGCCGCGGCGTCCCGGGGGATCCCCGCGCTGGCCGTGTCCGCCGGCATCGAGGACACCGCCGGCTTCGAAGCGGCGGCAGAGCTCGCGGTCGAGTGGATCCAGGCGCACCGAGCGGCGATCCTCGACGGGTCGATGGCCACGACACCTGCGTCGGTTACGAACATCAACGTGCCGGGGTGCTCGACCGGCGAGCTCCGCTCCGTGCTGGAGGTGCCGGCATCGTCGGCACCTCCAGCCAGCCTCGAACCGGTGGACTGCGCGGCACCCGCTCCGGCGGTGCGGCCGACCGACGACGTGTCAGCGATCGCCGCCGGCTACGCGTCCCAGTCCGACATCGGCGTCTGAGCAGCCGCTCACTGCGCCAGTCGCTACCGTGCGGCGCATGACCGAACTGGCACTGAACGGAACCGCTGCGCTCATCACCGGAGGTGGCAGCGGCATCGGCCTGGAGAGCGCGCGGCGCCTGGTGGCCGACGGATCCGCCGTCACGATCATGGGCCGCACCGAGGAACGCCTCCGCGGGGCGGTGACGGCGCTCGAGGCGGCCGCACCCATCAACGGACTCGTTCGCTTCGTCGTCGGCGACGCCGGATCCGAGGACGACGTGGCGGCCGCTGTCAAGGTGGCCACGCAGGCCACCGGGGGGTTGGACTTCGCCGTCGCGTCCGCCGGTCGTGGCGGTCTGGGCCCGATCATCACCACCCCGCTCGAGGAGTGGACCGACGTGCTGCGGACCAACCTGACCGGCACGTTCCTGCTGTTCAAGCACGCCGGCGCCGCGATCGCCGGGACCGGCGGTGGGTCGATGGTGGCGATCTCGTCGATCGCCGCGGCGGTGACCCACCCGTTCATGGGGCCGTACTGCGTGTCCAAGGCGGGCATCGACATGCTCGTCCGTCAGACCGCCGACGAGCTCGGACGTGCGGGCGTGCGGGTCAACGCGGTGCGGCCCGGCATCGTCGCGACCGACCTGGTGTCCATGATCATGGACGACGAGCAGGTGATGGACTCCTACATGGAGAACATGCCCGTGTCGCGCTCCGGCACCGTCGACGACGTCGGTTCCGTCGTGCGCTTCCTGCTGGGCCCGGAGTCATCGTGGGTGACCGGGACGTCGCTGAGCGTCGACGGCGGCCACCACCTGCGGCGCGGACCCGACTTCGAACCGGCGGCCCGGGCGTTCTTCGGCGACGACGCCGTCGATGGCCGGGTGCAGCACGGGGAGGCGTGATGGCGAACGAGCAGCGACCGCAGATCGACCTCCTCGACGGCGACTTCTACGTCGGGGACCCGTACTCGACCTATGCGTGGCTGCGCGACAACGAGCCGGTCGTGTGGGATCCCGTCAACGAGCTGTGGGGTGTCGCACGCTACGACGACGTCGTCGAGATCGAGAAGCACAAGCACCTCTTCATCAGCTCCGATCGGACGAAGGGCGGCTACCGACCGAACATCCCGGCGGATCCGGCGATCATCGGTCTGGACGACCCGCTGCACTCGCACCGGCGCAACCTGGTGTCGAGGCGCTTCACGCCGAAGGCGGTGGCGAAGTGGGAGGACCACGTGCGCGCCACGGTCGTCGGCCTGCTCGACGCGGCGCTCGGCCACGGCGCTCCCGTGGAGATCGTCGGGGAGCTGGCCGCGCCGCTGCCCGCGGAGATGATCGGCCTGCTGCTCGGCTTCCCGCAGGAGATGTTCCCGAAGCTCATGGAGTGGTCGGAACGGACGATCGCGCTGGGTGGCGGCCCGCGCTACATGGACGAGGACGGCATCGCCGCGGCCATGGAGTTCGCTGGTGCGTCTGCAGAGCTCTACGGGGAGAAGCAGCGCTGTCCCGCCGATGACGTGATGACGGTCTGGACGACGGCGGAGCTGCCGGACGGGCACCCGTTCGGTCTGGACGAGGTGATCTCCGACTGCCTGCTCCTCCTCGACGGCGGCGCCGAGACCACGCGCACGGTCATCGCTCGCGGGATGGTCGAGCTGGCTCGTCGGCCCGAGCAGTGGGCCCTCATGCGCGATGGCGCGGACCTCACGGTCGCGATCGAGGAGCTGATCCGCTTCGTCACCCCGATCCACAACATGTGCCGGGTCGCAGTGGAGGACACCGAGATCGGTGGCGCCTCGGTCAAGGCAGGCGATCAGGTGGTGCTCATGTACTCCTCCGCCAACCGCGACCCGACGCACTTCGAGGACCCCGAGTCGCTCGACGTGACGCGCCACCCGAACCACCACCTCGCGTTCGGCTTCGGCACCCACTTCTGCCTGGGGTCGTCGCTGGCGCGCATGGAGATCAGGGTGTTCTTCGACGAGCTGCTCGCCCGGGTGTCGGACCTGTCCGTGATCGACGGCACGGTCGAGGAGATGCCGAACGCCTTCGTCTACGGCCTCCGCTCGGCCCGGATGAACCTGACGTCGGGCTGATCCTGACGCCTTCTCATGGGAGCCGTCACACATCGGCCCGCTCGTCCGTCGAGAGGGCATGGAAGAACGAACCGATCCCCAGCTCCACCACCCGGGCGCCATGCCGACGGCGGTCGACGTGGTCATCATCGGCGGGGGCCTGGCCGGCCTCACCGCTGGTGCGGTCTCGGCCCGCTCCGGGGCCCGGACGCTGGTCCTCGACGCCCACGCCGGCGGTGGCCGCGCTGCGGTCCGCCGGGTGCCGCTCGACGGAGGGGCGGGTAGCGGTCCGGAGGTCGGTCACCGGGAGGGGACCGCGGCGTTCAACGGCGGACCTCGCGCCCTGTACCTCGGCGGTGCCGGCCGGCAGGTGCTCGGGCGGTTGGGCATCACGCCGACCGGTTCCAAGCCACCGACGGCGGGGAGCGCGGCGCTGATGGCGCGCCGACTGGACGTGCTGCCCACCGGGGCGGGCTCCCTGCTCCGGAGCGACATCGTCGCCCGCTCCTCCAAGC
>JAPXRJ010000258.1:0-3903 GCA_033813615.1 Microthrixaceae bacterium | reverse complement strand
ACACCCGCTGGGCCACCACGACCACGACAGCGTCGCCGACGACGGGTGCGATCGCGGCCCGCAGCCGTGCGTCGGTTGCCAGGTCGAGCGCGGAGAACGAGTCGTCGAACAGGTACACGTCGGGTTTGCGGACGAGCGCTCGGGCGATGGCCAGGCGCTGGCGCTGGCCGCCCGACACGTTGGACCCGCCCTGGCTGATGGGGGAGTTCAGGCCGTCGGGCATCGCGCGGACGAAGTCCTCGGCCTGGGCGATGCGCAGCGCCTCCCACATCTCGTCGTCGGTGGCGTCGGGCTTCGAGTGGCGCAGGTTCGACGCGACGGTGCCGGAGAAGAGGAACGGCTTCTGAGGCACCAGTCCGATGTGGCTCCACAGCGTCTCCTGGTCGATGTCGCGCACGTCGATGCCGCCGAGCGAGATCGTGCCCGACGACGCGTCGTACAGGCGCGGGATCAGGTCGATCAGCGTGGTCTTTCCCGACCCGGTGGAGCCGATGATGGCGAAGGTGGTGCCGGGCTCGGCGGCGAAGCTCTGGTCGCAGAGCACCGGGTGCTCGGCCCCCGGGTAGAGGAACTCGACGTGGTCGAAGCGCAGCGTCGGTCGTGCGGGGATCTCGGTCACGGGGTCGGCGGCCTGGGCGACGGCGGACTCGGTGGCCAGCACCTCGCCGATGCGGTCAGCGCTGACCGCGGCGCGTGGGGTGAGGACGGCGACGAACGTCGCCATCATCACCGACATGAGGATCTGGATCAGGTAGCTGAGGAACGCGATCAGGGCGCCGATCTGGAGATCGCCGGACGCGACACGGTCCGCTCCGAACCAGATCGCCGCCACGCTCGAGAGGTTGAGCACAGCGATCACGATCGGGAACATGAACGCCATCAGGCGACCGGTCTGGAGCGACACGGTGGTCAGGGAACCGTTCGCCTCGCCGAAGCGTGCCGCCTCGTCGTCCTCTCGGACGAAAGCCCGCACGACGCGCATGCCGGTGATCTGCTCCCGCAGGACTTCGTTGATCCGGTCGATGCGGTCCTGCATCACCTGGAACAGCGGGATCATCCGCACGACGATCAGGCCGATCGAGATCACCAGCACCGGGACGCTGACGAGCAGGAGGAGCGACAGTGGGCCGTCCTCTCGTACGGCCATGATCACGCCGCCGACGATCGTGATGGGCGCCGCGACGAGCAGGGTGCAGCTCATCAGGACGAGCATCTGGACCTGGGTCACGTCGTTGGTGATGCGGGTGATCAGCGACGGTGCGCCGAACTGCGCGACGTCCTGTGCGGCGAACCCGGTGACCTTGTGGAACAGCGAGCCTCGCACGTCGCGACCGAAGGCCATGGCGACGCGCGAGCCGACGTAGACGGCGCCGACAGCGAAGAGCACCTGCACCAGCGTCACGCCGAGCATGATCCCGCCGACTCGCCAGATGTAGCCGGTGTCGCCGGTGATGACGCCCTTGTCGATGATGTCGGCGTTGAGCGTGGGGAGGAACAGCACGCACATCGTCTGGACGGTGGTGAGTCCCAGCACGACGAGCAGCTGCTTGCGATAGGGCCGCAGGAAGTCCCGCAGCATCTGGGTGAGCATCGTCAGTCGGCGCCCTTCAGTTCGTCGGCCAGCACGTCGAACGCCGGCAGCAGGTGGTCTTCGAGGGATGAGGAGTCCTCCGCAGCGACCCACCGGCGGGTGGCGATGCGGACGACGGCGAGGGTGGCCGCGGCGATGACCGAGGCGCGGGCCTCGGCGTCGTCGCGGTCGGGGAAGCGGGGCAGGATCGCCCGGGCGAGCCCGTCCTCCCACTCGATCTGGCGTTCCAGGGACCGCGACGACAGCGTGGGTGAGTCGGCCACGATCCGAGTGCGACGCTGGAAGCGGGCCCTGTCGGCCTGGACGTTGGAGACAAGGGAGTGGACCGCGGCGCGCAGCGACGACAGGACGGGCTCGTCGACGGGTCGCTCGGCGAACGCGGCCAGGAACGCGTCCCCGTGGCCGCGGGTGTCGGCCAGGATGAGGTCTTCCTTGGTCTCGAAGTAGCGGAAGAGGGTGCTCTTGGAGACCTCGGCGCGTTCGGCGACCTCGTCGACGGTGACGTCGTCGAACCCGCGCTCGGCGAACAGCTCCAGCGCAGCGTCCTTGAGCCGCCCCCGCTTCTGCTCCTTCTTGCGCTCGCGCAGACCGGTGCTCTCGGCACTCACACCCATTTGGTACTCGGTCACGTTTGACACCGGGTGTCAGAATATGGGGGCTGCGCCCCCGACGCCACGTGTCGTCGGGCACACGACGGGCACACGACGGGCAAAAGCGCCGGAACCCCTGCCGCAGCAGGGGTTCCAGATGGCGGAGACGGTGGGATTCGAACCCACGGTGACCTTGCGACCACAACGGTTTTCGAGACCGTCCCATTCGTCCGCTCTGGCACGTCTCCGGATGCGACGTTAGCGGTGGGACCCGAGGTCGGGCACAACCGGATCCGCCGCGTTCAGCGTCGCGACGCGAAGAAGCTCTGCAGCAGCTCGGCTGACTCGTCGCGGCGCACGCCGACCCGGACCGGGAACTCGTGGTTGAGTCGCGGGTCCTGGCCCAGGTGGTAGAGCGTGCCGAGCGACCCCGCTTCGAAGCTCTCGGCGCCGATCACCACGCCGCCGATGCGCGTGGCCCACAGCGCGCCGGCACACATGGGACAGGGCTCGAGCGTGACCACCAGGATGCAGTCGTCGAGACGCCAGCGGCCGAGCTCAGCGCAGGCGTCCCGGAGGGCGAGGACCTCGGCATGCGCGGTGCCGTCGTGGGTGAGCTCACGCTCGTTGTGCCGTCGGGTCAGGACCTCCGGTGCCCGGTCGCCGGCGACGCGCACCACGACGGCACCGATCGGCACGTCGCCGTGGTTCGCGGCGGCGCGGGCCTCGTCGAGCGCCAGGTCCATCCACCCGTCGTGCTCGGACGAGGGGGCGAGCACCGGTGAGGGCGAGGTGGTCCGGTCGGTCATCGAGCCGGACCGTAGCGGGCGCGCTCCCACAGTCGAACTTGTACGTGGGTGACCGTTGGTGTGTCGGTGGCGTACAAGTTCGACGGGCCAGGTGCAGCGCGCTGCGAACTTGTACGTGGGTGACCGTTGGTGTGTCGGTGGCGTACAAGTTCGACGGCCGGGCTCACGCGACAGCGCCTGCGTCCCCAGGAGGCGGCCAGGCGATCTGCGGCACACCGGAGGTTCCGCTGAGAGCTGCTGCCTTCCGGCCCTGACCCGATTCACGGGCTCCGGTCGCACAGGACCCGGCCGCCACCTGAGGACGCAGGCGTGGAGTCAGGCTATCGTCCCGCCCCGGAGACGTGCGAGAGCGGCCGAATCGGCACGCTTGGAAAGCGTGTGTGGGGAAACTCACCGTGGGTTCGAATCCCACCGTCTCCGCCATCGGGTGTCGGGCCCGGTCGTTCGAGCGCCCTCGGCGCACACGGCCGGGACCGTCGGGCCCTCCTCGGTAGGATCCCGGCGTGGCCCCTCAGTCCCTGTACCGCCGCTATCGCCCCCGACGCTTCGGCGAGGTGCGCGGCCAGGACCACGTGGTGGGCGCGCTGCGCAACGCCGTCCGTGGAGGCACGGAAGGCCACGCCTACCTGTTCTCCGGCCCCCGCGGCACCGGCAAGACCTCGACGGCGCGCATCCTGGCCAAGGCGCTCAACTGCGAGGACCTCCGCGACGGCGAGCCGTGCTGCGAGTGCTCCGCCTGCATCGAGATCGAGGGAGGGCGGAGCTTCGACCTCTTCGAGCTCGACGCGGCGTCGAACAACGGGGTCGACAACATCCGCGAGCTGGTGGAGCGTGCCGCGGTCGGCTCACCCGGTCGGACCAAGGTGTACATCCTCGACGAGGTCCACATGCTCACCGCCGCGGCGTCGAACGC
>JAPXRJ010000257.1:0-3939 GCA_033813615.1 Microthrixaceae bacterium | reverse complement strand
GTCGAGCGCACCGAGCGGGACCTCAAGGCCGTCTTCCCGACCGACACGTGGAACCGTCGCCACCTGCAGATCATCTACTTCGGCAGGGAGCACTGCCCCGCGCTCCGCCACGACATGACCACCTGCCTCATCTGTGCATGGGCGGCCACCAAGCGACGCATCCAGTCCGAGTCCGTTGGCCCGCTACGCAACCGGACTCAGCCGTCCGATTCGTAGCCCGGCTCCCCTTCTGCGCTCCAGGCACCGATGACCTCTTCGCACGCCATGACGAGCGGTGCAACGTTCGGGTAGCCGGCGTAGGGGGCCAACTGCACCAGCGTCTCGCGGAGCTCGTCAGCGGTCAGCTCGCGGTGGCGAAGCGCAGCGCGAGCCTGGATCTTCCAGGTGTCGCTCTGGCCCTGCGCCGCGATCACACCCATCAGCAGCAAGCGCCGAGACCTGCGGTCGAGCTGCTCGTCCCGCGTCCACACCTGGGCGAACAGGGAGCGCATCATCACGTCGCTGAAGGCCATCGTCCCTTCTGGGAGCTCGACGACGTCACCCGCGTACACCTCACGCATCTTGGCCGCACCCCGTTGGTACAGCTCGCTCGACTCGCTCACCTGATCGCCCTCCCTGCGGGGTCGTCGGGACCGACGACGCCCTGCACCTGATCGGGACCCGACCCTACCCACCCTGACGTCGATCTCAGGAACGCACAGCAGCGCGGGGTTGAGGGGGTGGCGACGCTGGGTAGGAGACGGCCGAACGACATGACGCAGTCGCCGGGGGACGGCCGATCACGAAGAGGTGGACACGATGGCTCAGCACCGGATCGACATCACGCCGAAGATCGGAGAGTTCGACTGGAAGGACGCACCCGAGCGTGGGGTTTCGCTGGGCGAGGCGTTCGCCGTGCTGGTCGCACTCGCAGCGATCGCCGCGATCGTTGTCGCCGTCGACGACGTGTGGATCCGCCTGGCCGGCGTCCTGCTGGTCACCGGAGCTCTCGCTGCGATGATCGCCCAACGGGTCCTCTCTCGGCGAGCGGACACCCACCAGCATCGGCCGCACTGACCGGGCGCCACCTCCGACTGCTCCCACCAGGCCGGAGCGCGGACAGGTCACCCAGCACGCCACCCGACGAACAGTCAGGGTCCGGCGTGCAGCGAGGCCACGAGTCGGGCCAGCTCCGTCCGGTTCCGCACCCCCAGCTTCCGCAGGATCGACGCCATGTGGGACTTGACCGTCTCGCGGCCGACGACGAGGTGATCGGCGATCTGCGGGTTGGTCAGGCCGTCCGCTGCGAGCTGCGCGACCCGTCGTTCGGTGTCGGTCAGGCCGTCCCAGCCGAACGTCGGTCGGACGCGCTCGCCGCGACCGCGTCGAGCGAGCGCCACTGCCTCATCGAGCGTCAGCGCCGCGCCACGGGCCCAGCGCTCCTCCATCTCGTCGTCTCCCAGCTCGCTTCGGGTCCGCGCCACCGTGTCGTCGAACGCAGTTTGGCGCCAAGGCCGCAGCACCACCCGCTGCGCGTCGCGCTCGGCCGCGGCAGCACCCAGCAGGACTGCAGCGGCGGCCGGGCGAGCGAAGTCCAGCTCCAGGTGGGCGAGCTCCTCGAGCGCGTCGCACACGTCCTGGCGATGCCCTGCTCGGTGCAATGCGTCGAGCGCGTCGTGGAGGCGTGGCTCCGCCGATGCGGGGTCTCCGTCGTCGAGGTCGAAGGCGCCGAGCAGGAGCGCCAACTGCGCGGCGAACGCATCCGACTCCAGCCCAGCGGCGATCTGCAGCCCGTCGAGCACCAGCGTGCGTGCGTCGGTCGCCTTCCCCGCGGCGCGGAGCGCCGCCGCGTACACCGGAACCAGGACGAAGCCGTAGACCTTCGCCGCCTGCACCTCCGGGTGGTTCCACACCACGGCCAGCTCTTCGCACGCCACGGCAGCCTGTCCCGCCGCGATCCGGGCGGCAGCGAGCGGCGCCAGGAGCAGTGGCACGAACTGGAGGTCCTCGTCGCGCACGTAGTCGTCGATCTCCCGGCTGGTCCGTGCGATCACCCCCTCGACGTCGCCTCGGTGGACGTGCACCCAGGTCGCGGCAGCCAGCGTCATGGCCCGCATCTCCCTGCTGTCGACCCCCTCCAGAGCTGCGTCGACGTCGGCGAGCGCCTGCAGCGCGCCGTCGTGGTCGCCGAGGCCGAACGCGATCGTCGCCCGACGCCCGATCGACTCGACGACCAGCTGCCGGATCCCGCTCGCCGCGGCGGCCCGCTCCGTCGCTGCCACCGGCACCTGGGCGTCGAGCAGCCGGACCTGGAACAGCAGCGACTGCGAGACGTGGCAGTCGGCCATCGCCGACCAGAACGGACCACCGTGCTCGCGGCACAGATCGGCGGCGGCATCGAGGTCGCTGCGCTGACCGACAGGGTCCCGAAACCCACGGTGGGTGGCGAGCAGCAGCCGCAGTCGACCTTCGACCGCCGTGTCCCCCACCCGGATCGCCTCGTCGAGCGTCGCGGCTGCGCATGCCTCGAGCGCGTCGTGGTCGGGCAGCGCGTGCGACTGGACCTTGAAGCGGGCGAACCCCGCCCGGGCCAAGAGGTGGTCGTCCACGATGCCGTCCAGCGGCCCGAGCTCCTCGTACCGTCGCAGCGCATCGCCAGCCATGCCCCGCCACACCCAGTACCACATGAGGTCGGTGAGGATCTCCAGGGCGTCGGCCGGGCGGTCCGTGCTCGCCGCCCAGTCCAGTGCGGCGCGGATCTCCTCCACGATCCGATCCAACCTGAGCAGCGCGGCGGCCGCGCCCGCCTGTTCGAAGGTCGCCGACTCGGAGCGCACGACGTCGCTGACCCATGCGAGATGTCGGTCTCGCAGCGTCGCAGACTCGTCGGCCTGCAGCGCTCGGTCACGGGCGAAGAAGCGGACGGTCTCCAGCATCCGATACCGGGCGGTCGTTGCATCCCGCTCCTCGAGCAGCAGCGACCGATCGACGAGCGACGCCACCACATCTCGGGGGTCGGGCTCCGCGACGTCGAGGAACGCCATCGCATCGACGAGGTCGAACGGACCGGAGAACTGGCTGAGTTGACGAACGGCCGACTGCTCGACCGGATCGAGCAGGTCGTAGCTCCACGCCACCGACGCCTCCAGGGTCCGCTGACGCGCCAGGGCAGTCTGGGTCCCGCCGACGAGGAGCGCGAAGCGCCGCTCCAGGCGCTCGGCGACCACCGTCAACGGCATCGACCGCGCCCTCGCCGCAGCGAGCTCCAGCGCCAGCGGGATCCCGTCGAGACGGCGGCAGATCTCCGCCGCCGCCGCTCGATCCTCGGCGCTGTCGATCCCACCCTCGCGCACCCGCGCCACCCGTTCCCCGAACAGGATCCCGGCGTCGCAGTCGAAGAGGTCGACACCCTCGGCATCCACCGGAACCGTGAGCGGCCCCAGCCGCAGGAGCGCCTCCGAACCGAGCTCCAGCGGCTCACGACTGGTCGTCAGCACGGTGACGCCGCAGCAGCTCGCCACCACGTCCTCGACCAGGGATCCAGCCGCGTGGAGGACGTGCTCGCAGTTGTCGAGGACGACCAGCGCCCGGCGAGCCCGCAGGTGCTCGACGATGCGCTGGCGCGGCGCCCTGGGCCCGGCGTGGATCGACAGCTCCGAGACGACGAGGTCGTCCACACCGTCTCGGTGCGCCACCTTCGCCAGGTCGATCCACTCGACCGAATCGTGGTCGTCGAGCGATCGGTGCGCAGCCTCGACCGCCAGGCGGGTCTTGCCCGATCCGCCCGGGCCGAGCACGGTGACGACCCGGCTCGACGCGAGGAGGTCGTCGAGCCGTGCCAGCTCAGCCGAGCGTCCGACCAGGTTCGAGGACCAGCCGGGCAGGTCGAGTCCACGCCCCTCCAGGGTGCGCAACGGCGCGAAGTCCGACTCCAGAGCCGGGTGGACGAGCTGCCAGATC